>ONUF01000024.1 GCA_900321005.1 uncultured Bacteroidales bacterium | reverse complement strand
CTTACCGACGCTTCGAAGGCACTCATCGATGCTGCCCGGGCTGCGTACAACGCACTGACCGCTGATCAGAAAGCACTGGTTACCAAACTCGCTACTCTCGAAGCTGCTGAGAAAAAGTATGCTGACTTAGTGGCTGCAAATGATGTGGACGAGAAGATTAACAAAATCGGAACCGTTAAACTTACCGACGCTTCGAAGGCACTCATCGATGCTGCCCGGGCTGCGTACAACGCACTGACCGCTGATCAGAAAGCACTGGTTACCAAACTCGCTACACTCGAGGCTGCTGAGAAAAAGTATGCTGACTTAGCGGCTGCCAAGGCTGTGGACGACAAGATAGACGACATCGGAACCGTTGAGTATACCGACGCATCGAAGGCACTCATCGATGCCGCTCGCGCTGCGTACGAAGCGCTGACGGATGATCAGAAAGCCCTTGTTACTAAACTCGCTATCCTCGAGGCTGCTGAGAAAGCGTACGAGGACCTCAAGGCTGCTGCAACGGAAGCAATAGATGACATCCGGTCTTCAGATATCAACATTCAGAAAGTACTCCGCAACGGAAAGGTATATATCCTCGTCGGAGAAAAGATGTATGATACAACGGGCAAATTGGTTGAGTAATAATAGCCGTTGAATATACGAAAAGTGGCATACACCGTGTGTGCCACTTTTCGTGTCAAAAAAAAGCAGTAATTTTGCAACCGCAAAATATTTTATACTATGATTCTTGTAGCAGATAGCGGGAGTACCAAAGTGCATTGGTGTTTGGTGACGGCGAGCGGGCAGTGCTCGGACGTGTTCACCGATGGTATCAATCCGCTTTTTCAGACATGCGACGCGATGCGGAACAGTATCTGCAACCAACTGCTGCCGCAGATTAGTTCGCTTCTTTGGGCCGGCACGCTGACGCATGTCTTTTTCTACGGCGCAGGGTGTACACCGGAGAAGAAAGTGTTTGTGCAACGCGCCCTCGAAGGAGTATTCAAGAAAGCGGAAGTGCACGTAGAGAGCGATATGCTCGGTGCGGCGCGGGGACTACTGAACCGCCATGCCGGCGTAGCATGTATCCTCGGCACGGGCTCCGGCAGCTGTTTCTACAACGGCGAGACGATCGAATGGTGTGTACCGTCGCTCGGCTACATCCTCGGCGACGAAGGCTCAGCGGCCGTGCTGGGCAAGCGACTCGTGGGTGACCTGATGAAGAATCAGTTAGGCGATGACCTCAAAGAAGCGTTCTTCAAGGAGTACGAGACGAGTATGGCGGATATTATTGAAAAGGTATATCGTCAACCTTTCCCGAACCGGTTTCTGGCGAAGTTGTCGAAGTTCTGCGCAGACCATATTGAGGACGAGCGGATTCATGCTCTCGTTTATGACCATTTTGTGCAATTCATTCGTCGCAATCTTGTGCAGTACAAGACCGAGCAGCCGATTGGATTTGTAGGTTCGATCGCTTATTTCTATCGTCCGGTTCTCGAAGAGGCTATGAAAGCAGAAGGACTGCCGTTGGGTACAATTCTCAAGGACCCGATTGATGGGCTGAAAGAGTTTCATAAAGATGCAATAATTCCAACTACATGATAGATACGTTTTACTTGCCGGGCAGAGTGTGCTCGACTAAAGCTATAAAGGAGATTGCTGCGAAGGCGCAGCGTCCGTACACGCTGATTTCGTTAAAGCCGGATATAGAATGGGTGTATCTGGGGCAGGAACGCATGATGCAAGTGCTGAAAATGACCGGCGCAACGATGGTGTATGCGGACCATTTTGCCAAGATAGGAGAAACTGTCACGCAAGCCCCCGTGATTGACTACCAAATCGGTGCGCTACGCGATGATTTCGACTTCGGCGCAGTACTGTTGTGGGACACCGCGAAACTGAAAGCGTTGGTCGCCGCGATGGACACGGAGTACGAGTTCGCAGGACTGTATGATTTGCGGCTGAGAGCCACAGAGCCGAATGGGCAACCGGGTGGCGAGCCTCTCGCCCATATTCCTGAATACTTGTATTACGAAGTAGAGACGGACACACGTAAATCCGGAGAAAAACTCTTCGATTATGTCGATCCGAGAAACCGGCAAGTGCAGGTGGAGATGGAACAATGTGTGACGGCGCACTTAAAACGTATCGGCGCATACCTGAAGCCCGGCGAGTATAAAGAGTTATCAGCATTCAGTGATCAGTTGTCAGACTATCCGGTGACAGCTAGCGTTATTATTCCTTGTAAAAACCGCGCGCGCACGATAGCGGACGCTATTCATTCCGCCCTCTCGCAGAAAGTACGGGCACCCTACTCCTTCAACGTCATTGTCGTGGACGACAACTCGACTGATGGAACAGTTGAAAAGATTTCAGAAATCAGTCGTCAGCATTCAGACCTTATTTATATTGCTCAAGACAAGACCTGGCACGCGATTGGCGGTAACTGGAACGTCGCGATTCATGACCCGCGTTGCGGAAAATACGCAATACAGTTGGATAGCGATGATACCTATTTCGACGAGACGACCGTGCAAAAGTTCATCGATGCTTTCGAAAGCGGCGATTATGGAATGGTCATCGGGACGTACCAGTTGACGAACATGGCCGGAGAGATTCTTCCGCCGGGCGTGATTGATCATAGAGAATGGACCGACGATAACGGTCGCAACAACGCCCTACGTATCAACGGTTTGGGTGCTCCGCGCGGGTTCTATGTGCCGCTGCTGCGCACGATCAATTATCCGACAACCAAATATGGCGAGGACTATGCCGTAGGACTTCGTATCTCGCGCGACTACCCCATCGGACGTATCTACGACGTCGTATATAACTGCCGCCGCTGGGAAGACAACTCCGACGCGAACTGCGACATCATCGCCATGAACCGCAATAACTGGTATAAAGACCGCCTTCGCACATGGGAATTACTCGCCCGATTAAAGTAGGTATCCTTACTGCTCCGCATATTGAATTTGAGCAAAAGGAAAACACATTCGTGCTGAAGAATGTGCGGATTGGTATCGGTTTTCATTGGGACCGGCACGAAGACCAGGAGTTTGCGGGGAAGTTGGAAATCAGGGATAATGCGGATGGCACCCAAACAGCCATCAACACCATTGATCTCGAGGAGTACTTGTGTTCGGTCATTTCTTCGGAGATGAACGCCAACAGTCCGATAGAGTTGCTCAAAGCGCACGCGGTCATCAGTCGCTCTTGGGCCATGCGCGCCATGCAAAAACCGAATCACGAAGGTTTTGATGTATGCGCCGATGACCATTGTCAGCGTTATGAGGGGCTACGCAGAATGAATGAGCGGGCCGTAGAAGCCGTGCGCGCGACGGCAGAGCAAGTGTTGCTATACGACAATGAGATCTGCGACTGTCGATACTATAAGTGTTGCGGCGGAAAAACGGAGATCTGGCGCACATGCTGGGAAGACATCGATGTGCCGTATATTCAGTCGGTGACCTGCGATTATTGCAAAGCCCCTTCGCCGAAAGTGTTGCGGCTGGTTCTTAATGACTATGATCAAGAGACGAAGGATTTTCGGGATTGGAGTGTCAGCTACACCGCCGAAGAACTGAGCGAGATTATTCGTACGAAGTCTGGTATCGACTTCGGCGAGATTGTAGATCTTATTCCGCTTCATCGCGGGGCAAGTGGGCGTATCGACAGACTCAAGATCGTGGGAACGAAGCACACGGAAGTGATTGGCAAAGAATTGAAGATTCGGTTGTGGCTCAGCAGGAGTTGTCTCTATAGCTCGTGGTTTGAGGTAGAAAAAAGTATTCAGAATTCAGTGGTCAGTTTTCAGCTTTCCGGTCACGGCTGGGGGCACGGCGCAGGACTTTGTCAGATTGGTGCGGCGGTGATGGCGAGCGAAGGAATGAAGTACGAAGAAATACTTTCGTATTATTACCCTAATACTCAATTGAGGATTGCAGATTGAAGATTTAGCGCTCCAGCGCAGTAAATATAAGCACTTAAGCGACGACGAATGGCGATGGTTGTTGCAGCAAGTGGAGGGTCGTGAACGGACAGCGGATAAGTTGCCTACGTTCGCGTCTATTGAGGATTGGTGGTATCCCGTTCGGCTGAGTTGCGAACAATGTTCTTCCGAAGAGACTGCGCGGTATAAGGCGTCCTTGGTGAGCGGCGAGAAAATGGCCGATTTAACCGGAGGTTATGGAGTTGACACCTACTTCCTAAGTGATTCTTTTTCTTCGATAGATTATATAGAACAGAATGCGGAACTTTGCCGAATTACTTCGCATAACTTCTCCAACAAACCCATCACCATTCATAACTCCACTGCCGAAGAGTTTTTGAAGACGGCAGAGCAATATGATTTGATTTTTATTGATCCGGCGAGACGGGATAGCCATGGCGGAAAGGTTTTTCGGTTAGAAGATTGCACACCGAATGTAGTGGAGTTATTACCTACTCTATTGGCGCACGGAAAGCGGTTGATGATTAAACTCTCGCCGATGTTGGAGTTGACGCAGGCGGTAAAAGAGTTATCGCAAGTAAAGTGGGATATTCATATTGCAGCCGTAAAGAACGAAGTCAAAGAGTTGTTACTGCTCAGCGGCGAAGCGGGACAAATTACTGCGATTGATTTGGCAAAAAAAGAACAGGCTTTTGTGTTTAGCAGAGCGGAAGAATTAAACTGCGAAGCCATACACGTGCGAAGCACAATAAACAGCGAAGCACTACACTTCTTGTACGAGCCCAACGCGGCTATATTAAAAGCAGGCGCGTATAAGTTAGTTGGGACACGATTCGGTTTGCAGAAATTGGACGTGAACACCCATCTTTATTGTTCGGATACCTTCGTAGAGAACTTCCCCGGCAGGGTGTGGCGGATTGTAGAGAAACAAGACCTCAAGCAAGCGAATGTGATCTGTCGCAATTATCCATTAACACCGGAGCAACTCAAGAAAAAACTGCACCTACGGGACGGAGGTACAGCGTATGTGATTGGTTGCAAGGTGGCCGGGAAACCTATGATGTTGTACGCAGAGCGATTAGCCTAAGGGATCAAAGATATCCATACCGAAAGCGGACGTGAAAGCGTTCGCTTTCTTTAGGTTTGCTGCCGTGTCGAGTTGAATACCGCGTTCCGGCGTCATAAGCAGTATGCGATCGGAGAGAGCAAGCGCCAGATCTAATTCGTGCGTGGAAATCAGCACCGTTTTGGATTGCTTGTGCGCAAGGTTTCGCAAGAGGCGTAAGATAAGTATTCTGTGCGGCAAATCCAAGTGGGCGGTGGGTTCATCAAGCAAGATAATCGGCGTCTGTTGGGCAAGGGCTTTGGCGATAAGGATACGTTGTTTCTCGCCGTCCGAATGGGCGTTGAAGAATGTCTGAGCGACAGAAGGGTCGCTAAAGCCCACTTTCTCTAACGAGTCCTTTATAATCGCTTCGTCTGTTTCGGTCAAGCCTCCGAGGAAAGAGGTGTAGGGATAACGCCCCATCGCTACAACGTCATGTACCGTGGTGTTGTCCATCGAGAGGCGCTCCGTAAGCACGAGGGCGATGTCTTTCGATGATTGATGATTGATAATGGATGATTGATAATCGAACGAACCGCTGAGGGCCGGTTGCAGTCCCGCGAGGGTGCGCAAGAGTGTCGATTTGCCACAACCGTTAGGTCCGAGCATACAGACCATCTCACCGGCGTGCAGCGAGAACGAGAGATCAGATTGAACGGCATGTTCGCCTCCGGATGGTGTCCGGTAGCCGATACAGAGCTTATTCGTAGAAATAGATACGTTTGACACGGCGGCTGACGGATGTTAGAATTTCGTATGTGATGGTTCCGAGTTTATCGGCCAGTTCCTGAAGCGGCATGTGTTCGCCGAACACCTCCACTATATCGCCCGGACGGGCATCTGCGCCCGTGACATCTACCATCGCTTGGTCCATACAGACGTTGCCTACGACAGGACAGCGTTTGCCGCGTACCCATACCGAGCCTCCATAATTCGAGAAGCGTCGATCGAAACCGTCGGCGTAGCCGATAGGAATGACAGCAATGGTGCGATCTTCGCTGAGCGTGGTATGACGACCGTAGCCGATCGTCTCACCTGCTTTGACGGTCTTGACGGAGAGAATCGTCGTTTCTAATGTGCATACATTGCGTAAGTGCGCACCCACAAAGGAGAAGCCATAGAGACCTATGCCCAAACGACACATGTCGAATTGGTAGTCAGAGAAGCGCTCTATACCCGCACTATTGCAAATATGTTTAATAATCGGATAGTTCAGTCCGGTTTTCAGTTCTTCGGCGCAAGCATCGAAGTATTTGATTTGGTCGAGGGTAAAGTCGTCGAACTGGGCTTCGTCGCTGCCTGCGAGATGGGAGAAGACGGATGCTACGCGCACGGCTTTCTGATGGGTTAGACGGTCGATGAGCCACGGCATGTCTTCTTTGTAGAAACCGAGGCGGTGCATGCCGGAGTCGATCTTGATGTGAATCGGTATATTCTCCAGTCCCTTGGCTTCTGCAGCCGCGATAACGGTTTTGAGCGACTGATGCGAATAGACATTCGGTTCGAGGTTATTCTCAAGAATCAAGTCCATTGCCGCCACCTCCGGATCCATGATGATGATCGGCAGTGTGATACCTGCACGACGCAGTTCTACACCTTCGTCGGCTACCGCTACCGCGAGGTAGTCCACAAGTCCTGACGCCTGCAGCGCTTTACTGACCTCCACACTTCCTGCGCCGTAGGCGAAGGCCTTGACCATGCACGTCAGTTTGGTCGTAGGTTTGAGTTTGGAGCGGAAATAACGGACATTATCGACGAGCGCCGAGAGGTTCACTTTGAGTACCGTCTCGTGGGTCTGCTGAAGGATGCGTGCGGCGATGGTTTCTTCGTCGTAACCCAACGCCCGCATAACGGCTGCGCAGGTACGCACATTCTGGTGGGTCGGGTCTTCGATGACGGTTTTCGAGTGCACAAAGAGTTTCATTTTCTCTTCACGTTTCTGCTCGAGGGACGCGAAGTTCTCGTCATGCTCATGACCGATATAAGTGATCACGCCTATCGTCGGGCGAATGATGCGTTCAAGGCGTTCCATCTCGCCGGGCTGACTAATTCCCGCTTCGAAGATAGCGAGTTGGGCATTGGTATTGGCTAATTGCCAAACGGAGAGCGGCACGCCGATCTGGGAGTTATAGGATTTGGGCGAACGAACGATGGTATAGTCTTCTTTGAGCAACTGGTACAACCATTCCTTGACGACCGTTTTGCCGTTGGAGCCGGTGATACCGATGACTATTCCGGTGAACCGGCTTCGCACATACGCCGCGAGGGCTTGGAGTGCCGCAAGGGCATCGCCCGTCACGAAGGCTTGCACGCCTTTGGACTGCAGTTCCGGGATGTAACGCGCACCATCGTTTTTGTCCGTTTTGATGGCGAAGAAAAGGGTGTCCTGCGGGGACTTTAGTTGCCGGCTATCCGTCAGCAGATGACGAATCTCAAGCGAGTCGTCGCCGGTCACCTGCGCCAGGGATCCGATAGCCTTTTTTATTTCCGATAGTTTCATTGTCAACAATTTTGCGGTGCAAAATTACAACAAAAAAATGACATGTGCAAATAAAAATGAAAAACGGCGACAAAAATGCAAAATAATTTGCATATGTCAAAAAAAAAGCGTACCTTTGCGCTCGCAAAGGTTATGAGCATATGAAAAGCAAATTATTTTTATTGATCGCTGTGTGCGGGATGATGCTGATGAGTTGTCAAGACAACACGCCGGAGTGCAATTACCACAAGAAGGTTATTGATCTGCCTGTGCCACCGGAGGCGTGGAAATTTGACAGTGTTGCCCAACAGTTCTATTGCCACTTCAACATGCCGGAAATCACTCGGTATGTATATCACTACGGTCAGTGGGCAGTATATTGCGATGTTAACCATGGTAAAGATAATGCCTTTCAAGCTGTACTACCGGTGAGTCGTTTCTATTCCGGTACGACGACAGAGGAAGTGACAAACTACTACACGCAGTATATCGACTATCGCATCGGTGTCGGATATGTGGATATCCAGTTAACAAACTCCGATCATCTGTATAGTCCAGAGAAACCGGAGGGTATGGATTTCCGTTTGCAAGCAAATGATACCATCAAGGACCTGAGGGTGAACCAAGGAGATTGGAATCTCGAAGAACAGGAGGGACTGTACTACTGCCGCATTGAAGTGGAGGCTATTACGGAAGATATTTACAACAAGGGTCATTTTACCGTCTGCCGCGAGTTTGAGAAAGGCACGCAGGATGCGTATCAAGTTCCGCTACCGATGAGTATGTTTATGTCGGAGATCATTCCGGTGAACACACCGTATTACTACACACAAGCACTCGATTACGTAGTTGGTGTAGGCTATTTGGAGATCCAATTGACGAATTCCGACTACTACTATGACAGCGAAGGCCAACCGATCTTGCCGGAAACGGTATATTTCCGAATAGTGTTGACGTATTAGTAAGCAGATATACATAGTAGGGCCATGCGCGGCGGAGAGTCGAGAGCAGGTGATGGAGACGGCGCATGCTGTAAACGCTGTTTTACAGCAGTTAAACGCGGCCAAAGATTGCTGTGTAAACGCGCCGGAGGCGCAGTGTATTGCGGCTATGCCGCGGTTTATATTTCGCGCGGGCGTGTGGAAACCGCGCACGAATCCGAACACGTTCCAGGGCGCAGGGGCGCAAGCCTTAGAATGGTTAGCTGAAGTGAAACGAACGTATGGCATGGCGATTGCCACAGAAGTAGCGACACCCGAACACGTAGCCGCAGCATTGGAAGCCGGTGTGGACTATCTGTGGATAGGAGCGCGGACCAGCGCCAATCCGCTTGCGGTGCAAGCGATAGCGGATGCCATAAACGCTGCTTTGCAGCAGTTAAACGCAGCCAGAGGCTGCAGTGTAAACGCGCCAAAGGCGCTGTGTATAAAGAATCCCGTCAATGCGGATGCGGAGTTGTGGTTGGGGAATATAGAGCGATTAGAAAAGACAGGAGTAGCGGTGATGGCTGTTCATCGGGGTTGTGGGCATCAACCGTGTTGGGCGATGGCGCATAAGGTACGCATCGCGCGGCCGGACATCCCGATGCTGTTGGATCCGAGTCATATGAGCGGCGATGCGAGCAAAGTGCCGGGGCTGATGAGTAAGATTGAAGAGTTGGAATTAGATGGCGCGATGATCGAAGTGCATTGTGATCCGGAGCATGCTTTATCAGACAGGAAACAGCAGTTACGTCCCGTAGACCTTAGGGAATTAGTAGAGAAACAACTAACGAATAACCAACGAATCACCAACGAATCACTAACGATTGAAAGCAAAGAATCTGCAGAATTACATTGGTTGCGGGCGGAGATTGATGAGTTGGACGAGCGTTTATGGGACACCATTGCGGCGCGAATGGACGTGAGTGCGCGTATCGGCGAGTGGAAGAAAGCGCATGGCGTAGCACCGCTGCAGCCGGAGCGGGTGAAAATAATAGGTGAAAGGTTAAAGGCGAAAGGTGAAAGATTAGGGCTGGACGAAGCATGGATGCTTCGCGTGTGGGATCTGATACATGAAGAAAGTTTAAAGCAACAGAAATAAGATGAAAGAGACCATTGTCAAATTATACAACCGCTTTCGGAATCTGATTTTGTACGGACTAATCGGCGGATTCTGCGCAGGCTTGGATTTCTGCGTATATACCGTGCTGTGCCACTATGACGTAATGCCATATCTTTGGGCGAATGTCATCAGTATTCACATAGGTATTTTCACATCGTTTATCCTGAATCGCCAAATCAATTTCAAGGTAAAAAACAAGACTGCGCTGCGCTTTATGTCGTTCTACACCGTTGGTCTGGTAGGACTCGGTATCAGCGAGTTGATGCTGTACCTGATGGTGACGATAGGCGGCTGGAACGAATTGGTGTGCAAACTGATATCGATTGTCGTAGTGGCGCTCATTCAGTTTATTCTCAACAAGTACGTAACCTTCAAAAATCATAAAGAATGAAAGACATTATTTATTTTGTGCTGCCTGCCTACAACGAGGAGGCGAATATCGAGGATGTGATCAAGCAGTGGCATCCGGTGTGCGAGAAAATCAATACCGAAGGCCATGAAGCCAAGTTGGTGATCGCCAACGACGGCAGCAAGGATAATACATTCCGTATTATGCAGGGATTGCAAAAGAAATACCCGTTTCTCACACCGTTAGACAAGCCCAATTCCGGACACGGAGCAACCGTGCTGTACTTATATCATTATGCTATCGATAATGGCGCAAACTATATCTTCCAGACGGATAGCGACGGTCAGACCTTGCCGGAAGAGTTTTGGCAGATGTGGGAAAACCGTAAGAACTTCGATTTCCAGATTGGTACCCGCGGCGGCCGACAAGACGGTGCAAGTCGTGTATTTGTGACCAAGACTTTGCGTTTCGTCGTTTGGCTGATGTTCCATGTATGGGTAAAAGACGCCAATACACCGTTCCGCCTGCTCAATGTGGAGAAGTTAGAGCCTATCTTGGAGATTATTCCGAAGGATTACAATTTGGCAAATGTGGCTGTAAGCGCTATTGCCGTTCGTTGGCATTACAACATCGGCTGGTATCCCATTACCTTCCGTCCCCGCCAAGGCGGCGTGAACAGTATCAATATGAAGCGCATCTTCGGTATCGGAAAGAAGGCGTTAGGTGATTTCCGCCAGATCAACAAAGCGTTGAAATAAGTTCAAATTCCGCTTGATGGAGAGAACCCGCATTACAAATACGGTTGCATACAGCATCATCGCCTTATTGGCTTTTGTGTTCATGCTCCCCCATTCGATGGCTCCCTGGGGAAACGGTGATTTGCCCACGGACATATGCGTCTATTACCGATGTGCGGAGTGGATGAATCAAGGGCTGGTCATGTACCAAGATATGTTCGACCATAAAGGTCCGCTGGTGTATATCGTTTATTCGCTTTGCGCGAGGACCGGCGGGTTATACAGTGTCTGGATACTGGACATGCTCATCGCTTTTGGTGTCTTTTCTCTCTTTTACAAGATAGGTCGTGTCTATACCGACGAGAAGAACAGCCTGATTATCACCGGGCTGATGGCCGGCTATCTGAGCCTTCCCTTTGTAGATGAGGGCGAGCCCGAGTGGATGGCTATGATCGGCTGTGCGTACACCTGCTACTTGCTAGCCAAGCACTTGAAGGACGAAGGTTATTTCTCGTTTGGCGAAGTATTCGGACTGTCGGCGGCCGTAGGGGTATGTCTGCTTACCAAACCCAACACGTCGGCAGGTATTATCCCTGTAGCCCTGTATATCCTATATCATTTGATACGAAACTGGGACGCGAAAGTGTTTGCCCGCTATGCCCTCGCCGTGGTGACGGGCTTAGGAGTGGTGATGCTTCCCGTCATCGGATGGATGTATTATCAGGGCAATCTGAATGATTTCGTGGAGTGCTATCTGCTCTTTAACATGCAAGATTATGGCGAGCAGGTAGATTATAACAGCTGGCAGGGCTTATTAGCGATGTCAGGGATATGCCTTCCCGCGTTCCTGTTCTTTGTGCTCTTTATTCGCCAAAACTACCGGAAGAATCGGAAAACACTTTTCTGGATTAGCCTAACCTTCCTCATGTCGCTTCTGCTCAATGCCTTCACGAAGAATTGCTACCCGCACTACGTGTATCCCTGCTTCGGAATCTTTGCGCTCCTTTTAGCGTCTATCTGGGAAGAAGTACGTCTGCATAAGATCGCTTACCGGACTATCTGGGCGCTCTGTTTGACAATCGGCATTGCGACGTTCGGTGTGCGTTCCTATCTGCGCCTTGTACCTTTTGACACGAGCCATGATCAAGAAGTAGCTTCGTTCCTTAACGAGAACAGGGGCGAGTCCGAATATGTGATGATTTACGGTGTGGAGGACCGGTCGATGTGGTCATTCAAGAATCCCGCTTATTGCTTCCATTACCGGCTATGGTTGCTGGTGGACGGCAAACCGGCCAGCCGGTATTTCTACCATCCGTTAGGTATGTCTCAGTCTCCGCAGATGCTTGAGGAAAGTTGGACAGAGATTCAAGAACATGCTCCAAAGTGGATTGTAGCCCATGAACAAAACAGCCAAGACATCCTTCAGCTCGGATATACTATTTATTCACAAGACCAATACGGCTATCAAATACTTACGAAGCGATGAAATATGATTATCTTATCGTCGGATCCGGTTTGTTTGGAGCGACTTTCGCTTACAAAGCCAAGCAGGCAGGCAAGAAATGTCTCGTTATCGACAAGCGTCCCCAGTTAGGAGGAAACGTATATTGTCAGGAAACGGAAGGTATTCACGTACATCAGTACGGCGCACATATCTTCCATACCGCAAACAAAGCGATATGGGACTTTGTTAACAGTTTAGTGCCCTTCAACCGCTATACCAATTGTCCGGTAGCGAACTACAAAGGCGAGTTATACAACCTGCCGTTTAATATGAATACCTTCTATCAGATGTGGGGAGTTCATACGCCGGAAGAAGCACAGGCGGAAATCAGTCGTCAGCAATCAGCCATCAGAACTCAGTTGGGCGATCGCGAACCGGCGAACTTGGAGGAGCAGGCGCTGATGCTGGTCGGCAAGGATATCTACGAGAAACTCATCAAGAGTTATACGGAGAAACAATGGGGACGTCCCTGTACGGAGTTGCCGGCGTTCATCATTCGCCGTTTGCCCTTGCGCTTTATCTTTGATAACAATTATTTCAACGACCCGTATCAAGGTATTCCGATTGGCGGATATAACGCGTTGATTGAGAAATTACTGGAAGGTATCGAGACCCGCGTTAACTGCGACTATTTCGTCCATCGCGAGGAGTTGGACGGGATAGCAGACAAGATCGTCTATACCGGTCCTATTGATCAGTTCTATGATTACCGATTCGGTAAGTTACAGTACCGCACGGTGCGCTTTGAGACCGAGACATTGGATACGCCAAACTATCAGGGCAATGCCGTGGTGAACTATACGGACCGCGAGACACCCTATACGCGCATCATCGAGCACAAACATTTTGAGAGTTTCGGGCAGGCGGTATATGACAATCCGAAAACCGTCATCAGTCGGGAGTTCAGTACCGAATGGCAACCGGGCATGGAGCCGTATTATCCTGTGAACGACGAACGCAACGCAGCGCTCTACGCGCAGTACAAGGCATTGGCAGACGAAGAGACAAGGGTGCTGTTTGGTGGTCGTTTAGCGGAATACAAGTACTACGACATGTCCCCAACGATCGAGCAGGCCTTGTTATTGTTTAGTCATTCTCAAAATTAACACGCTCTTTCTCCATCACCAGCGGGCGTTTACGCACTTGCGTATGGATGGCTCCGATATACTCGCCCAAGATTCCGATGAAAATCAGTTGAACGGCGGAGAAGAAGAACAGACCTATTACCAATGGGGCATTTCCCACTTGGAAGCTATCCCAATAGCAGAGTTTATAGATAAAGTAGAAAAGCGCTACCGCCAGACTGAGTGCTGCTATAGCGAAACCGATAAAGACAGCCAGACGCAAAGGTACTTTGGAATGATTCACAAAGCCAAGCATCGCCATATCGTATAACTTATAGAAGTTATTGGATGTCTTGCCATGCTCGCGTTTGGGCTGCGTATAATAGACCGTAGCAATATCGCCTCCAAACTCTGCAACGAATCCGCGCATGTAGGGATACGGATCATCGGTAGCGCGCAGCACGTCTACAAACGTTTTGTCATAAAGGCCGAAACCGGTGAAGTTATCTATCATCGGCGTCTCGGACATCTTACGAACCATGGTATAGAAGAGTTTACGGATACCGTACATGATCGGGTTTTCCTTGCTCTTGTTCTTCACGCCAACAACCACTTTATGACCTTCTTCCCACTTGGTCAAAAACTCCGGGATTAACTCGGGCGGATCTTGCAGGTCGGCTACCATCAGCATCACCGCATCGCCATAACATTGCTTCAGGCCATGGAAAGGAGAACGAATGTGCCCGAAGTTAGAGGCATTGACAATGATTTTGACATTCTTATCCTTCGCAGCGATACCTTTGAGAATCTCTACGGTCTTATCCTGCGAAGCATTATCAATAAATATATGCTCATAGGTATATTTATCCTTCAACGCTTCAAACTGCGCTTTTACTTGCTTGTACAACTCCTCCACATTACCTTCCTCATTGTAGCAAGGCGTCAAGATACTAATCTTTTTCATGGTTGTTATGATTAAATACAAATAATTTCTGATAAAAGAATGAGAACAAAGCGACGAATGGCGTGGCAATCAAACCACTCCAATAGTCGTTCAGTCCCGCAAAGTGCGTAAGCAGGTAAATGATACCTACATTCAGGAGATACGCCAATATATAACACGACACAAAGCGGAAGAACAAACGGTTGTTGGGATTCTCAAACACCAAGACTCCGATGGTCTTGAAGTTAAACAGCACACCCAACACATTGGAGATCAAAGTCGCCCACCAATACGGCACTCCGATCCATATCATCAGGCAGTACACTCCGTAGCCGAAAGCGGTATTGAGTACACCGACCAATACAAATCGGATAAACCGGTTATCCACTTTATGCCATAATTCCTTAATCATTCGCCTTTAGCCTTTATAGGTGCATTCGCTCTGTAATTCTTCGCTCACGAACGGCGCCATCTTCTCCAGCGGAGCGGAACTCATCTTGCCCGTTTTCTTATCCATCATCGTAGCCGATTTCGGGAACAATGTCTGCTCCGGATGCATATGCACCTCGCAGATCACCGGTCCGTCGGTTGCTAAAGTGTGGGCTATCGTTTGTTGCAGTTTCTCGCCATTCTCGCTGACAGACAAGTACGGGATACCATATGCGGCCGTTATTTTCTCCAAGTTCGGGCAGATCACGCCACTTGAAGGGTTACTACCGGTGAACTTACCGCCGAAGAACGCTTTCTGCGTGGTCTTGATAGCCAAGTAGCCCTCGTTCTCCAGCACGAAAATCTTCAACGGCATCTTGTAGGTCAACAAGGTCTGTAATTCCTGGATATTCATCTGCAAGGAGCCGTCGCCTGTCACAAGGACCGTACGACCGTTCTCGTTTGCCGTGACCGCACCGATAGCAGCCGGGAGGTCATATCCCATCGCAGCACATCCCTGGTTTGCGAACACGCGCACACCTTTTTTCACCTTCATAGCTTGGTAGGTGCAGGTGTATGCGGTACCGTTACCGGTTACCACTACATCTCCGGCATTCATCTGCTTGAAGAGTTCATCGCCGAACTTATACGAGTTGGTGTATCCGGGCATATCGGGGTTATCGGCAAACAATGTCGGCAACTTACTCTCAATCGTTCTACCCCATTGCTTCCACGTCTCGAAACTATATTTCTTTCCTTCCGTCTTCTCCAGCAATGCGTCTATCACATGGCGCAAGTCCGCATGAATCGGCAGGTCGATCTTCAACGTCGGTTTATGCATCTCTGCTTCGTCGATATCTACCATCACCTTGTATGCCTTGGGCGCAAACAAGTCATAGGCATAACTCAACTGTCGCAGACTGAGGCGCGTACCGAGGATGATGAGCAGGTCGCTGTTTTGGGTCATGATATTACCGATTCGGTCTCCGCAGATACCTGGTTTGCCGAAACACAGGGGGTGGTTATACCAGATGATGTCACTACCGCTGATAGCCGTTACTACCGGTATATCCAATCGTTCCGCCAATGCGACAAACTGTTTCTCCCGTTCAGCCAGACGCACGCCATTACCTACGTAAATGACCGGACTCTTGGCGGATTGCAGTTTGGTCAACACGTCATCGAGTTGTTTGTCGATTGTCTCATAGTCCCATCTCGTTTCCAACTCGGCAGGATCAAACGCACGCAGACTTGTCTCATCCACCATAGCTGCTTGTACATCCAACGGAATATCGAGCCATACCGGTCCCGGACGGCCGTTCAGAGCCAGATACATCGCTTTGTCCAACTCATATAGGATCTCCGTCGGATTCGTCACCGTCTTGGCATACTTCGTAATGGGGGAAACTACCGCTACGATATCCGCTTCCTGGTCTCCCAACTGACGAAGCGGCAGATCCGGATAGGTGTTCTTGTAAGTCACGGTCTTGATCTGGCCGGAGATATAAATCGCCGGAATAGAATCCAACCATTGGCCCAGCACACCCGTGATAGCATTCGTACCACCCGGGCCTGTTGTCACGTTCGTCACGCACATCTTACCGCTTGCACGGAAATAACCTTCCTGCGCAATAGCCGATGCTTGCTCATGGTGGTTGCAAATATAGGTCAGTCCTTCCGTGTGACCGATACTATCGTTGAGATGCATCGCACCACCACCAGTTACCAAGAAACAATGATGAATATTGTGCTTCTCCACCAAGTGTTTGAAAATAAAATCAGATACTTTTATCATAGTGTTTATCAATTATTCGTTTTATTACGGCGTCGAAATCATATTCTGCTAACGAGCCCACGACGGCTTGCGTCTTGTGCATGTCGGGTTGCAGAGAAACCAGATGAGCCGGAACGACTGCTCCGTAATGCAGGTCGCTCTTCGAGCCCGTCAGTATTTTCATTCGTTCCACAAAATCTTTCAACGGGCGGGTGTCTTCCGAAGCAATTTGATAGATCTCGCTCGTATAATCCTCCCTCTGTACGGCATAGTTACACAACGCGCTGATCTGCCGTGCTGCATCGTTCACATAGAGGAAATTCCAGTTCTGCGTGCAGGCACTCAGTTCCATCGGTTCGTTGCGCAGCATCTTATCTACACAACTCATCACTAAGGTCCAAGCATGGTCTGTCTCACCGAACAGGCTGAAGATACGCAAATGTAGGTACTTCATTCCTAATGCCGCTGCCAACTGCTTCCCCTCTTCCCACATCTGCAACTTCGCTTTCCCGTATTCCGAGAACGGGGCACAAGGCATTTCTTCCTGTTGGGGAAGAGTAGTACTTCCGTACTCCGCTTGCGAACCCGCCATCACAAACAACTTACATCCCATCTTTGCCGCTGCACGCATAGCATCTAAGGAGTAGGCTATGTTCTCTTGCTGCACTTGCGTTGCATCTCGTCCGTCATGTCCCGTTCCTGCCCATGCCAGATGCACAAACACATCCGCTTGAGCTATCTTGGTATCCAACGTACCGTATTCATCCAACTGCGCATAAACGGTCTTGACGCCTTTGGGCAGATGCGACAACCCCTGCGAACCCGGGCGACAGATAACGGTCACCTGATGGGATTGCTGCAAAAAGGTCTGCACCAGTTCTACTCCCAAAAAACTTGTTGCGCCTGTGATGATATAGCTCATGCTCGGTGTTGTTTAAGGATGCCTTTCGTCGAATGCACGAGAAGAAGAATCCACAAGACAATCGTGAATATGTTCGCTAAAATAGGTGTCAGGGTGACTGGCGGCACTACCAGCTGAATCGGATTCATGATAAGACATAAGAGGATAGCGATGCTATAGTCCATCTTCGTGCAGTCCTCTTTACCTAAAAAGAATACAACCATCGGCAATAGATAAAGGATGGTGTAGTATAAAGATTGGAACGGATAAAGCATAACTACCATAGCTATCAGTCCCACTTGTAACCATCTTCTCCTTTCCATGAATGCCAATATCAGAGTTATTATGGACAATACGGCAGTAATAGCCTTTGAAATGCTATTAATACTGCTTACTGCCGAATCAGCAATCGTTCCCGGTTGTAAATAATTGACTGCATAAGTGATGCCATTACATAAAGCATGAATACCGAATTTGTATTCCGTAGATGGAATGGTTGAATAGGTAGTTGTGTGTACTTGTAAGTTACCTATCAGACGCGGTATATTCGCCAAACCATGCTTGAAGCATAGGAACGGCACAAAAGCCAATAGCAATCCCGTCACCACGCAGAACACGATATCTTTGTAGCGCTTATCTTGCAATAACAGGATACCGAACAATACAGGATAAATCTTTAAAACCGCAGCAAAACATAGGCAGAATAAGCCTAATCGACGTTTCCATACATTGTCTGCATCGTAAAAAGCCAAGAAGTAATTGATACATGCTGCCGAAATAAAAATCTCATTCCCTCGTTCTATTGCATGGAGGAAAAGAGCTGTGAACAGCAATAAGAAGGTATTGTAGATGCGCCATCCTTTCTTACTATTTAACCGGAATAAAGAATCAAAGAAAAAGAATAACGATATCATCAAAAATACGAGTGCAGAGTACACAGCGATATGTGAATGCCAACAGTCTTCCAAGGACATATGGGCATAATCGCACAGATTATTAAAGGGAAGTACAATAAGGTAACTAAGAGGCAAATAGCCATGCTCGGAGCGTGTGTTGACTTCATTAAAATACGGATCACGATCTGCTATATACCGCTGCAGATTGAAGAAATCCGCCATGAAGTCATCACCAGCTCGGAAAATCACGCATTCTTGATGGTTAAAAAGCTCTACAGGACTATGAAAAACAGACAGTCCGATAAAGATGGCTACTAAAACCGCAAAGACAATAGATATTCGTTTGTTGAGTTTTTCCATTCCTATTCGTTATTGCAAAATCTATTAATCTCTTCCACGCACAGCGCATACACATCTTCGTCTTGATACCGCTTGTACCAGTCGGCCGTCAGCGATATAGCCTCTGCCGTCGTCAAGCGCGGATGCCAATTGAGTCGTGTCTGCGCCTTGGTGATATCCAGCATCAGCAGGTTCGCCTCATGCGGTGCATTCGGATCGGTCTGGTCGAGAAGTTCTCCTTTCCCCATCTCTTTGGTTAACATTGTCGCTACATCCCATACGGGCACTACCGCATCCATCTTAGGACCGAAATTCCATCCCTCGCAATACTCCGTAGGATGTTCCCATAGTTTCTGCGCTAAGGTCAGGTACCCGCTAAGCGGTTCCAACACATGCTCCCACGGGCGAACGGAATGACGGTTGCGAATCTTAATCGGTTCTCCCGCTTCAATAGCGCGGATGCAATCCGGTATGATACGATCCTTTGCCCAATCGCCTCCACCTATTACATTGCCTGCGCGTACGCTCGCGATGGATTTTCCGTGTTTGGCATATTCTGTCGGGTTCATAAACGATCGTCTCCAACTGCTGATAGCTATTTCGCAGGCGCCTTTACTAGATGAATACGGATCGTATCCACCCATCGGTTCATCTTCCGTGTAGGCATGATTGATTTCGCGGTTCTCGTAGCACTTGTCCGTCGTAATCATCACCGCCACCTTCGCCGATTCGCAATGCCGAAAAGCCTCCATGACATTGATCGTTCCCATCACATTCGTCTGCCAGGTATCAACGGGTTCGTCATAACTCAAGCGTACCAAAGGTTGTGCAGCCAAGTGGAACACAATCTGCGGTTGATATGTATCAACGATTCGCTGCATCTCTGTAGCATCGCGGATATCTGCACGCATATCGGCTTTTATCTTAGAACCTATTCCGGAGAGCACGAAGTTGTCTTTTTCGGTTTGAGGATCTAAAGCAACCCCTATCACTTCTGCTCCCATTTCATGCAGCCAGATACTCAGCCACGAACCCTTGAAGCCGGTATGACCGGTTACAAGAACGCGTTTGCCTTTATAGAAATCACGTAAACTCATCGTTTGCAAAATTCACGAATTGATTTTATCATCCAATTCAGCATTTCCGGTTTCATACCAGGATAAACGCCAATCCAGAAGCCGTTATTCATCACGAGGTCGGTGTTCTTCAATTCACCTACCACGCGATACCCTTCACCCGATTTGCGCATTTCATCAAACGCCGGATGGCGTAGCAAGTTTCCGGCAAAAAGGTTACGGGTCTGAATCTTACGACTCTCCAAGAACTCCGTCAAATCATTACGGCTGAAACCCGCATCGGGTCGAACGGCGACGAGGAATCCGAACCATGATGGGTTACTATTCGGTTCGGGCTCCGGCATCATCAATTGCGGAATAGCTTTGAGTCCATCATACAGTGTCTGCCAGTTTTTACGACGCGCCTCCACAATGGTGTCGAGTTTTTCCAATTGCGCGCAGCCAATCGCCGCTTGCATATCCGTGATCTTCAGGTTAAAGCCAAAATGACTGTAGACATATTTATGGTCATAGCCTGCCGGCAGTTCTCCGAACTTGCCGGTAAAGCGCATCTTGCACGTGTTGTCCACACCACCAACACACCAGCAGTCGCGTCCCCAATCGCGGAACGAACGCACGATCTTATCCAGCAGCGGGTCATCGGTATAGACCGCGCCTCCCTCTCCCATCGTCATGTGATGAGGCGGATAGAAGGAACTAGTGCCAATATGTCCCCATGTTCCGGTTTTCTTGGTGACACCGTCAATCGTGTATTCCGAACCCAAGGCATCACAGTTATCTTCAATGAGCCAGAGGTTGTGCTTGTCGCAGAATGCTTTGACAGCTTTGAGATTGAAGGGATTGCCCAAGGAGTGCGCTAACATGACCGCCTTCACTTTCGGACTGTATGCCGCCTCGAGCTGACTGTCATCAACATCGAAAGTAGGTGTTTTTACGTCCACAAAGACAGGAACTGCACCGAATTGGATGATGGGGTTGACTGTGGTGGGGAATCCTGCTGCGACTGTGATTACTTCGTCGCCGCGTTTGATAGCACGCTCGCCCAGTTTAGGGGATGTAAGGGCGTAGAATGCCAAGAGATTCGCGCTACTACCGGAATTAGTTACTGCGCAGTATTTGACGCCTAACCATTTGGCCAACCTTGTCTCAAACTTATGCGCCCAAGGGCCGGCTGTCAGCCAGAAATCGAGGGAGGAGTCCACAAGATTCACTATCTCTTCATCATCGAAATAGCGTCCACCGTAGTTCACAAATGTCTTACCTTCTTCAAAAGCCGGCTTTTGCGCGTGAACCTCACGATAATATTCGCGTGTCAGTTCTAAAATCTGACTTTTCAATTCTTCTTTTTTACTCATATCTATTCTTTTTTACCATTTTTTCCAGGGGGCATTACCACTCTTCCATAATTTCTCGAGCATCTCTTTCTCGCGGATGTTATCCATACATTGCCAGAATCCTTCATGCACGAAAGACATCAATTCGCCTTGTTGCACCAAGCGCTCCAGAGGTTCGCGTTCCAGTACTGTATCATCTCCGTCTATAAGATCAAACACCTCGGGCTCGAACACCATATACCCCGCATTGATAGGTGCTCCGTCACTTATATTCTTCTCGCGGAAGGATTTCACGGCATTGTCTCCTCCGATATTCAAGACGCCTTTATCCTGCTTGAGTTTCACAGCCGTGAGCGTTGCTTTCTTGCCGTGACTCCTATGGAATTCGATGAGCGCATTGATATCTACATCGCATACACCGTCGCCGTAAGTCATCAGGAAGGTCTCGTTGCCGATATACGGTTGGATACGTTTGATACGTCCACCAGTCATAGTGTTCAGGCCCGTATCTACCACCGTCACTTTCCACGGTTCGGCATGGATCTGATGAATAGTGATTTCGTTTGTACCTTTGGTGTAGTCAAACGTTACATCACTGGTTTGCAAGAAATAGTTAGCGAACCACATCTTGATATACTCTTGCTTGTAACCCGCACAGATGATAAATTCCGTATGGCCGTATGACGCATACGTCTTCATGATGTGCCAAAGGATAGGCATTCCGCCTATTTCAATCATCGGTTTCGGACGGAAGATACTCTCTTCGCTAATCCGTGATCCGAATCCTCCGGCTAACAATACAACTTTCATATTACTTTTTATTATTATAAAATCACGAGGTTATAACAGCCACCAATGGTATATCGGCGTTATCGACTCTACGGCAAAGCCATTTTTCTCGTACCAACGGCAAGCATCGGTATTGGCTTTTTGGGTAGGGACTTCCAAGGTTTTGATGCCCAGGTTGAACAGATAACCATCCAGGGTGGACATGATTTTTCCCCCGATTCCTTGATGTTGGCAATCCGGATCTACCGCCACCAATCCGATATGTCCCAATTCGCCTTCATGATTGATTGTAATCATTCCTCGAACGATATCGTTTGTATCGGGCAAGATGAGTATTTGCTTATTGGTTCCCTGCTGAGGACATGCATTTTCAATCCATTTCTCGTACAATCGCCGATAAGATCCTTTCGGGAAACGCTCGTCCAATCGGAAACGCGAATAACCTCCGCTAACCAATGCCAAACGATACAGATCTTCGGATGGTGAGGCTTGTTTAAAAAAGGAAACATCGCTATACTGCTGACGCGGTTCGCAGGGTTTGCTATATAAGATTTTCTCATCTACAAGCCGTGCACCGTTAGCCGCAAACCCTACATTGTCGGGATCAAAGATATATAGCAAATCATACTGCTTCTTTAGCTCTTCGTAACGATTTGCAAGGGAGAGTGCGTCTTCCTTCGTCGATATATCGGCTCTGCCAATCCGCAGCTCGAAAAAGTCCGAATCCCATTGTAAAGCACGTATCTCCATTAGTCGAAATTCAATTCATGTCCCACTATGAATGTCGGGCGTTCTTTGGCTTTCTCAAAGAGTTTACCAAGATAGATACCGACGATACCAATCAACGAAATAATGATGCCGCCCAAAAGCCAGAGAGAAATGATAAGGCTGGCATATCCCATGACCTCAATCAATCCCATACAATAGCGAACGATAAATATGATACCGACGACGAATGCCACTATTGTAACGACTGAACCCATTTGCACCATAAAGCGCATAGGTTTATCGGAGAAGGAGATGATCGTATCAAAAGCCAAACGCAGCAAGCGGTGGAGGTTGTAAGTCGATTTGCCTTCAGCACGTTCGTCATGTTGGATAGGCAAGTAGGCTCGTTTGAACCCCACCCATTGGATTTGCGTCGGGAAGTAGCGCATTGCGTCGCCCATAGACAGCACAGCATCGATAACTTTACGGTGGTATATACCGAAGTTGGCTACTGATGCGTCTTGTTGAGTTTCCGTGAGATACGAAAATACTTTGTAGAACATCTTGGAGCCGAGCCGTTTAAACAGACCATGCGAGCGCTGAGTACGTTGTGCCAAGACAGAATCATAGCCTTCTTGCGCTTTGGCATAGAGGTTCGGAATTTCTTCAGGACGATCTTGTAAATCGCAATCCATGACAACAATCCACTCGCCTTTAGCGTATGTCAAGCCGGCTGTGATAGCATAATGCTGCCCAAAATTACGAGAGAGATTAAGACCTTTCACTTTCGGATTCTTTCGGCATTCGGCCTCTATTGCCTGCCATGAGTTATCCGGCGAAGCATCATTGACTAAGATTATCTCATAGTCGTCGGTAATGGCGGCGAGTGCCTCAATGTTTCTGCGCACTAATTCCTCTACCATCTTTTCGCCGCGATAGATTGGCGAAACAACAGAAATGTGTATTGATATGCTCATGGCTATAATAAACCTACTTTATCTCAAATTTATTTAAATCGAGCGCAAAAGTACAAAAAATTTTGCATACATGCAAATAAAAACTGTTTTTTTGCCATTTTCTTCGAAAACCTCATTTTTCACTGCGCAAAATTTGCACATGTCAGTTTTTTGTAGTACCTTTGCAGCCGCAAAGGTTTGTGGGTATACAATCCGGTGCAGAAACAGAGTTAAGAAACAACATACGTTATGACGATTAACTATAAACACGTAACAACAGCCAACTTGGTTTTTTGTTATATACCGGTATTTTTGTTTTTATGCGGCTGGTGTCGCTGGTTGGTAGCTGTGCCTTTCAGTGCACTTATTCTGCTGGCATTCTATCTGCGTTACCGTACGACGAGTCAACTCGAAGGTCCATCTGAGACCTTGACGATTGACCGCAAGGTTGTTTGGGGTGTACTTGGCGGGGCGGCGCTTCTTGCCTTTATCATCGGCTACGGCGGTTTATTGATTGATGACCGATTCTTCACGGATTACGTTCGTAATGGTGCGGTGGTGCAAGATTTGGCGCGTTACCCTTGGCCTGTGATTTACACCGATGCCCCGACGCCGAGCATGCTAACGTATTATTTGGGTTCGTATCTATTTCCTGGACTGATAGGCAAGATTTTCGGCAGTCCGCTGATAGGAGAGTTAGCTTTGGGCTTGATCGGATGGATAGGAATGGTGTTGCTATTCCTCAACATTCTATTCTTGGTCAAGGCAAAAACGACGAAAGCACAGGTATGGGCATTGCTTATATACCTCGGTTTTTACGGCATGCTCCTTCCGCTGCAGCTATTGACTTTCTGGTACAACAAAGATGTTATCTTGGGTTACCCGCATTGGTTCACCTACCCTATTTTGCAGTACCGCTCGACGCTGGTCAGTCTTAAGTGGATGTGGCCGCAGTACACGATTCCCGTACTGTGTTTGATTAATATGTACACGCACGGCGCGGAGCGTAAGCACTATGCGCTGTGGATATTGCCGGGACTGATTTGCGGCGTTTGGGCGTTCGTTACGCTGGTCGCGTACGCTGTGTGCGCTTGGGTTGTCTCGTGCGTAAAAGAGAAGAAATTCCTATACGACATTTTTTCCTGGCAAAATATTATCTGTGCCCTTATCGGAGTAATCATGTTGTCGTACCTGCTCGGCTGCTGGTCCGTGAACGCGACAGGAAACATGAAATTCCATCTTGTCACCGATTGGCGGTTCTACCTACTCTCCTATTGGCAGTTCTGCCTGTTCATGTTCGGAATTTATTTCATGATCATATGGAAAGAGACGGAAAAAGACGATTTCTTCTATATTACTTTATTCTTGTTATGCACCATTCCGTTCTGCCGGGGCGGTGTGTACAACGATTGGGTGATGGGTAATTCGATGCCTGCGCTCTTTATGATGACGATTTACGTCATCCGCTTCCTGATTAATCCGGAAGTGAAAGCGAAGGTGCACAAGAAATGGTTGGCACTCGTCATCTGTCTGTCAATCAATGTGCCCTTCCCGCTTTTTGAGTTATATAATTTCAAGTGGACAGGTATGCCGGAACGCACCATGAAGGTTTTCTCGGACAGAGACAACGAGGAAATAGACCTTGGCTGGCGCACCTATTTTACTAATTACGGATACGAGGATTCCATATTCTACCAATATTTTGCACGCAAATAATTTATGCGACAGATAAAATTATACATATCATGTATTGTCTTGTGCTTTGCCGGGATGGTAATGGCACAAGAAGAACCGACTCGCACGAGTATCTCGGGTATCGTAGTCGATGGCGACACCGGCGAGACCTTACCTTTCGTGCAGATCTACTTTCTAAAATCCACCTCCAATAAAGGCGTGGTAGCTTCGGAGATAGGTACGACCTCGGATATAGACGGTAATTTCAGTATCAGCAACACGCAAGGCTATACGTCTTTGAACTTCCAAATGGTGGGTTTCAAGACGGAGCTGTTGACATTGCGTAAGGGTCAGCAACGCAAAGGTGTACGCGTCAAGATGACGCCGGATGTGTACGGATTGCAGGATATCGTCGTGACTCCGAAGAATCGCAAGCGCGATTACAAGCGCAAAGGTAATCCGGCTGTGGAGTTGATCCAGAATGTAATCGCCCGCAAGGACTCATTCTGCGTACACACGGCGGACCAATACACCGCGCAAACCTACAACCGAATGTCATTTGCGTTGGACAACCTGAAAGTGAATTGGGACAAACGATTCTGGAAGAAATTCGATTTTGTTCGCAAATACATAGACACTACAGGTGTTTATCCGAGTGTTACGATCAGTATCCGCGAGAACATCGGCGAGGAGTACTATCAACGCAAACCTCACCGCGAGAAGAAAATCATGACCAAGAAACGTACCTTTGGCATAGAGGACTTGATCGGTTCGGGTTCATTCCAAGAAAATGTGAATGCGATTTTCCGCGACGTGGAGATTAATGACAACAGTATGAACTTGCTGTTTAACCGTTTCGTTTCTCCCCTCTCCTCAACGATTGCGACAACCTTCTATCAATACTACATCATGGATACCATTATGGTTGACGGGTATCCGTGTATTGATTTGGCTTTTGTGCCCGTTAACTCGCAGAGTTACGGTTTCACCGGTCACCTATACATTGTCAATGACTCAACCTTCCGATTGAAGAAATACGCCATCAATATACCACCGGAGATTAACTTGAACTTCGTGAGCAACTTCTCCATAGAGCACGATTACAAACAATTGGATAACGGCCTATGGGCTCCGGATAGGACAACAACTTATGCTAAATTCTATATTTTTGACAACAAGCGCGGCATCTTAGCGCGGCAAACAAAGATTTACACAGGTTGGGACTTAGAGACACCTATTGCCAAGGAAACTTTCTCGAGTCTGACGGCCGAAGATATTCCAACTTTAGCCAGTGATTCAACGCATGGCGAATATATCAGTATTCAGGAATGGGATAACTTGCGTCCTGAGCCTCTAAGTTGGTACGAAGCATCCGTACAAGATCTTGTACATGAGTTCACCTCAATGCCTCTCTTCAACAGTCTGGTACTATTTGTAAACTCCGTCACGACAGAGTACATCACTACCGAGCACTCATCGCATTATTGGGATAGTAAGTTCGATATCGGTCCGATATACAGTTTTGTGAGTTGGAATATGCTGGAAGGCGTACGTCTGCGTTTTGGCGGAATGAGTACGGCGGATCTGCATCCGAATGTGTATTTCCGAACGTATCTCGCTTTCGGAACCAAAGACCTGCGTCCGAAATACGAGGCAACGCTCTTCTATACCTTCGACAAGCATAAGAAACATCCGTACGACGGTCTGCGTCACCATCTAAGGTGGACAGCCCAATACGACGTAGAGGAGCCGGGTCAGTCCTTGGACATGATCGAGCGGGATCATATTCTCAACTCTATCCCGACCAGCAAACCCGTCATGGGATTCTACCAATATGTCTTCCGCGCGAAGATGGAGTACATGAAAGAATGGGAGAACAACCTGTATTTCCGCACATCCTTCGATTTCACGAATAACGAAGCGGCGGGTTCGCTCCATTACGACCGCGTGCAGTACACCATGAACTCCGACTCCACATGGACGAAGAGCTTCTCGAATATCGGTCA
>ONUF01000029.1 GCA_900321005.1 uncultured Bacteroidales bacterium | reverse complement strand
TCGCTCGCGCTTCACGGAAGTGAGCGCAATGGTTCGCACGCGCAGCAAAGACCTGATGCAGATCGCAGCCGACCAGGCAGCCTTCCTCGCACAGAAGGAGACTGCCGGTGGCAAAAAGACTATGAAAGCATGGTACTGGTCCGTCTGTGGTGCCGAGTACGACCAGCAGCACGGCAACTAAGCCGCGCGGCAAGAGAGTCTTTCTTCGGAAAGGCTCTTTTTTTTGTGGAAAATTCACAATTTATTTGCATATATGAAATATTTGTTGTATCTTTGCCGCCGCAAAGGTGTAGGCAGATAAACTATTAAATTCTAAGCATATGAGAAAATTCTACGTATTGCTCCTGATGGCCTTAGGCGTAGCAGGAATGAGTATGGCCCAAAACGGCGCAGTTGCCGGCGACACGACCAACGTGATCGCTGTTGAATCTGTAGTCATTAACAACTGGGACGGTAGTTACAAATCCCCGAACATGCCGCTGTACATCGGTGTGGAGGAGATCAAGATCCTGAGTCTCACCCTCGCCCCCGAGGACGCAGACATCGAGACGCTCCATATCATCATTGAGGCGGAAGAATGGAACGAAGGGGAAGAAACAGGCAAAGAAGAAGGATATGATGACACAGACCGTCCTATCGAGGTTTGGGGCCGGGAGATAGTCGCTTTACGGCCGGCAGTAGGCGTGCTGCAGGTATGGACGGAAGACTCCACGCTGATGGCCACCACGGAGATCATCGCATATGCTACGAGCGGCGAGATGGATGCCGACAGCACTACCACCTGGTCGATAGAGACGAATGAAGATACAGGCGAGGTGCAGTTGGTGATCACCAAAGACCCGTCGTCCACCGAGCCGGGCATCCTGCCGGACCGTACGGATGAGACCTACTACCCCTGGGACGAGATGGGCTATACCATCACGAACCTGAACATAGACGGTAACTACAGCTATATCGGCGAGGGCGTGTTTGACCGGTTATACAACGTGCAGAACATCCAGTTCAGCGGTCAGGACCAGAACATCGCGTCGATCCACTACATGGCTTTCAGCACGGAGATCCATCCTTGGCGCTTCGCGTTCGGTAACCCGCAAGACGGTCCGCTGGTACCGCCGCAGGTGATATTCGACCAAAGTATGTCAGAGGAGAAAGGTCTCGAATACTGGCAACATATGTTCTCGGAAGAGACCGTGCTGTACGTGCCGGATGCGATCGTGAACTACCAGGGCCGTGAGGTACGCGCCGTAGATCTCTACCGTAACCACGAGGTATGGGGAAATGCCTTTGCCCGTATCGACGACCACACCGTAGAGGTAGCGGAAGTGTCGGACAACTCCGTCCTGCTCAAATGGATGCCGCAAGCGGGCGCCGTATCGTATCTGTTGCGGATACACAAATTAGGATGCGACGAGTGCGACACGACGATCGTCATCGAAGCGGACGGCTATCGCGGACTGATCTACGCGGAAGACCAAATGCCGATGCCGATGCTGCGCGCACCGAAATCTGATGACGGCGGCGGCGGTATGACGCTGACGATTCTGATCGGCGGCGGTGGTTTCCAGACCGAGAATGTGACGGCACAAGTGTCGGGCATGGAATCCTCCGCAGACTACGACTTCATACGCGACGTATATACGGAAGAAGGCCTTGTAGCAGATCTGTCCAAGGTCGGCTTCGTAGAGACATTACCCGACGCAGCAGAGGGTATCGAAGACCTGCGGGTAAGCGGCGAGAAGCGTGCATATGACCTGCTCGGTCGCCCGATGGGCAGCTCAATCGAAGACCTGCCGGCAGGTATGTACATATGGGATGACGGCACGAAGCGTACCACCATCATGATCAGTAAATGAGTCAAGGACAATACACCTATTACGCGTTCGTCAGCTACCGTTCGTCCGACGAGAAATGGGCGAAATGGTTGCAGGAGAAGATAGAAGGTTACCGCCTTCCGACGACGATCCAGCACGAGAACAGCGACTTGCCAAAGTCGCGTCTGAGGCCGTGTTTCCGCTACCATACGGACATCCAGCCGAACGAGCTGAAGACGGAGCTGCGTAACAAGTTAGAGCAATCGAAATACCTGCTCGTCATCTGTAGTCCCCGCTCGGCGCAGTCGCCGTGGGTGGGCGCAGAGATAGACACGTTTGTGGAGTTAGGTCGCCGCGACCGTATCATCCCCGTCATCGTAGAAGGTACGCCGTACAGCGGGGACCCGAAGACCGAGTGCTACAACCCGTCGCTACTCAAGCATTTCCCGCATTCGGATAATATCCACGAGGACCGCGAGATCCTCGGCGTGAACATCCACGAGGAGGGTTCCGGCAGCGCGTATATGAAACGCGAGCGGGCGGTGATGCAGATCGTGAGCCGCATGCTCAACGTGTCGTTCGACCGCATCTGGCAGCGCCAGAAACGCCGTATCATCCGTCGGACTGTCTATGCGACCCTCGGAGCTATTCTCGTCCTCGCCGCGCTCATCGCCGTATGGGTCATGAACCAGCCGTTCACCAGCCGCGTGACGCTCTACGAGGACACGCCTGCCGTCGAGGCCTTGCCGCCTATGCACGACGCCGTGCTGACGATCACCCTACCCGACGAACAACGGACAGACACGATCCGTTCTTTCGAGCAGACTTCGCTCTTCCGCTACCTGCCCGCCAAACTGAAGAACAAAGCGGTGGAGGTTCACTTGGAGGCCCCCGACTACTTACCCTTAGACACGACGGTGCTCTTAGGCGAGACGCTCTCGCTGCCGCTGCGCCGCGACCCGCTGGTATATGGCGCGCTCAGCGCTATCGTCCTTCTTAACGGCGAGCCCGCTCCGCGCACCGCGATACAGGTCGAGGCGTTCGATGTGACGACAGACGCCACCGGCCGTTTCTCGCTCTTTGTGCCCCTCGAGCAGCAACAGAAGAGTTACCGCATCACGCTTCCTACCTCGTCCGCCTCGACGACGCTTCACGCGCCCTGCGGACCTAACGACATCGTGCTCCTATGAGAAAATCGATCCTTATAGCACTTGGCTCCTGCCTCATAGCTCTCAGCCTGCACGCGCAGACGCAGCCGGGCTTGGTGCGGACCGTGACGCGTCCCGATGCGCCGTCCCAACGGCTGCAAGGCGTCGTAGTGCGCGTACAAGGAGACTATAACCCCGTGCTGTCCGACGAGCAGGGTGCGTTCCAGGTGTCGATGCCGGGCTATAAGAACGGCGCAGCCTACACGCTCGCCGGCATCAACAAAGGCGGTTACGAGTTGCGCGAACCCGAACTGGTAGGACGCCAACTACCCTTCTCTACCTCCGTGCCGATGGAGATAGTGATGGTCAGTCGCCGCCAGCTGCAACGCGACAAACAGCGTATCGAGCAGGCCGCGCGGGATAACATCGAGCGCTATTACGAAGAGAAGATGAACGAACTCAACGCCCAACTCGCGGCCGCTACCCTCTCCAATCAGGAGTACGAAGAGCGGCTGAGTGCGTTAGAGACCGAATATGACCGCTTCGAACCGCTCATCGAACAGATGGCCGAACGCTATGCACGCACCGACTACAACGGCATGTCCGCCGCCGACAGTCTCATCCAACAGGCGATCGAGCAAGGCGACCTTAACCTCGCGCAGGAGCGTATATTAGCCAAAGGTGACCCCGCCGAGCGCGAGAAGAAGATGAAGCGTATCCGTCGCCTGGCAGACGCCCAGCGCAATGAGTTGGCGGAAGACTATTACCACCTCCACTCGATTCATATGAGCCGGCTGCAGAAAGACTCGGCGCTGTATTACCTGCTGCGTCGCGCCGAACTGGACACGACGAACGCGCAGTGGCAACTCGATGCCGGTAATTTCTACGACAAGATGGCGCGCAGCTATGACCAGGCGCTGGTGCTCTACCGCCGTGCGCTGCGCTATGCGCTGGCGAACGAAGGACCGGAGGCGCTGCGCACCGCCCAGGCGCATAACAACATCGCTTATGCCCTCGCCCGCCTCGGACGCTATCACGAAGCTCTGCCCGAACAACAGGTAGCGACCGAGCTCTACGTACGTATCTACGGCGCGGCACATCCCCTCTCGGCCGCACGACTGATGAACCTCGGGGCGCTCCATTATTACCTGCAGCGCATCGACTCCGCGCAGCACTATTTCGACCGCGCAGAGCAAGTATATACGGCGATAGAAGCTTCGCCGGAACACGAACAGAACGTCTATAAACTGCATGCGCAGTTACTCAACAACCAGGCGGCACTCGACGTAGCGAAGAAGAACTACGAGTCGGCGTACGAGCGCCTCAACAAGGCGATCGCCATCCTGCCGCAGGAGGAAGAAGACGACCTGCTGCTGCTCTACCGCTCGATGACCGCCGTCTGTCATTTTGCCGGACGCACCGACGATGAGCAACACTTTGCACAACTCGCACAAACACTCGCAGCCAAACTCGGCCGCAACTAAACGATAACACCTATGGATAAAGACTGGCGTAGAAAGATTTACGACGTAGTAGAAGCGAACGGAACGACCGTATGGAGTAAGATATACGACTGGACGATGCTCTTTTTTATTGTGCTCAGCATCATCCCCCTGACCTCCCGCGAGCATACCCCGTTCTTCAAATGGATAGATATCATCTCGGTGAGCGTGTTCATCATCGACTACGCGCTACGATGGATGACGGCCGACATGAAGATGCCGGATCGCCCGAGACATCAGGCGTTTATCGTCTATCCGTTCACGGCGTTCGCCATCATCGACCTGCTGTCTATCCTGCCGTCGTTCCTGATGATCAGCCGCGCGCTCAAGGTACTGCGTATCACGCGACTGATGAAGATCCTGCGCGTGTTTAAGTTCATCCGTTATTCGGAAAACGTGCGCCTGCTGCTCAAAGTGCTCCGCAAAGAGCGCCGCATCCTGTTCACAGTGTTCATCTTTGCGTTGTTCTACATCGTCGTGACGGCGATGATTATGTTTAATATCGAAGAGTCGGCGATGTTCGAGAACTATTTAGATGCCCTTTATTGGGCGACGACGACGCTGACGACGGTCGGTTACGGCGACATATGCCCGACTTCGGATGTCGGACGCGTGATAAGCATGCTCTCTGCCCTACTGGGCGTAGCAGTCATCGCTTTGCCTTCCGGCGTGATCACCGCCAGTTATCTGGAAGAATTACGCGATATGAAAAACGCGTCTAAGGACGAGCCTAAGGACGAAGAAGCGAAATAACCTTCAGCACATCCGCATCGTATTGCACCACCTCAGGATCAATCTCCTGCAGTTTCTCCCACGAGCATATATCCAAATGCGCGTAATACGGCGCGCTACGGAAAGTCTTCTTCTTGGCGGCATCCTTCTTCACCTCTGCGGCTTCGTCTTGCGTCAGAGGACGGTAACCGCCCAACAGTTTCTCCATATTCCACCGGTTATGCTCCACCTGCATCATCGCCTCTAAGGGCGCCGCAGAACGCAGACGAACGGGCAGCATCTCTGCGCTGCGCATGCTCGACCATTTCTGGGCTACCGTCAGTTTCTGCCACTCGCGGTCTATCTCATGACCGTTGGTCATGTCGCTCAGGCCCGCATAGCAGGCGTTGACGAGTTTGCCCTTCTGCTCGGGCACCAACTCCTGCGAGAAGAAATGCTCGATGCTGCCGATGGGCGTGAGGCGCGCAAAACGCGAGTTCGGCGAAGAAGCCACCATGCGCACGATGGCATTCGAATAGTGCTGCAATACATAGATATTAAGTACGTTCGCACTCAGATAGATATTCTCCGGCAAGTTCAGCGCCGCGGAGGTGTTCGCCTCGTCGTCGGGCTGACAGAGGAAGAGGCTCAGGAACTGCGCATCATCGGCAGCAGACGCATGCAAATACGCACGCACGGTCTCGTCGCCTATATGACCCTGGATAAACTCCCAGCGCACATCCATGAAGTTCGGCCCAAGGTAGCCGTACTTGGCATCGCTCGAGACAGGGCACTCCCACTTACTTTCTGTCTTGGTGCTCGCGTCCCAGAAGCGCGAGGGCGACAAGCGGAACAAGGACTCGTAATGGCCTTTCAGTTCCCGCATCTTGCGGCCCGCCTCCGGGTCGATGAAGGTGATATGGGTGAGCGTATTCAGGTCATCCGTCTTGACATTCGGGAAATGGGCGATCTGCGCCACTTGTTTCGCCAGCGCCAGGCCGAAATCATTCATGCCGTGGATGATCACATGCACATGCTTGCGGGACGAAGTACCGATACCTCCCTCGGAGTCGATCGGTTGGCCGGCGATATTATCCACGATGATACGTTTGGCATAGACCTCGTCGCACTGGAACGGCAGGAAATGGATGCATTTCTTGACCTCCGGCGCTATATCCGCATAGAGGAAAGTATGGTAGATGTCCGGATCGTCGAAACATACGTAGCAGCGTATCTGCTTGGTCGCCTGCTTGGCATTCAGGTCTTGGGCCAACAGCCGCACGCAGTCCATCTTCATCGAATCGACCTCCTGCCCCGTCTCGCCTAAGATATAGACGGTCAGGCTGCGCTCGGCCTGCAGCGCGGTGATATCCTCGTGCTTGGTCATGTCGCCCGAGTAGATGACGAGCTGCTCCTCCACATCTTTGGAGAGTACAGCGCCGAGTTTCTTGCGCAGTTTCTGTACATCCTGTGAGGTGAGCAACAGGATCTGCGCTTTCGGGTCCGTCTGATAGAGATGCTTGATGAGCAGCAAGGTCAGTTTGTTATAGCCGACGATGATGAAATGCCCGCGCATCTTATAGTGTATCAAGCCCTTCTCGTACATGTCCACGCGGCGGGATAAGATACTCGTCATCACCGCGATAAACAAGCCGTTGACGATCGTCAGCCCCACCACATCGACGATGGTCGAGAACAGCGTGGACATGTTCGAACAGCGGTTACGCTGGTCAATGAACATTGCCATCACATCGTAGAACAGACCATGACTGTTGGGGTCCTTGCCGTACTGGTAGAAGGACGGGATATAGCCGAGGAAATATAGGATGAAGATGGACAGCAGGATAAATCCTACCAGCCACAACAGTTTCTTAGCAATACTCTTCGAGAAAGTTCTGTCAAAAATGAGTTTAAAGTCCCGCATAGCACCAGATTATTTCAATTCGGCTGCAAAAGTACGATTTTTTTTGCATATATCAAAATATTTTTGTAATTTTGTGCCCGATTTTTACTGTGCGTACGGGGAAAGCGATGAAAAAACGGTGGATATATATCCTGACAGGAATGCTGCTGATGCCGCTTTCGGTGTATGCGGAGCATCACACGTTGCACGCGGAGGCAGACCGTCCGGGAGCCGGAACGGGAACCAACGTGTTGGATTTCGGTGTTTTTCAATGGGAAACGGGTTTTGAGGTGATGCATATACCGGGCATGCACATAGCGACCTTGCCCACTACCCTTTTCCGTTTCGGCTTGCACGAACGTGCGGAGTTACGTTTGGAATACACCGGCGGCTTGGCGCTCTCCGATCATCCGGATGGCGATCCGCAGTCAGCAGACGAAGGTTTTTACTACACAGAGCCGTTGTATATAGGTACCAAGTTGATGTTATGGCCGGGCTCTGAGGAACCGCGGTTGCATTGGATTCCCCGCACGAGTCTGATGCTCAATGTCGGCCTACCGCTGACAAAGCAAATGGCGGACAGGATGCCTATCGCCGGTCGTGCGGACCTGCTCTTTGAGAGTGATATCACGGACTGGCTGACCGCCGAGTATGAGTTCGGTGCACACTGGCGCGAATGGGCACCGATGCCGGATTTCTTCGTGGCTTTCGGCCTTGACTTCGAAGCCACGGACAAGTTAGGGTTCTTCATCGAGAACTACGACTACTTCGACTGCGACGTCAATACTGCCTTGTTCGGGTACTCCACGGCGCACGACGTAAATATCGATTTCGGCATGACGTACTCGCCTATTCCCCGCGTACAACTGGATGCGTACGCCGGATTCAACTGCTATCACACCCTGCCGGAAGTGTGCGGTCCGAAGAACAACTGTTACTTCGGTTTCGGCGTGACCTGGCTTTATTACTCCAAACGACACGATAGTCGCAAACAATAAAATACAACATATATGGAATCAAAGTACAATCCTACAGACATTGAAGCCCGCTGGTACCAATACTGGCTGGACAAAGGTCTTTTTCATTCTGAGCCTGACGGCCGTGAACCCTATACGATCGTTATTCCGCCGCCCAATGTGACGGGTGTGCTGCATATGGGTCACGTACTGAACGAGACGATTCAGGATATTCTGGTTCGCCGCGCGCGCCTCGAAGGCAAGAACGCCTGCTGGGTGCCCGGTACAGACCACGCCTCTATTGCTACCGAGGCCAAGGTCATCAAGCGCCTTAAAGAGCAAGGTATCAACAAATCCGACCTGACGCGTGAGCAGTTCCTCAAGCATGCATGGGACTGGACCGACGAGCACGGAGGTATCATCCTAAAACAACTCCGCAAACTCGGCTGCTCCTGCGACTGGGACCGCACGGCTTTCACGATGGACGAGAAGCGCTCCCGCGCGGTCATCAAGGTGTTCTGCGACCTGTATAACAAAGGTCTCATCTATCGCGGCCTGCGTATGGTGAACTGGGATCCGGAGCGTCAGACTGCCCTTAGTGATGAAGAGGTGATATACCACGAGGAGCACTCGAAATTCTACTACCTGCGCTACCGCGTAGCCGAAGACCCGACGAAGTATGCGGTCGTAGCGACCACCCGTCCGGAGACTATCTTCGGCGATATAGCCGTGTGCATCAACCCCAAAGAGGAGAAGAACCAGTGGTTAAAGGGCAAGCATGTGATTGTGCCTGGTGTAGGACGCGTGATACCTATCATCGAGGACCGCTACGTAGAAATCGGTTTCGGTACCGGTTGCCTCAAAGTGACGCCGGCGCATGACGTGAACGACTACATGTTGGGGCAGAAATACAACCTGAAGACCATTGACATCTTCACGCCGGACGCACACCTCAACATGGATACCATCGAAGAGGAGTTGCAGCCCAACGTACGTAAATACCACGGCATGGACCGCTTCGACTGCCGCAAGCAGATCGTAGAAGACCTGAAGGCGCTGGACCTCGTAGAGAAGATCGAGGACTACGACAATAAAGTGGGTTACTCCGAGCGCACGAACGTACCTATCGAGCCGCGCTTGAGTCTCCAGTGGTTCGTGAAGATGAAGCATTTTGCCGACATCGCACTCCCGCCGGTGATGAACGATGACATCGTGTTCTATCCGGCGAAGTACAAGAACACCTACCGCAACTGGCTGGAGAACATCAAAGACTGGTGTATCAGTCGCCAGCTCTGGTGGGGTCACCGTATCCCGGCGTACTACGACGCGGATCTATTGGCGCAGACAGGCCTCGAGAACTATCCGGACGACAAGATCATCGTTTCGGAGACCAAACCCGAAGGCAATTATGTACAGGACGAAGGTGCATTGGACACCTGGTTCAGTTCTTGGCTCTGGCCGATCAGCCTCTTCGACGGCATCGAGAATCCCGACAACAAAGAGATACAGTACTACTACCCGACCGCCGACCTTGTAACGGGTCCGGACATCATCTTCTTCTGGGTAGCACGAATGATCATGGCGGGCTATGAATACCAAGGCAAGATGCCGTTCAAGCACGTCTATTTCACGGGTATTGTACGCGATAAACTCGGCCGCAAGATGTCGAAATCGCTTGGCAACAGTCCCGATCCGCTGGATCTGATCGCCCGCTACGGTGCGGACGGCGTGCGTATGGGTATATTGCTGAGCGCACCTGCCGGAAACGATATTCTGTACGATGACAGCCTGTGCGAGCAGGGACGAAACTTCTGCAATAAGATATGGAACTGCTTCCGAATGATTAAAGGACTGGAAGTAGCCGACATCGCGCAACCTGCGACCTCTGCATATGCGATTAAGTGGTTTGATGCCAAGTTGGCAGAGACAGAGCGCGAGATAGCGGACTTGTTCAGCAAATACCGCCTGAGTGAGGCGCTGATGGAGATATACAAACTCTACTGCGACGAGTTCAGCGGCTGGTATCTGGAGATGATCAAACCTGCTTACCAACAACCGATAGACCAGGCGACCTACGAGGCTACGCTCGCGTTCTTCGACCGCCTGCTGCGCCTGCTCCACCCCTTCATGCCGTTTATCACAGAGGAGCTCTGGCACGGCTTAGAGCCGAACAAGACAGGCTGCGCCGCGCCATCTATCATGTGTACGCGTCTGGAGCCTATAGCCGAAATCAACACCGGTCTTCTTGCGGAGGTGGATAACCTAAAAGAGATTATTACCAACATCCGCGCCGTGCGGGCAAGTAAGAATATCCCGCAGAAAGAGCGCCTGACGCTTATCAGTCCGGTAGCCCTTAACGCTCTCGTGGACAAATTGGCGAATGTGGAGGTAGCCGAAAGCCAAGAGCCGAGAGCCGAGAGTGGCAACTGCTCGAAGTTCATCGTAGGTACGACCGAGTTCGCTATTCCGATGGACCAGTTCATCAATGTAGAGGAAGAACTCAAGAAACTCGAGGCGGACTTGGCGCATCAGCAAGGATTCCTGCGCGGCGTAATGGCCAAACTGAGTAACGAGCGCTTTGTGCAGAACGCCAAACCGGAGATCGTAGCCCTTGAGCAAAAGAAAAAAGCGGACGCGGAAGCGAGAATTGAAGCGCTTTTGCAGGCTATTAAAGCGCTTCAATAATTGATGATTGATAATTGATGATTGATAATTGAAGAACGAAGGCAACATAGAGGTGCTTGGTGCGCGGGTGCATAACCTGAAAAACATCAGCGTGTCCATTCCCCGAAAACGACTGACGGTCATTACCGGTCTGAGCGGTTCGGGCAAGTCCTCTTTGGCCTTCGACACTATTTTCGCGGAAGGTCAACGCCGATACATGGAGACCTTCTCATCCTACGCCCGTGGATTTATCGGCCAAATGCAGCGTCCCGATGTGGACAAAATAACCGGCCTGAGTCCCGTCATTTCCATCGATCAGAAGACCACTTCCAAGAATCCCCGCTCGACCGTCGGAACGGTCACGGAGGTGTATGATTTTCTGCGATTGCTGTTTGCAAGAGCCGCAACACCCTATTCGTACTTATCCAACAAGCCGATGATTAAGTTCACAGACGAACAGATCATGGACTTGATCGTGCGGGAATATGCGGGAAAGAAGATATTGTTACTGGCACCGCTGGTACGGGGTCGCAAGGGTCATTACAAGGAACTGTTCGACACCATCCGCAAGAAAGGCTTTGTGCATGTGCGGGTGGACGGCGAGGTAAAAGAGATCACGCCGGGCATGAAACTCGACCGCTATAAGATGCACGATATCGAAGTGGTGGTGGATCGCCTCAAGCCCAAGACCGATGCTTCGGAAACCGACACACGCCGTCTCAGGCAATCCGTAGATCGGGCGATGACGCAAGGAAACGGGATCATGATGGTTGCCGACGAAGCCGGAAACATCCGATTCTTAAGCCGCAACCTCATGTGTCCGGAGACGGGATTGAGTTATGCCGAACCCGCCCCGCATACCTTCTCATTCAATAGTCCGTCGGGTTGGTGCCCGTGCTGCAAAGGACTCGGACGAGTGAAGAATGGATTAGTGAATGAGGGAATGAGTGAATTAGTGGATGACGCCATTCGGGAAGATAACTGGTGGGAGAAAATAATGGAATTATCTGATTTCTCCGATGAATCCGAAGATTCAGATAAGGAGGAATGGATCGAGTGTCCGGAATGTCACGGTTTGCGGTTAAGCAAAGAAGCCCGGAGTTATAAGTTCGGTCGATATACTATCTCCGACCTCGCTAATATGGATATCGACGAGTTGATTAAAGTGCTGTCAGAGTACTCGGAAGACCCGGATTTATCCGATAAGCAGAAGGCTATCGCCGAACCCATCGTAAAGGAGATCATTGGTCGATTGAAGTTCATGCAGTCCGTAGGACTGAGTTACCTAAGTCTGAACCGCAGTAGTGAGAGTTTGTCGGGTGGCGAGAGTCAACGTATTCGTTTGGCTACGCAGATAGGCAGTCGGCTCGTGAATGTACTTTATATCCTCGACGAACCGAGTATCGGTTTGCACCAGCGCGACAACCAACGACTGATTAAGAGTTTGAAGGAGTTACGCGACATGAATAACTCCGTCATCGTGGTTGAGCACGACGAACAGATCATGCGCGAGGCGGACTGGATCGTTGATATCGGTCCCAAAGCCGGCCGTTTGGGCGGAAATGTGCTGTTTAGCGGTACACCGAAGGATCTATTAAAGACCGACACCCTGACGGCGAAGTATCTGAAGGGAGATGTCGAGATTCCGGTATTCCAAAACACCGAGACGCCGAGCAAATCCGACAAGTGGCTTACCCTGAGCGGTTGCACGGGCAATAACCTCAAGAATGTGACAGCGCGTATTCCGCTGGGCAAGATGGTATGCGTGACAGGCGTGAGCGGCAGCGGCAAGAGTTCACTCATCAACCAGACGCTCTACCCCATCCTCAGTCAGCGTTTTTACCGTAGCAAGGCGCAGGCGCTGCCGTACAAGAGTCTCGAAGGCGTGGAGCATATCGACAAGGTCATCAATGTGGATCAGGCGCCGATAGGCAGAACGCCGCGTTCGAATCCCGCGACTTACACGAATGTGTTCAACGACATCCGGGAACTGTTTGCCCAACTGCCCGAAGCGAAGATCCGCGGTTGGAAAGCCGGTAGGTTTTCGTTTAACGCCAAAGGCGGACGCTGCGAGGAATGTACGGGAAACGGCTATAAGACCATTCAAATGCATTTTATGCCGGACGTGTTTGTACCGTGCGAGGTGTGTGGCGGGCAGCGCTATAACCGCGAGACGCTTGAGGTGCGCTGGAAAGGAAAGAATATCGCCGACGTGCTGGATATGACGGTGAACCAAGCCGTGGAGTTCTTTGAAGCCCAGCCGACGATCCTGCGAAAAATCAAAACCATCCAGGACGTAGGACTCGGATATATCAAACTCGGGCAGTCTTCGACCAGCCTCTCCGGAGGAGAGAGTCAGCGTATTAAGTTGGCTACAGAGTTGTCGAGACCTTCGACCGGAAAGACTTTGTATATTCTCGATGAACCCACGACGGGCCTGCATTTCGAGGATATCCGCGTGCTGATTAATGTGCTGCGTCGGTTAGTGGATAAAGGTAATACGGTGGTCATCATCGAGCATAACACGGATGTGATCCGTGCCTGCGACTGGATCATCGACCTCGGTCCAGAAGGCGGACGAGGCGGCGGACAGATAGTAGCCGAAGGAACGGTAGAAGAACTTCGCCGTAATACTAAAAGTATTACCGGAAAGTTTGTGTAATGTGTATTGTGTAATGTGTAAAATATGATAACGAACCCGCTTGCGATTATTGCGCTTGTCTTAGCGACGATTTTGTTGGTGCCGATGGTGTGCCGAAAGATCCGTATTCCCAGTGTTGTGGGATTTATCATCGTCGGCATCTTGGTCGGTCCTTACGGTTTCGGACTGATACAAAGCGGCACGTCTATCCAGACGCTCGGCAAGATCGGCATGCTCTATATCATGTTGCAGGCCGGTATCGAGGTCGATGTCAACGACTTCCGGCAGCAGCGCAATAACGCCATCACGTTCGGTATCTATTCGTTTATCTTTCCGTTTATTTTAGGTGTCGCGACCAGTCTGCTGTTAGGTTTTAACTGGGTGACCAGCACCTTGCTCGGCGCGATGTACGGCAGTCACACGCTGATGACCTACCCGATTATCAGTCGTTACGGCGTACAGAAGAACCCGGCGGCGAATATCGCTATAGGCGGAACGATGCTGACAATCTCTCTCTCGCTGCTCGTGCTCGCATATCTCAAGAGCCATTATGTGTATACCGACGACCTGAGTTTCTGGCGGCAAGCCTCCCGCATCGCTATCACCCTGCTGAACATTCTACTCATCTTCCCGAAGATCGCGCAGCGGTTCTTCAAACGCTGGTCTGATGCGACGAGTGGTTTTTTGATTGTGATGACGCTGATGGTTTTCTCCGCCTGGATGGCCGAATGGGCAGGACTGGAAGGTATCTTAGGTGCCTTCATATGCGGTGCTTCTCTCAACCGATTAGTACCGAACCTCAGTCCGGTGATGCAGCGAATTAACTTCGTGGGCAACAACCTCTTCGTGCCGCTGTTCCTGCTGGGCGTAGGTATGATGATTGATGTCTCGCTCCTTTGGAGCGGCTGGGCGACGATCGTCATCGCACTCGTGATGATTGCGACGAAGTTAGTGGGTAAATGGTTCGCGTCTTGGTTAGGACAAATAAGTTTCGGTTTGCAGAAGGCCGAGCGCCAATTGATGTTCGGTTTGACCCATGCTACTGCGGCCGGTACGCTGGCTATCGTGACGATCGGTTATGAGACGGGTATTTTCAATGCGGAGATACTCAATGCCGCCGTGCTGATGATTCTGGTGCTTTGTACCTCGGCGTCGTTTATCACGGAATATGCGGCCAAACAGTTGGCTTTGCAAGAACAGGCGCGGTTAGAGGCGGACAAGACCGATAACAGTTGGCTGCTGCTGACGGTAGCCGAGAACCGCCATTATGAGTTGCGTGAGCTGAGTGAGTTAGCCGAACTGTCTGCGCCGGATTTCGCGAATGAGTCCGACTGGTCGGATGCTACACAATTGGTGAACAGCCAGAGCAAAGCGGCAATCATCTATCACCCGGCGCAACCTATCAACACCATTTCGCGCATCCTCGTCGCCGTGCCGCGTTATGCGGAGAAAGAGCATGATTTCATCTCATGCTTCGGACTGATACGCCGTCTGAGCAGTCAGATTGGCGCACGCGTGGTATTCTTCACCAACGAGGACACGCAGAAGACCATTCAGGCCCTCTGCCGCCGCAAAAGCAAGTTCTTGCGCGCATCTTATCGGGAGATGGAAGACTGGGAAGATGTGCTGATGATTGCCAAGCAAATGGCGCCGGATGACATGATTGTGATGGTCAACGCCCGTCCTTCTACCCCATCCTTCAACCCGCTCTTTGAGCAGATACCGGACATGTTAGCGCGGTTCTTCAGCAATCACAGTTACATGATCGTCTATCCGGAGCAAGAGACCGGAAACAGAATTCCTGATTTGTTGACGGGAGACACGACGCAGGCCAGCAAGACCTGGTCTATCGTGAGCGCTATCAAGAAGCGGATTGTTCGGATGATGGAGAAGCGTCAACGCCTCTGATACCCTCTACGAACCATACCCATAGGCCGAAGAGCATACCGTAGAACAGGTATTTGAAGAGGTAGTCGTGCAGCATATGGAACCACTCCGGATGATGCTCGATAAGCAGAGCGATTAGGAATATCCGAAGGATATTAAACGCGTAGCAGCACACCCAGCCGAGGGGAATAAACCATAGTTTCTTCAACCATAAAGCCTTGCCGGAAGTGGCCGTTGTGCCTTTTACGGTAAGGATGAGGCAGAGCCAGATAAAGCTTTGCTTTAAACCCGTGCAGCCCCATATGATAGTCGTGCCGGTACCACCCACAAAACGGATGGTGTGCGGATCGGACATGTAAGCGTTGTCGCGGAAAAGGGAGACGAGCCAATAGACCACCGAAGCGATGTGACACGCCATGAATTCAAAGGGCGCCGTGATGTCGAGACCGAACCAAGTGACGGTGTCGCCGTTATCGTCACCCACCATCGTCCACTTCCAGGCGTAGTTCGCTACGAGCAGCGTCACCATGAAGATGATGACGTCCGAATACGGCTTGAGCGCTTCAAGATATTTAGATAGTTGTTTTGGCATAAGGCACCTCGTCTATCGCGCAGAAATCGCGGTCCAAGTACTTGAAATAACCGGCCTGGCAGACCATCGCTGCATTGTCGGTCGTGAAGGAGAACGGCGGAATAAAGACGTCCCAATGGTATTTCTTACCGTAGTCCACGAAGGCCTGACGCAAGGCGCTGTTGGCACTCACGCCTCCTGCCACCGCCACTTGGTTAATGCCTAAATCCTTGGCGGCTTTCTTGAGTTTGCGCATCAGGATATCCACCACCGTCGCTTGCAGCGACGCGCACATGTCCTCGCGCAGGTTCGGCACTTGCTCCGCCAACTCGTCTATCGTCTCTACTCCGTGCGCTTTGAGCATGTCGCGCAGCGTATAGAGGAAAGAGGTCTTGAGCCCCGAGAAGGAGTAGTCGTAATTCGGGATATTGGGCTTCGCGAACGGATATTTGCTTGCATCGCCTTCTTTGGCGAGTTTGTCGATCCACGGACCGCCCGGGTAAGGCAGGCCTAAGACCTTCGCACATTTGTCAAAAGCTTCACCGGCGGCATCGTCGATCGTCTGACCGATGATCTCCATATTATTATACGCGCGCACCAGCACGATCTGGCTGTTACCGCCGGACACCAACAGACAGAGAAACGGGAACGTGGGATGCGGCTTAGAGCCGAACAAGTTAGGCGATGCCGCTACCATTTCTTCACTTGGATCAACAAAATGCGCCAAGACATGTCCCTGCAGGTGATTTACATCGATAAGGGGGATATTCAGCGCGAGCGCGAGCCCTTTGGCGAAAGAGGTACCGACGAGCAGCGAACCGAGGAGTCCGGGACCGCGGGTAAAAGCGATCGCAGAGAGGTCCTCTTTGGTGACACCGGCGCGTTTAAGGGCGGTATCCACTACCGGCAGGATATTCTGCTGATGGGCACGACTGGCGAGTTCAGGTACGACGCCGCCGTACTCTTCATGCACCTTCTGCGAGGCGATGACATTACTGCGGAGCACGCCATTCACGATGACCGCCGACGAGGTGTCGTCACAACTCGATTCGATTGCTAATATGACTACGGGTTTATCCATTCGTTCAAAAACGGCTGCAAAGGTACGAAAATATTTGCATATATGCAAAAAAAAGTGTAACTTTGCGGCCGATTATGAAAACTTTGATCCTGATATTATCCTTTATAATGACCTATCAAGGTCGTGTTGTGGACCAAAACGGCCAGCCTATTCCGTACGCGACGGTCTATCCGGAGGCGCAGCCCGAAGTAGGTACGGCGACCAATAACGACGGCTTCTTTGCTTTCAAAGCCGACTTGCCGGAACACAGCGAGGTCATCTTCTCGTTTATCGGTTATGAGAAACTGAGCATGCCCTTGGTGCTCTTGCGTGCCAATGACTCCATCCTCTCGACCATCACGCTCAAGGAGCAGCCGATCGCCCTCGAAGAGACGGTGGTAGCTGCCAAAGCCAGCAAGCAGCGGAACAAGCGCAAACAAATGGCCGCCCTACTCCATGCCGTGTTTGTCAAACTGGAGGAAGAGTTTCCGGACGAGAATGCCCAGTATCAGGTGGTTAGCGATGTGCGGATGTTGTCGGAAGGCAGCACGTGGGGCATGGAGCAAATGATTGCCAATATTGTGGTCATGCCGGAGCAATGCCGCGACGGACGGGACTCCGTGCAGTTCCAGGGCCGTTTCTGCAAGCGCTTCTTTGATGCCCAGAAACGTGCTCAGGCCGATTCGATCCTTGCTTCCGATGCCCTCGAGCATATGGAGAAACAGAGTAAGGCACCGGCCGGCACACCCAGCAACTACATGCGCAGAGCCGCTAATGCCGTGGATTCGGGTGTGGTCGTTCACCGTGCGCTCTTTGCAATGGGAAACATGCGATATGACTTCGAGCAGGCGATGAATGACCTGCGTCATTGGTCTGTCAGCAACGAGTCGGAGGGCGAGACGGTACTCACGCATACGCAGAGTGTGAGCAAGTATCTCGGGTGCTTTAAGATGACTTTCCAGCGCCATTATATCGTGGACTCGCGCACTTACTCCGTGCGCCGTTTTTCCGAGCACGCAGAAGTAAAAGTGACGATACCTTTCGGCATCAAACTGAACGCGGAGCAGCTGCAAATGTTGAATCTCGTCAATATGGGCGACCAGGATATTGAGAAGTTCCGTCTTAAGAAACTGCGCGGGAATATTGACCTCAACACCATCTACCAGCGCCGCGACGGACAAGTCTATACGCTGGAGAAGAACATGCTCGTCAACGCCTTTATCTTAGGTTCGAAGAAAGCCGAGATACCATTGGTCATCAAGGCGACCCAACGCGTCACCGGCCTTCAGACCAAGGACGTCAAACCCCTTAAACCTTCCCAAATCACCCGCCGCCTCAAGCGCGAGATTGTAGAAATTTATTAAACCGGAAACTCCGGAAAATCCAGAAACTCCAGAATATCCAGAAATTCCAGAAATTCCAGAATCCCATGTCAACCCCAAAAAACATCCAACTCCAGTACTACGCCGATGGAACACCCAGTGTTCTCCGCAAACCTGTGGTATACCAGGCCTTGCATTTCTACAAACGCAGCGATATCCTTTATCAGTTAACCGCCGCCTACTGCCGCCGATTTATGCCGAAATATGGTGACCGCACAGTAGATCAAATGATACAAGCGGCACGTAGCACTATGCAAAACATTGCCGAAGGTAGTAGTGACGGTGCTTCGTCCGCCGAAGTAGAGATTAAATTATTAGGCATCGCGCGCGGAAGTAATCAAGAGTTACTTGGAGATTATCACAACCGCATTAAGACACAACAACTGAATGAATGGTGGGGAAACAATTCCCGTGCAGACAAACTGCATTCTTTCTGCAAGGATCATATGGAAGTTGCGGACTTTGCGCCCTATTGGGATAAATGGACGGAAGAAGAAATGGCCAATTGTGCTATTTGCCTTTGCCACATGGTAGATAAAGGGCTGTCCACGTATATTGCTAATCGGGATCGCGAATTTGTAGAGCAAGGAGGTATTCGCGAGCGCATGACAGCAGCCCGCCAAGGCTACCGGACTAATCAAAAAGCAGAAATTGCCAGCCTTCAAACTGAAATTGCCCATCTTCAAGCAGAACTGTCTGATGCCAAAGAAGAAATCGCCCGTCTCCAAGCCATCATAAAGGATTTATCCGGCCCAAAAAACTAATCCAGAAATTCCGGAAAAACCAGAAAAATGACACAAATATTTGCATGTGTCATTTTTTTGTTGTACCTTTGCAGCCGCAAAGGTTTGAATAACCTCTCGCTGGCCTTGACAGCGTAAAAAAGCAAGGACAAGCGCAAGTGTGCGCTACATGATTATTTATTAGCGTTTGCTTTATTGAGGATTCTTTCAAACTTGGACACTTTGAATCTCTATTCCGAAATAATGCGAATGTTCGCACGTAAGTGTGAACTTTCTGCATTTTGGATAGAGAGGGAGTCCAAGCCCGAAAGAACCAATAATCAGGAGTTCGCACTTTTTGTTGTTGAAAAAATTAAAATCATACCAATATGAAAAAGATCATTGTAATCGCTTGTGTTGTGATGGCAAGTATGACACTCGTTGCTCAGGACATCATTATTACTAATGATGCCCAAAAGATTGAAGCAAAAATCCTTGAAGTCTCTAAAACGGAGATCAAGTATAAAGAAAATGATAACTTGGATGGTCCAACTTTTATACTGGAAACAAAGGAAGTTAGTTCCGTTATCTACTCGAATGGAAAAGTTGTGTTGTATAACAAAGAATCGGCTACGATAGATTCTACACCTAGCAAGAAAGCAGCAGAAGAAGAAAAAACAACACAAATTTTGAAGCAAATAGATGAACAAAAAATATCTGCCGTTCAAACAAATTATAAAGACACGGTAGAAATCCTTTTACTTTCCGGAGAAACCGTTATTGCTCCAATAATCAAGATGAATAGCAATAGCGTATCGTGTATAATAAATGGCAAAGAAGATGTGATTCCTGCATCTAAAATCGAAAAGGTAACATTTCTTGCGAATGGGCAAGTTAGAGAGTATCATGGTTATTCTCCCAGCACTTCCACCATTTCCGCCAACAATTCCAAGCCAAAAGAACCAACCTACAAGTGTGTTACTCGTAGCGGCAATACATATTATTACGATGGAAGAAGCATGAGAGGAAATGATTACGCCTCATTTCTGTCTAAAAATTGCCAAGCTGCTTATGCTCAATATAATAGTGGACATAAAGCAGCGATAGCAGGATGGATATTGTTTGGCGTCGGTCTCGGAATTGACCTCGGATTTAGTTGGTGGGTACCATATTCTTGGATTCCAGCCCTTGGTTTAGAGATTGCCTGTATTCCAACGTTGGCTGTAGGATATTCAAAAATGCATCGGAGTGTAGATGTATTTAATTCCTCCTGTGTGAATAAGAAACCTGTTGCGTATTGGAGTATCAATGCATCTCAGAACGGTATAGGCATAGCATATAATTTCTAATCTAATGATAACATGAAAAGACATTTAGCCTTTTGTATTCTATTTTTAATGTTCGGTTCCACTATGTGGGCGCAGGATATTATTGTTACGAACGATGCACAAAAAATTGAGGCAAAAATCCTTGAAGTCTCAAAAATAGAGATTAAGTACAAGGAAAAGTCTGATCTCAATGGTCCTACCTATATTCTGGGTACCAAAGAAATTAGTTCTATTATTTACTCGAATGGAAAGGTTGTTTTGTACAATCAAGAATCGGCAACAATAGATTCCACTCCTGACAAGCAAACAGAAATAAGCCCGGAACAGAGCAAAGATAGTAACGCAACTGAAAGCGCAAAGTCTACTTATACTCCTGGGCGTATTTATCGCGACAATGGTCAATATCTGCATAATGATACTTATATATCCGCAAAAGAGGTAGAACGCATCCTCGAACGGGAAGATCCTGTAGCATACAAAGAATGGCAAAAAGCGGAAGGATTATTAATTGCCGGAGGTGTGTTCGACGGTATTGGACTTGGATTAGCAATTGGAGGACTCTTCACGTTAATACAACCCCGCAATTATATTGCATGTTTAGGGATTGAATGTGGGGCGCTTGTCTCTCTCGGCGTAGGATTAGGTCTTACGTTTGGCTCTTCCGCTCACTACAACAAAGCTATTGACATTTATAACTCCAAATATGATCATGCGGCAGTGCAACTTAAATGGCATGTTGCGCCGACAGAAGTCGGATTAGCCTTGGTATTCTAAGAAATAGCCAAAAATCTATCCTTTAGCCCGAGTTTAACCGCTCGGGCTTCTTGTGTAGCAAAATAGAGGTTTTATCGACCCAAAATGCAGAGAAGGGGGTGATTTCAGGGTGATTTCGGTGTCGTTTCTGTGTGATTAGGATGATATTCAGCCCGGATGACCACAAGGTTTGCACGAGAAACTGCCAAAAATTGCAAAGAACTGCCAAATTGGCATAACGTGCTGATATTCAATAATATATACCACAAAAATCGTGCCAAAATTCGTATATTTTCACACCACAATACAGCAATCCTTTAGTTCGTTTCCTGCTCTGCTTGATAGCGCATAGCCCCACCCTGCGTTTTACGCTTTTTCCCTAAAAAAATCTTTTTTATTTGCATATGTCAAAAAAAAGCAGTACTTTTGTCGTCGAATTCGGTATGGATATCCTTTCTTCCTCGGGAGGAATGCTAGAGGAACGATATTCCGACCGAAAAGCGTAGCATAGTACGTAGCGCTACCACAAGGGCCTTGCCCGCAGTCGCGCGAGTACTAATGCAAGCGCGCGGTGTTAGCACATCGGTAGTGCATCGGCTTCCCAAGCCGAGGAGGCGGGTTCGATTCCCGTACACCGCTCTCGCGTGAGCCAATAAGGGAGCGCGCAAAAACATATAGCAGGCCGGTCTATCGCGCCGAAAGGTGAGGAAAGTCCGGGCAGCACAGAGCACCGCAGCGGTTAACGGCCGTCAGGCAGAAATGTTTGGTCACTGCTACAGAGACGAGATCGCGTTTCTTGCCCGAAAGGGAAAGGGATAAGCGAGGTGAAACGAGCAAACTGCGGGCTGCAATTCCATGTAAACCGGCGTCTGAGCGTTGCTCGCGCGAGTCGGAGGGTAGGAAGCGAGAGAGAGGCATGGTAACATGTTCTCCGAGATTAATGATAGACGCCCGAAAGGGTACAGAACCCGGCTTACAGGCCTGCGCTCCTTCGGGGGAAAAACGTTAAACTGTTAAATCGTTAAACTGTTAACACGTTTAGTGAAAAACACCAAATTTTCCCAAATAGCAGGATTTGTACGCTACGACATGTGGCGGAGGACGACGACGGAGATAGACACTTGGTACAAGCGTCTGGGATACATGGTGATGCGTACGATAGCGCTGGTGGTTCGCGGCTTCACAAGCAAGAACCTCAACGATCAGGCGAAAGCCCTCACCTACTCCCTTATCTTTGCGGTCGTACCTATCCTGGCAATGATTGTAGCCGTCGCGAAAGGATTTGGCGTAGCCGATGTGATTGAGCAACAACTCAACGCTTCTTTCCTCGGCGAGACAAACATGGTTCCGACCATCATGTCAATGGTAGAGCGCTACTTGGAGACCGCACAGGGCGGTGTATTCATCGGTATCGGCATTCTCATCCTCCTATGGGCCATCTATTCGTTCTTTCAGTCGGTGGAGGCCTCGTTTAACCGGATATGGAATGTAAAGAAATCGCGTTCTATTCTTCGTCAGGCGACGACTTATATCGCTGTCGTGGTACTTATTCCGGTGTTGATTGTTTGTTCGGCGGGTCTGAATATTTTTGTACACTCGGCGGTGGAGAATGTGGTTCATGCACATGCAGTTCACGAAGCCTTGCACACCGGCGGTGTGAAATTCCTGCAATTTCTGATGTGCTGGCTGATGTTTACCATCATGTACGTAGCCGTCCCGAACACGAAAGTGCGTTTCCTGCCGGCTTTGATACCCGGCATATTGATGGGTACGCTGTTCCAGTTGCTTCAGATGCTTTCTGTCTATTTGATAGCCTTGCTTAGTCGCACGAGTATCGTCTATGGAGCGTTCGCGTCCATCCCTATTCTGATGACGTGGTTGCAGTGGACGAGTCTGCTGATTCTGATCGGCGCAGAGATGAGTTATGCTATCCAAAATAACGAGGAGTTTGAGTACGAGCACGACCTGAATATGATGTCGCGCCGCTACAAAGACTTCATCATGCTTTACCTCTTATCTATTATAATCAAGCGCTTCGAGAATAACGAAGCGCCCCTTACGGCGCACGAATTGGCCATTCGCGACCATTTGCCCATTCGTGTAGTCAATCAGTTGGTGGGCCGAATGGTAGAGACCGGCGTGGTAAGCGAGGTGATTGGAGAGGACGAGGAAGAGAAGACATTCCAGCCTGCGCTCGACACGCATAAGATAAGTATCGGCATGGTGATCGACCGGATTGACGCGCAGGGAGCAGAGGAGTTTTTGGCTTCGCCGACACCAGAGATGCAGGCCTTCTGGGAGCGGTATATTAATGTAAAAAAGAACCATACTACATTGAACGAAATTCTAATTACAGAGATATGAAAAGACACCGTTTAGTATTGGCCGCCGTGCTGATGATAAGTCAGTTGGTTTTTGCGGCCCCGAAGATTCAACAAGTGGAACCCCTTAGTTGGTGGACGAACATGAACACGCCGCTCACCCTGCTGTTCCACGGTCAAGACCTACAGGACGCTCAGGTGAGTGTGCAGCAGATTGTTAACGGCAAAGCAATGCGCGGCGCATGCTTGGGTCTCGTGCCGACCGGACAACACAACGCAGAGAGTCCGAACTACCTGTTCGTGAATTTCGATGTGAACCAAGCCGGCACCTATCGTATCACCCTCAAGAAAGGCCGTAAGAAAGCGACCTATGATTATGTCATCAACGAGCGCAAAGCCGGTAGCCGCGAGCGCAAGAGCTTCGATGCGTCGGATGTGGTGTACCTCATCATGAGCGACCGTTTCGTAGATGGCGACGAGAGTAATAACAGCACCGCAAACACCCGCGAGAAAGCCGACAAGAGCAATGTGGACAGCCGCTGGGGCGGTGATATCCAGGGCATCATCAACAGTTTCGATCATATCCTCGCGCTTGGAGCTACCGCTATCTGGCCGACGCCAATGCTTGGCGACGACGAGGCGGCATGGAGTTATCACGGCTACGCATGCTCGGACTACTACCACATCGACCCGCGTTACGGCTCGAACGCGCTGTATGCAGAAATGGTTCAGAAAGCCCATGAGAAGGGTCTGAAGATCCTTATGGATATGGTTCCGAACCACTGCGGCGCAGCACACTGGTGGATGAAAGACCTGCCGTACCATAACTGGGTTAACCAGTTCGACAGCTTTACGAACACCAATAACTGCTTCACAGCGAACTACGACCCGAATGCATCGGAATACGACCGCCTGCTGAGTAACCGCGGTTGGTTCGACAGTCCAATGCCGGATATGAACCTTGAGAACCCGGACTTGCTGAAGTATTTCCAGCAGTGGGCTATCTGGTGGATCGAGTTTGCGGACCTCGACGGTCTGCGCGTGGACACCTACCCGTATATCGAGAAGATTCCTGCCAGCCAATGGATAAAGGCCATCCGCGAGGAGTATCCGAATATTAATATCGTCGGTGAGTGCTGGACTCGTCCCGCACCGGCTGTGGCTTACTGGCAGAGCGGCGCGAAGAACTTCGACGGCTTTGATTCGAACCTGCCGACCGTGATGGATTTCCCTGTTGAGGAGGCGATTCGCCAGGCGCTTGAGAATGACGGTAGCGGTTGGGGCAACGGTCTGACGCGTGTGTATGACGCGATGACGCTCGACTACATGTACGCGGACGTGAATAAATTGCTGACTTTCCTCGGCAACCACGACATGGCGCGTATCACCGATATCGTCAAGGATAAAGACCCGCGCCGCGTGAAGTTGGCGAACGTGTTGTTGGCGACGATGCGCGGTATTCCTCAGTTGCTGTACGGCGACGAGTACGCGATGACGGCCAAGGGTGATCCGAACGCACACTCCCTACTCCGCGCTCCGCTGCCGCAGGGCGACGAGGTAACGCCGGCTATGCAGGATATGTTCAATTTCCAAAGCGCACTCTATACCTGGCGTAAGAATGAGCCCGTGCTGCATTTCGGCCGTACGATGCACTTCCTCGCGCGCAACAACACCTACGCATATTTCCGTTATAATGACCAAGAGGCGGTGTTTGTGTTCGCCAACGCAGCCGAAGAACCGCGTATCATTCCGACGGAGACCTATGCTGAGATTCTCGGTAAGTATAATGCCAAAGGCATTAATCCGCTGACGGGCGAGACGGTTGATCTGAACCGCAGAGATATTGAGGTGCCGGCATTAGGAACGCTGATCGTAAAACTGGTTAAATAAGTTTAATTGTTTTCATACATGAAAACGTGTAAAGGTTTAGCAAAGGTGTGCCCCCGATGCGGGGCACCTTTTGTTTGCCATCACGAGAATCCTGCGATCTGTCAATGCGCAGGGATAGACTTAAACGAAAAAGCGCGCACATTTCTGCGCACGCATTATTCGGATTGCTTATGCAGGGCTTGCCTGATAGAGATTTCCAGGGAACTAGGAAACTAGGATCCTAGGAAACTAATATAATCGCTTAGCAAAGTGCAGCGTGGAATCGGGGGCGTTATTCAGGATATGAATAACGTCCTCGAGCATTTCTTCGGGGTGTACCACTCCGCGTTCCCAGAAATTATTTGCTCCTCCGGCCTTGGTTTGTTTGCGCCAGTTATAGACGCGGCCGTTTTGGTAGGCCTTGAACCAGGTATGCTTCTCGTCTAATTGGGCGAGTTCGGCAAGGCTGTTTCCACCGGCGCCTACCCACACATCAGCGTCGTGGAAATAGCGGAGCGTCTCTTCGATCGTCAGCGGGATAGAGGTCTCGCGCTCATTGTCGTAGAACGGATAGTCTGCGCCCGCATCCTTGAAGAGGTACGCCAAGTAGTTCTTGCCGGAAGGAACATACCAGGTGCCACGAAAATTATTACCACTCATAATTTTCGTGGATTGCTGATTGGTGATTGATGATTGATGATTTTTCAATTCCTCATACTTCGTCTCTACCTCATGGAAAACAGAGTCGGCTTCGTGGAGACGGCCGGTGAGGGCACCGAGCACGCGGATCCACTCCGCACGGGCAAGCGGCGAACCTTCCTGCCACTCGTTGATATAGATGGTCGTCACGCCGAGTTTCTCCAGGCGCGTAGCTTCGAGGTTGTCATATTGGCCGTAATTGACGGCTAACAACGCGTCGAGTCCCGCTTGGAGCGTACGCTCTGCGCTGGGTTTCATCGAGTCTCCGAGGTCTATCTCATCGCCCTTCACCGGCGTGTAGATGAGTTCGGGATTACAAACCGCTACGAGACAGTCCAGCGCGTCTATCGCATCGAGGAAACCCACTTGCACGGTACTCATCGTTCCGAGACGACGCAGCGGTTCTTTGACGCAAAGGCATTGGTAAGGCTGGAAGACCTCAACGATGGTACCGGTGTCTGTAGGCGTGATCTGAAAGCCCGTAGCGTATTTATTCCCTGCGGGAATACTACTCTGCTCTGCGGACTGTTTGACACAGCCCGCAAAGCAAAGCAGCAATCCTATGATCGGTAAGAAACGACGCATTACTTAATGGATTGACCCATTACCGTAAATTCCGCCTCACCGCGAACGATGATGAGTTGACCGTTACGCATTACCTTGAATGCCTTCGTAGCAGCCTCTACACCCTCGATACCTTGTTCTCCATCGAACTTAGCGCGCTCCGGCTCTACATAACCTGCAGGTTTCGCTTGACCGAAGTTATCCATGCAGAAGTAAGCCGGCGTATTCATACCATAGTCGCCGTTATCGCTACTCGTCAGCGTGAAGAAGATAGCATCTACCTTACCAAACTCACTCAGGTCCACATAGGTCCACTTGTCGATATACTCGCCGTTCGCAGCCAGGTTCACATAAACGGTCGAATAAATACCTTCACCGTTGCGCATCGCGCCAATAGCCAGACGGAACCAGTCGTCCTTGCCGAATTTCTTAGCATAGCCGTCACCATTACACATCGAGTTAATTTCTCTGCATCCAGATAGGACACAAACACATTGTCCGATTTGTTGGAAGGCAAGTTTCCATAGTACAAAGCATACCCCCAACTCATGTCAACTTCTTGCGTGAAGGAGAATGAACCGCTCTTGATAGCGCCCGTCTCGCTCAGGTGAAGCACACTTTCCGGAGCTCCGATTGTTACATCCTCGAAGGTAGCAATTTCCAAGAATTTCGCACGTTTCGGTTCTACATAGCCTTCCGGTTTCTCTGCGCCGAAGTTATCCATGCAGAAGTAAGCCGGCGTATTCATACCATAGTCGCCGTTATCGCTACTCGTCAGGGTGAACTTGATCGCATCAATCGGACCAAATTGGCTAAGATCGACATAGGTCCATTGGTCAATGTACTCGCCGTTAGACGCCAAATCCACAATGACTTCTGTGTCAATGCCCTGCCCATTGAGTGTAGCGTCAATAGTCAGTTTGAACCAGTCGTCTTTGCCGAATTTCTTAGCATAGCCGTCACCATTACACATCGAGTTAACGGCATACGCGGAGTTGTTAATGAAGAATCCCGGTACCACAGCAGCCTCTTCGAGGGTAATCCCGTTCGTACCACCGTACGAAGCGGTCCAAACATTGAAGTTCTCGCCTTCATACGCACCGCCGCTGGCTGATTTCTCTGCATCCAGATAGGACACAAACACATTGTCCGATTTGTTGGAAGGCAAGTTTCCATAGTACAAAGCATACCC
>ONUF01000002.1 GCA_900321005.1 uncultured Bacteroidales bacterium | reverse complement strand
GTTGTCGCCGCTGTTAGTAGAACTAATACGCCGAATTCCTGTTATCAGATGGTGCGTACTGGGAGAGAAAACAAAACAAATCAAGAATTGAAAAATAACCATGAATAGAGCAGATTTTCCGATATTGAATGAGACCGTTCACGGTCGGCCGTTAGTGTATCTGGACAATGCGGCGACGAGTCAGAAGCCTCAGCAGGTACTGGATGCGATTGTAGAGGCATATAGCACGTGGAACAGTAATATCCACCGCGGCGTGCATCATCTGAGTCAGGTGGCGACGATGCATCATGAAGAGGCACGAAAGGCGGTAGCACAGTTTATCAACGCTCGCGGACCCGAAGAGATCGTCTTCACCAAAGGCACGACCGACGCCATCAACGCGCTCGCGTTTAGTATAGGGGAGTTGCTCTTGAACGAGGGCGATGAGATCATCGTCAGCGGCTTGGAACATCACTCGAATATCGTGCCCTGGCAGATGGTGTGTGAACGCAAGAAAGCGGTGCTACGGCATATCCCGCTGAAGGCCGATTTGTCGCTCGATATAGAGGCGTTCAAGGGCATGCTGAGCGAAAAGACGAAATTCGTGAGTGCGGCGCATGTGAGCAATGTGTTGGGTACGATTCAGCCGGTGAAGGAGATTATTGAGTTGGCGCACGAGAGAAATATACCGGTTTGTATCGACGGAGCGCAGAGTGTGCCGCATATGCGCGTGGATGTACAGGATCTGGATTGCGATTTTCTGGCCTTCTCCGGTCATAAGATGTACGGCCCGACGGGCATCGGCGTGTTGTACGGCAAGCGCAAGTGGCTGGAGAACCTGCCGCCGCATGAAGGGGGAGGCGAGATGATTAACCATGTGCGCTGGAGCGGCACGACCTATAATGAACTGCCGTATAAGTTCGAAGCAGGAACACCGAATTTCGTAGGCAGTTTCGCGCTGCAGAAAGCGATCGAGTACATGGAGCATGTGGGTATGGAGGCGATTGAGAAGCACGAGCGGGAACTGACGGAGTATTGCGAGAAACGGTTGGGAGAGTTAGAAAGTGTGAACGTGTATGCCGCCGGCCAACCAAAGGTTGGAGTGATCAGTTTTAACGTGGGTGATATCCATCCGTTTGATATAGGAACACTCTTGGACCAGCAGGGAGTTGCGGTTCGTACGGGTCATCATTGTGCGGAGCCTCTGATAGACGAATTGGGCGTTCCGGGCACAGTGCGGGTCTCGTTCGGGCTGTATAACGACAAAAACGATATCGACCTCTTCATCGCAGCCCTCCAAAAAGCCCAAATGATGCTGAGCTAAGGGCAAAAAAGCATCAAAAAAGTCGCTTTTCAAATAGACAAATCCGTAAGTTGTTGATAATGAGGGTTTTACGTTTTGTCCTTTTCAAAGGTATTTTCTTGCGTATATGCTGAAAAAGCAGTACTTTTGCACCGTCAAATGAAAACTGCGATGAAAGCAAGCTATCGGATTATCGTTTTTCTGTTGTTCCTCGCCCCGCTCTATGGGCGCGCGGCAGATGCGCGTTCCTATTACGAAGAAGGCAAGGCGCTACGCGAGAAAGGGGAACAGGTCGCAGCTATGCGGGCTTTCATCCGTGCTACCCATTGCGAGACCGATAACGAGTCTTTACTCGGACGCGTCTATTCGAATATGGCCAATATGTGCCGCCAGGCAAATGACCACGAGACGGCTTTTGAAGTCTATGCCCTTTCTACAGCACATTTCGCAAAATCGTACGACTCCCTCACTTATGCGTACGCATTAAATAATATGGCGTGGGAACAGGCGGCGATGGGTCATAAGCCACAAGCCTTGGCGCTGGTCGATTCGGCGGTAAGCTGTTATCCGTATTATCCGTTGACCGAAAAAGTCATTGAGACGAAAGCCGCAGCCTGTTTCTTTACGCAAGAATATGACTCTGTGTTGTATTATACAGCCACTTCGCATGGTTCGGACTACCTTTTAATGCTTCGTGCACAGGCTTTCTCGTTCCTGCAAATTGATGACTCGGCGAGCGTATATGCCAAGCAACTTTTGCCGCGCACGACGAATCCGTTCTATCTGGATGATCTCTATTATATCCTCACGCATAACGACGCCGCGGCCGATAAAGAGACGCTGCTCCGCCTGTCGTCCGAACGCGCGGATGTACAGAAACACATCAAGGAACGGCACGGACAATTGACACTTGCCGTAAACCTTCTTCAGCAGGAACTGAATCCGGAAGAGCCGACACGGCCTGTATGGTTTATCTTACTGATTGTATGCGGATTAGCACTATTAGGCTGGCTTATCTTTGTAGCCTGGCAGCAACATCAACTGCGTACCGAGAAGGCGAAGTTCGAGCAAACGCGTATCAAAGAACTGAACGACAACAGACAACTTTTGCTGGAAAGCGAAGACATCCGCCAGGAACTGGAGTGGAATGATTTCGATGCCTTGTGCCAGGAAATCAACAAACGCTTCCATGGCCTAGCCGCTACGCTGCAGGCACAAGACTTGAATGAACAGGATATCCGTATTTGTATCTTGGTACTCATTGGTTTGAGCCATAAGGAGATAGCCGAAATGCTCAACTGTTCACCAAAGAGTATCGGCAAGTTGAAAGACCTCACCGCCCGCAAACTCGGCGTCTCCGGCGGACAATTACAAACAAAACTTGAAAAAATTACACTACTATGAAAAAGATATTTTTGACATTCGTGCTTGCGATAGTAAGCAGTTTGTGGATTATGAGTGAAGGGGCGTCATGTTTAACGCAAGCCCCGAACAATTTACAATCGTCGTATATTACGGTGAGTGGTACTATCCAATGGCTTGATAACCCCTGTGAGGAAGGAGAGGTATGTCCTGCGTGTATAACACCGGCCATTGTAACAAGCGACAAGACGTATTACCTAAGCTCCTCTAACCAAGAGGTGCAGGACTTTTTAGATCGCATAGAAATGGCTCCTGTTCCAGCCATATATCAGTTACCGTTACAGGCGAGCGCTACCGGTATTCCTTATACCCAGGGTAGTTTTGATTTCTTAGTGGTAAACAATCTCAATAGTTTGTATGTTCAGTATTTCTCGGATCAGGGAGTAGATCCCGAGAATCCTATTGGTCAGCCTACAGGACTTCTGGGTTCATGGATAGCTATAGATGATAATCAAGAAGTAAAAACGCTGATAATAGACCGTACATTTTACAACTCTCTTGGTTTTCGTGGCTTGATAAGAAGTTATGATAAAGAATGGGGAGATTTGATTTATAAACAGAAAGGTGACAGACTATATGTGCAGCAAAATTGTGTCATGCTTGATATGCCTGGAGAAGAATATAACTGCATTTCCTTCTCCACTACTTACTCCGTAGAAAATGACATTCTCACACTCGATTCATTCATGTATGAATATAATAAACTGATTCGAGAATTTCAACTTATCCGAAATGAGTCGGTTTCGGATAACGCAGAAGTGTTGATTACCGGTAAGTGGTATGCTAAAAGCGACGACGATAATTCTACTTACGCTATTTGTCATACAGGCCGGCAGGGACTTATCAGTATTTTTGAAATTCTTCCCAATGGTGATAGTAAATATCTATGTGATTGCAAGATAGAACAAAAAGAAGACGGTAGATGGATGCTATCTCCTTCACATAGCCCCTGGGATGATAATTTCGAAGAAAAGTATATATTATGTAAACTTACCATGGATGAAATGGTGTGGATGGAAGAGGTGGAGGGAGAGCAGCATTTTACGTATTTCAAACACTTGGATGAAACCAACAATGAATCCGGCCTACCTACCGACACCATTCCGCTCTACGCGCGGGATGATTCAGGTTCTTCAACCGTAGACCCGGTGGACCCGAACCAGATATACGCGACGCTAATGGGCAATGTGCTTACTGTTCATAATAATACGGGTGCACAAGTTACATTTACTCTAAATAATACGTCTGTTAATAATGTGGCTGCGCGAGCTCGTAAAAATGGACAACCTACTTCCTTTACGGAGTCTATCTCTGTGGAATTGACGGAAGACGGGCTCTATGAGATTTGGCTCACCAGCGAGGAATGGAACTATTCCGTTTTCGGAACAATTAACTACGTCCGCTCCGCAACAACTATTACCAAAGAGGAGCCTGCGTCTACTACCAAGAAAGTCCTCCGTGGTACCCAGATCCTCATCGAGCGCGGCGATAAGACCTACACCCTCACCGGCCAAGAAGTCAAATAATCCCATAAATAATTCCGAAAAAGTCCCGCATAAATTTGCATATGTGGGATTTTTTTTGTACCTTTGCAGCCGCAAAGGTATTTACTATGGAAGACAATTTCGCCATACAACTTTTCGAAGGAAAGAAAGTCCGCCTCGTGTGGGACGCGGAGCAGGAAAAGTACTATTTCTCAGTTGTAGATATAGTACAAGTATTAACCGATAGTGCTGATGGACGAACCTATTGGAAGGTTCTGAAAAACAGACTTAAAAAAGAGGGAAATGAGTCGGTTACAAATTGTAACCAACTGAAATTGCCATCTTCGGACGGCAAGAAATATAAGACGGATGTTGCTGATTTACAGGGCATTTTCCGTATTATTCAGTCCATCCCGTCCAAGAAAGCAGAGCCGGTGAAGCAGTGGTTAGCGCAGTTAGGCGAACAGCGCATCGACCAGATGATAGATCCGGAACTGACCTTCCAAATGGCGGTAGAGGACTATCGTCGGCAGGGTTATTCAGATAAGTGGATAAACGAGCGAATGCGCTCCATAGAAATGCGCAAGGAGTTAACCGACGAATGGCAACGTGCGGGCATCACGGAGCATAAGGACTTCGCCATCTTGACGAATGTCCTCACGCAAGCATGGAGCGGAATGACGACCGGCGAATACAAGCGTTACAAAGGCCTGACAAAAGAGAATTTGCGCGATAATATGACCAATGTGGAACTGGCGCTGAATACCTTGGCTGAGGTAGCTACTACGGAGTTGTCTCGTCAGCGCAATCCCAAAGGCATAGGCGAAAGTAAGCAGGCAGCTCAAGCGGGAGGAAAAGTAGCAAAGAACGCACGCGAGGACTTGGAACGTCAGTTAGGTCGCTCGGTCATATCCTCCGAAAAGGCTTCCGATCATATCCGCCCGATTGAAGAAGGAAAAGCTGAGGAACTTCCGTTTGAAGAGAATCCCGAGAATAACAAGAAAGACGAATAATTCCCAAAAAATCCTACACTAATAGACAAAGGATATTGGCTTCAGGGTAGTTGATCGTTACGTAATAGTATCGGGATGATAGGCAGAAGAACCAAATATGAACTAAATATGAACTAATATAGTACTAAATAAGAACTAAAGATTAAACAAAAAGAATAAGTATTTATGGCAGTAGCAGAATTGAGTCCGGGGTTGGACAGTTTGCGCGGGAAATTGGCGCGTAAGTCAGGAATGCAAATGCGGTTTAAGCGCTGGAAGGACGATTCGGGGCACGTGATAAAAGTCGGGCCGCAGGAGTATTTTCGCCGGAACAGTCGGGATTATAAGTATAGCCCAAGGACGGAGGCGGAAGAACGACAGGCCAGAATCTGGAGCGAGGTTTGCCGCGAGGCGAGTGCGATCATAAAGGACAAGAACCATCCGAGGTACGAGGAGTTGCGGGCGAGATGGAATGCACAGTTTAAGGGCGGGGGCGACGCGTTTCTAAATGAAGGGCGGACGGAGAAAGTCGTTTACGGGATGTTTCCCGTGTTCGTACGAATGGTACTGCTGAAGGAGAGAAAAAACGCGGGATAAAATCCCGCATCAATGGACGAAACCTAAACCGGCATAAGATGCCGGGCTAATGAACGAAGAGACGCCGATTACTAACCGGCACAACAAAAGAAAAATAATGAGACAACTGTTGTTCATATTGGGATTAGTGGGCTGCTTGGTATGCATACAAGCAGAGGGGTTGCGCGTGGCTGAAGGACAGGCAGAAGAGTTGTGCGTGGTGAGTTATAATGTGGAAAACCTGTTTCATCCTAAGCATGACACGGTAGTAGAAAGGGTTAGAGGATTAGAGGTTAGGGAATTAGGGGTTACCGGTTACGGGTTACCGGTTACGGGTGAGAGGTTAGTGGAGAAAGACGATTGGGAATGGACGCCGGAAGGGGAGAGGAGATGGAGTTATAGCCGATATTACCGGAAAGTGGAGAATATCGCGCGGGTGTTGACGAATATCGGCGAGTGGAAAGGCGTGGATGTTGTGGGTTTGCAGGAAGTGGAGAATGCGCTGTGCGTGAAACGCTTATGCACTACCTTGCGGCGCGGGGAGTACGATTTTGTGCACTACGAGAGTCCGGACCGGCGAGGCATCGACGTGGCGCTTATTTATAAGAAGTCGCGGATAGATACCATCGCCACAAGGGCGATACGAGTGAGCGCTTCGCTCAATGGTGAACGGGTCAGGTTGGAGGACGGACAAAGCCCTACAGGACGCGACGAGGTCGCTACAGAACTCAGGACCCGCGATATATTGTATGTCTGCGCACAAATAAAGGGTTTAAAAAAGGAACAGGCTGATACGATTCATTTCTTTGTTTGTCATTTGCCGAGTCAGCGAGGCGGAAAAGCAGAGAGCGAGTGGAAGCGCAATGTGGCGAAACGGGTGTTGCAACAAGCGGTGGATTCGGTGTACGGGATAGATCCGAATGCCAAAATCATCGTCATGGGCGATATGAATAGCGGGCCGGTAGAAGACCTAAAAGGGCTTACCAACAAAATGTTAAAAGAAACCTTTCCAGGCGGAGCGGTCACGGACTTCCTTCCGCTTCAACGGAAGGACGCTCCGGGGACGCATAAGTATCAAGGAAGATGGACTTATTTAGACCATTTCTATGTATCTCCTTCTATAGACAGCCTCTCGCAGGCTCAGGTCTATGATGCGGAATGGATACAGGAGACGGACGAGAAATACATGGGGTTGAAGCCCAAGCGGACCTATAACGGCTATCGGTATCAGAACGGTTATTCAGACCATTTACCGATTGTTCTCCGCGTCCGTTGAGGCGAAGATGCTCCAAGAAATGCGAGAGACAGACACGCCAGACAGGCCAGTCGTGGTTTCCGGGCAGAACTATCCATTGATGCGGGTAGTTCTTTTTTTGCAGGCGCCGATGCAACCGACGGCCGTTGGGAGCAAAGATATCCGCCGAACCTATATAGACAGAGAGGAGCTGCGTGGTATCCATCGGCAGTTGTTCTTTATGTAAGACGGGTGAAAATAATCCTACTTCCCGTATCCGCTCCGGGCGTATATTGGCCAGATTTGCCGCCATTCGCGCGCCATCACTCAGTCCCGCTACCACACAATAGGGAGAGACATCGTAAAGCGTATCGATCATATTGATGAGGTCGCTCAGCGCGTACTCGAGTGTATGCTCATGACTCAGACTCGCATAACCGAGCACACTACGCAGCCTGTTTCCCCGCGTGAGAGGTCGTTCTTTGATCGGCCATTTGTTACAATCGGGCATAACGAGAATCATAGGTTTGCAACGCCCTTCGGCGATCATCGTAGCAAAGGTATCAACTCCGTTTCCCCGTTCCTGCCAAGCCCCTTCATACCCGTTGATACCATGGATGAGATAGAGAACGGGCAAGGGTTCTGTACATTCTTTATAAACCTCGGGCACATAGATATCCACGCGGCGAAACAGGTGTTCGTCGTGGCTGTACCACATGGTGTGGATAATCTCAGGCGATTCGCTTGTAGAGGCGTAGAGCGCCGCGTTTGACAGCGGAAAGCACAGGGATATGATGAATAACAGAAGGAGCGACTTCTTCATTGTTGATCTCGGCCTGTAACATCTGCTCAAAGAGCATGACGGAATGAGAAAGCGTATATTCTTTCGCAGACTCGTGGTATTTCTTTTCCATGCGTGCGCGCTCGGCCGGATGATCCAACCAGAAATCAATCACGCGTGCCAAGTCCTCCGGATCGCCGGCTTTGAAGAGCGAATGCACAGTGAGCGCAAACTGCGGCGTCGCGCTATTCTCCGAATTGGCGATGACAGGTACCAGACCGGTCGCAAACGCTTCTATACAACTGATAGCTTCTATCTCCATATCGGAAGCGTGGATATAGAGGTCGGTTTGAAGCAACTGCTTAATCAGTTCCGGGCGTTGCTTATAGATAAAGATCGGTTGATGCTTGAGTGATTGCCCCATCCGGACATAACGCTTGTATTCAGGACCCTTACCGGCAAAGATGAGTTGGATACGGTCGCCGTACTTGCTGTATTGCAGCGCTTTGATAATAACGTCCTGACGTTTCTCGCGACTCAGACGACCGATCATCATGATGTTAAAGCAATCCGTATTCAGTTTTAAGTTGTCAGTTTTGGTCTTTAGTTTGGCTTCGCCGGCTTCTATAAACTCGTTATGGATACCATTCGAGATAACATGCGTCTGCGCCTTATAACCGTTCTTGACCAGCTCTTTGGCAATAAAAAGGGAAGGCGTATGGATATGACGCACACGACTATAGGTCACGCGGCGGAAAATACGATAAATCATCGTGTTGATCCATTTGATATTGCCTAACGCAAACGAAGAGGTGATATTCTCCGGTTGCACATGGAAAGCCGCCGTGACGGGTTTTCCTATTCGCTGACAATATGAAAGGGTTGCATTGGATAAAAAGAAAGGAGTATAGATATGTACTATGTCCGCCCAGTTGCACGCCTGGCGAATGATTTTTTTATTGGCATTCCCATAGAAGAAGTCGTGCTTCTCGCAAAGGAATTGGAAAATCGGAAAATGGAATATACCCGTACAATAATCTCCGTCCGTGAGACAGGAGTCTTGTTCCGTTTTGGGTTTGTCACCGCATAACACACGTACCTCGTGTCCGCGTTTACGGAGTTCGGTTGCATAACGCTGCGCAGAGATAGAAGTACCGTTGTTCGACGTATAAAACGTGTCTATTACAAAAAGAATCTTCATAAAAAAAAGCAATAATTTTGTTAAACCGGCGACAAAATTACTGCTTCTTTATAATATATACAAGTCTTTAATAGTAATCGTAAATAAAAACCTAAAATAAAACGAAATTTATGATAGTTAGTATTATTTATCTTAAAAATAGGAAATTACTCTTTCTTATTGGTAAAGAGAAGTATTTTCTTCATGACGAAATTAAAGAGCGCCACGATGACGGTAGTAATCAGTTTGGAATAGAGGTAGTTATCGGTTCCTAACAGGAATTCGGTAAAGCAATACATACATGCTTGGGTAAGCAGAAGTCCGCATAATCCGATACAGGTAAAGATAACAAATTCCAGTTTGGCGTTTTCGAGTTTTCGCTCGTTAAAAATCCATTTGATACTCAGCAGATAGGTGATGATAAGTCCGACCGTATAACCGCAGAAGGCGCCGACGAGGTAGTGGGCATGGCAGACGCTCGTGACGAACCATAGCAAACCGAAATCCACGACAAAAGCTATTCCGCCGGAAAAGACATATCGAACCAGTTGTTCAAAAATACCCTTCGCAGGCGAGATGATATGTTGCTTGAGATCTTGGAATTGCATCGTGGTGTTACGCAAACAGTTTGGATTTCATCAAATGCCATTTACAGAGTCTATAGATCAAAGAGACGCGAATACATCCGAATCCATAGATCGTACTGCGACGCAGATTAATAGAAGAGGCGTCATCGAAATACTTCGTCGGACAAGTGACTTCACCTATCTCATAGCCTTTATAGAAAATCTGGGCTAACATCTCGTTATCGAAGATAAAATCATCGCTATCTATATTATAATTGATAGCGCGTAACACTTCGGCAGAGAAAGCGCGGTATCCGGTATGATACTCCGACAATTTCTGGTTTAACAAGATATTCTGCAGCAAAGTAAGTCCCCGGTTGGCAATATACTTAATCATCGGCATACCGCCTTTGAGCGCGCCTTTACCTAAGATACGCGAAGCAAGGCATACAGGATAGACCTCATTGGCAATCATATAGACCATGGATTGTACCAGTTTCGGCGTATATTGATAGTCCGGATGAATCATGATGACGATGTCTGCGCCAAGTTCGAGTGCACGGTTATAGCAGGTTTTTTGGTTTCCTCCGTAACCTTTGTTACGCTCGTGCACCAACACCTCTTTAATACCTAATTCTTTGGCTTTCTTTACCGTTTCGTCCGACGAGCAGTCATCCGTAAGAATCACTTCATCCACGATATCCATGGGTATTTCTGCGTACGTCTGCTCGAGTGTTTTCTCTGCATTATAAGCCGGCATTACGGCAATAATCTTTTTTCCGTTTATCATAATTTATTCATTTATCAAGAGTTGTTCTGCTTTCGTTCTATCAAATTTCAAAAGGTAGGTATCCGGTCGCTCCAAGTTCCACACTACCGGGTATAACTGCGGTCTATGCTGAATAGCCGGCAACAGATAACGCGGAGTAGAGCTGTAACCTAACTGATCGAAAATCACATAATCCACTTTCTGGCGTACCATCTGAATAATGACGCTATCGGGATTCGTATCAAAACGGTATCCGGTAGTATAGAGATTCGGCGCATAATAGAGGAATAATTCCGGTTTACGGCAAGATACGACCGTTCCTTTAGGCAATTTCTTATTCATCTCTTTGGCCATATGGAAATAATTGCGATAAGCAGGATTATACGGCATCGCCGATTGCTTATGCATGACCTGAAGAGGTTTGATCATCGGGAAAATCATGAAAAGGAGAATCAATGCCCACTTGGTATCATCTTCTACTTTATCCTTCAATAATAACTTGATGCAAGCGAATACACCGTTATAGAAAAAAAGATAAACCAAAGGAATGATAGGTGTCACATAACGTGTGCCGTTACCTCCATGCCAAAGAGCAAACAGGCCTATATTTCCTGCCAACAGAGCAAGCATCAACCAGCGCATTTTGTCTGTATTCCACGCACCCCATATAACCATCGCCAGAACGATAAGTCCTATAATTATCATTCCTACACCGGAAGGTTCATTGGTTTCCGTAAAGGCGAAAGGAAATAGAACTTGCGGAAAACCGGCAATAACTGTTTGGTCTAAGTTCGTCCACATCTTCTCTATAAACTCCCCTACAGACGAGATTGTTCCTTCTTCCGGTCTCCACGGATTGACAGTCATGATAGTACCGAAATAGCGGGATTCGATGCCGTACTGTTTATTCCGTAAAATCCACGGGACCATCAATAGAATTTGGGAAACAAGGCTGGCACCTGCAGCTATCCATTGTTTTCTAAAGAGGAAGAAAATAACGATAGAAAGCATTAACGCCATACCCACCGTACGGATATGATAAGCGGACATTGAAGCAATAATAGCTATCCAGAACCAGGGTGAACTATACCATTCTTTTTTATCACTCTCCGCATATTGCCACAAAGCAAACACACCTAAGACCGTAAAGAACATATAGCTCATTTCGGACATTACCATTCCGGCAAAATGCAGCAGTTGCGTAGAGAAACAACTGAGTACCAAAATACAGGCAATCAGCCATACTTGCTTCGTACATCGCTTAAACACGAAGAATAACAGACATAGGGAAGCAAATAGGAATAGGGCGTTTAGTATTTTGAAAAACAGCAGATTATCTATTCCCATCCGCATGAAAATACTGAGGATAAACGAATAGCCCGGAGGAAAATGGCTTGCAGGTTTGATGCCATCCACCGTTACACTCGAATATCCGAGACCTTGCGCCATATTCCGGGCAAGGATGATATACGTGGCATTATCGCCATTAAGATCCAATTTTTCATCCAGCGTATAGGAATAGGTACCTAATAGCGTTACGCCTATTAATACAAGTAATAAATAGTATAGTTTATTTTTCATAATCAACTCATTTCTAACATTCGTTGGATGGACAATACCGCTTTATCGGCTACCTCTTTCGAAACTTGAATCTCAGGCGATTCGTGTAGGAGGCAGTTATATACTTTCTCAAGGGTATTCATGCGCATGTACTCGCATTCGTTACACGAGCAACCTATTCCTTCGGTAACTTCAGGCGGCACAGGGATAAACTCTTTATCCGGACACGCACGCTGCATCTCAAAGAGAATACCGGATTCGGTAGCGATGATAAATCGCTTCGCGGGAGAGTTAATAGTATATTCAAGTAACGCTTTAGTAGAACCAATGACATCACTCTGTGCGAGAATAGGTCCTTTGCACTCCGGATGTGCCAGCACTTCTACGCCCGGGTTGGCTGCTTTGAGTTGCAGCAGGGCTTCGAGCGAGAAACGGCTGTGTACATGGCAGGCACCGTTCCAAAGAAGCATATTGCGGCCTGTTACGGAATTGATATACGATCCGAGGTTATGATCGGGACCGAAGATGATCTTTGCATCCTTAGGTAATTGATCCACTATCTTCCTGGCGTTAGACGAAGTAACCACTACATCCGTCAAAGCCTTCACTTCGGCAGTGGTATTGACGTAACTGACTACCATATGATCAGGATGTTGCGCTTTGAAGATTGCTAAGTCTTCGGCTTTGCAACTGTCAGCGAGCGAACAACCTGCAGCGGGTTCCGGGATGAGGACTTTCTTATCCGGACAAAGAATCTTCATCGTCTCCCCCATGAAATGCACGCCACACATTACTAATATATTCGCCTGTACGCGCGTGGCTTGTTGGGCGAGTGCGAGTGAATCACCGATAAAGTCCGCTATCTCTTGAATCTCCGGTCGCGTATAGTAGTGCGCAAAAATAACGGCATTCTTCTCGCGGGCTAAGGATTTTATCTTATCAATATATTCTTTCTTTTCTAAATCCATGAATATAAATAGGTGTTGAAAGTGTTAATAAGTGAGCTAAGTAATTGATTTATACTATTTTATACTAAAAATTTTAAGTTATGAGATTGTTGTTTGTTTTGATAAATGCGATGTGGAACAAGTTTTATACTGTGTAACAAAGCAGTTGTTAACAATCTGTTTATAACCATTTTTTCAGTCTGAAAATCAGCAAGATAACGACGACTGACATCACCATCAATCCGAGGGCAAAGAGGTAACCGAGTCGCCAATGCAGTTCCGGCATAAAGTCGAAGTTCATACCATAGAGGCTACCGATGAGGGTAGGCGGCAGGAAGATGATGTTGATGACCGTGAAGATTTTAATGATACGGTTCTGCTCGATGTTTACCAAACCGAGGAAGGTATCCTGGAGGTAGTCCAGACGGTCAAAACCGAAACGGGTATAGTCGAAGAGCGAGTTGATATCCTTAATAATCATCGTCAAACGAGGGTTGAGTTCTTCGGGGAAGAAATCGCATTTGAGGATGTTGGAGATAACTCGCTGTTTATCCATGATGTTCTGACGGATGATGGTCACTTTTTCTTGTAAGTCCTTAATCTGTACGAGCAAGTCTTCATCTACGTGATCCGATTCGGCATTGATCTGTTGGGAGAGTTCGGTAATCAAATCCGTCGTGTCCTCGATCAAGTCGGCATCCTTCTCAACTCGCGTCTCGAAGAGCGCCACCAACACGTGATAACCCGTCGGATAGTTGCGGGTATTGACGAAGATTTTCTTGAAGGTCTCGTTGAAAGTATCCAATTCGTTATCGCGAATAGAGACGAGGATAGAGTTCTTGATGATAAAGTTCACCGGCTCCATCTCGAAGTTATTCTTGAGGAAGTTAGAGTTTGCGACAATCGAGTCATCCGTCTGGATATAACGGCTCGAGAGCTCGATCTCTTCCATCTCTTCATCTTCCTGGATATCGATTTTGAGGAATCCCTCGAGCGTATCCTCGGTCTTGTCGGATACATCGAGCAGGTCGATCCAGATAATATCTTTCTTGTCGATCTCTTTGAGTGCGGAGATAGCGCGAGCTACTTTGATTTTCTCCTTATCTTTATAGAATATCTTGATTTCAGACATGATTATTTTCGATTAAAGTGGTTAATTCAATAAATTGTTCAACACTCAGCTGTTCGGGGCGCATTGTAAATATTTTCTCTTCGAGGATGGGATTTCCCTTTCCTACCAGCTGTTGAAGAGAATTGCGCATCTGTTTTCGTCGCTGGTTAAAGGCGGTCTTGACGACTGTCTTAAAGAGCGCTTCGTCGCAATCCAACCGTCGTCGTCGGTTGCGCGTCATACGTATTACGGCCGATTTGACTTTAGGCGGCGGGTTGAACACATACTCATCTACTGTAAATAAGTATTCTATATCATAATAAGCCTGGAGCAGCACGGAGAGAATGCCATACGCTTTCTTGCCGGGCTTGGAGGCCAGGCGCTCCGCTACTTCTTTCTGGATCATACCCGAGCAAACGGGGATACGGTCTTTGTAGTCCAATACCTTAAAGAATATCTGCGAGGAGATGTTATACGGATAATTGCCGATGACATTGAATTCGCCTTCAGGCACGATGGTATTGAGGTCAAGTTTGAGGAAGTCTCCTTCGATGAGATGGAGTTCGGGGTACCACTCTTTGAGGTATGCCACGGACTCGCGGTCGATCTCGATCGCGGTAAGGTTGATATTGGGATTTTTGAGGAGAAATTGAGTAAGCACACCCATACCCGGTCCGATTTCAATCGTTCGGCCCGAGGTGATGGTCTCAGCAATTCTGCGGGCGACGTTCAGGTCCGTCAAGAAGTGCTGCCCCAAAAACTTTTTGGCATGTACTTGTTGCATTGTCCGCGTGATAATCGTCCATAGATTGTGTTCATTTAGTTAAACTTTCCCCCGATAAAATATTTGTATAGGGGACCCTTCCAGGCTTTTGCGGCTGCAAAAGTACTACAAATATTTGACATACGCAAGTATTTTAACAAAAAACGATGTTTTTATTTGTATATTTGCAAAAAAAATAGTATTTTTGCAGCCGAAAGTTATTTAAGACATGTCTCGTGAACTAAAAATACAAGCATTTGACGACAAGCAAGTACGCATCGTATGGGATGACGAGGAACAGAAATACTATTTTTCTGTTACTGATGTCGTTGGTGTATTAACTGACCAACCTGATGCGCGCGGTGCAAGTACCTATTGGGCTGTACTTAAGAAACGCCTTAAACAAGAAGGTGCAAATGAGTTGATTACAAATTGTAAGCAACTGAAATTGCCAGCTGCTGATGGGAAAAACTACTCTACGGATGTAGCTGATACAGAGCGACTACTACGTATTATTCAGTCTATTCCTTCCAAGAAAGCAGAACCTGTCAAACAATGGTTAGCGCAAGTGGGTAGCGCCCGTTTAGATCAAGTACAAGATCCGGAATTATCGATACAACAAGCTATTAATGACTATCGCCGCTTAGGCTACGGAGAGAATTGGATTAACCAGCGTGTCAAGTCCATCGAAACCCGTAAGGAGTTGACGGATGAGTGGAAACGTGGAGGGATGCAAGAAGGTCGCGATTTTGCGCTTTTGACGGATATTATCACGAAGGCATGGAGCGGTAAGACAACAGGAGAATATAAGAAATTTAAAGGTCTCAAGAAAGAGAACCTTCGAGACAATATGACCAATTTGGAATTGGCGCTCAATACCTTAGCAGAGGCCGCTACTACTGAGTACTCGAAGCAATATAATCCTAAAGGAGTTGCGGCAAATAAGAAAGTAGCTAAAAAAGGTGGTGACGCAGCGCGTGCAGCGCGTGAAAACATCGAAAAAGGTCTCGGACGCAGTATTATCTCTTCGGCGAAGGCATCAGATTACCTTAAATCAATAGAAGAAAGTAAGGCGGAAGAGTTGCCATTCGAGGAAGAAGATAAGAAAAACTAATATATCGCTGGCCTTGACAGCGTAAAAAAGCAAGGACATATTGAATTTCGCGTTTGCGATTTATTAGACATTTCGGAATGTAGGAAGTTTTGAACCAAGTCTAAATAAGTCAGCGGACGTCCATAGTATATATGGGCGTGACTTATCGACTTGGTGGGCAATTCCTACAGCCTCGAAATGGATAAGGAACGTCCATTTTTTTGTTTAATCATATAATAATTGAATCATTATGAAAAAATCTATCTTTATTCTCACAGCCTTATTTGCGGCTACATTTGCTAACGCTCAAATTACGCTGTTGCACATTTTTGAAAGCAATGTGTCAGTAACTGTTAACCCTTATGCTAGTATCTATGGTTATAACATAGAAGCCCCATATTTCTATGAATCTGACCAAGATAGTAATAATGAAGGCCTTATTTTGAATTTATACGAGAAGGATGATTTTTCATTATACAAATCAGTTCATATTACTAATATTGGTGATTGTGGATTTGCCGAATTAGTATCAAGAAATATTTTTACCACGGATAATAAGGTCTGTTTTACGGTAACGACTGGCGATGGCAAACTTTGTATATATAATGAAGATGGACAATTAGTAGAAACTTTGCTTGAAGGTGGGTACGGGTACAATTCATATATAGTTAGCGTTGATGGAAAATACTTGTTAATTGTGTCCAAATCTTATGGTCAGGGGGCACGTATTTATTCTCTTCCTGGCAACGGTGAAGCACAGGATGTAGAAACACCTTCGGCTCCGCGGAAGTCGGCACGCAAAGTACTCAAAAAAGATCAAGTGTATATCGAAAGTCCCGATCACATCTACGACACCCAAGGAAAGATGGTTAGGTAGAGCTGTAGGAAGGATATTGGAATGACGTTGGGGTGATCTTGGGCCGAGCAGCCTTTGATCACCCTTTCAGCACCCATTGAGCACCCTTTGGGACCAGGTGGAAACCAGGTGGCGGATAGGCAATTACCTGCCAACGTACATTCCGCATGGCGCTACACCCGCATTGAGCACCTCGCGGGCGGGGCGGCATCTTTCGCGGCATTGAGGAACAAGACGCGAATATGACGGACGCGAGTGGGCGCACCGTCCGCGCGCAGAGGGCGGACAACGAAGGCCTAACCCGCCTATGGCCGAGTCCTAAAAGCAAAAAAATGCGCAAAAGTTTGCATATATGCAATTTTTGTAGTAATTTTGCAGCCGATATGAATAGATTAGCTGAGTTTATTACCAAAATAATTGACTTTTTTTATACCCCGTTCCGGAAGATTATGCCGGAACAGATGTTTCGTTATGCGGCGTGCGGCGGGGGAAATATGGTCCTCGATTGGGTGCTCTATTTCTTGATTTATAACTTTATTATCGGACATGAGATAGTTCATTTATCATTTGTCATTGGTAATTGCTCATTTGAACAAGCCCTCACCCCGCATATCGCGACCCTTTGTATCGTCTTTCCAATCACGCTATTGACGGGGTTCTGGTTGCAGAAATACGTGACTTTCACGCAATCGGATTTGCACGGCGCGCGGCAGCTAATACGGTATATCACGATCGTGGCAATTAACCTGGCGATCAACTATTTCGGACTCAAGCTCTGCGTAGAGATTTGGGGTTGGTATCCGACGCCGAGTAAGATGTTTATCACCGTCATAACGGTCATAATCAGTTATTTTGGACAGAAATATTACTCTTTTCGCGTGAAAAAAACATAAAATATTTGCATATATGCAAACTTTTTAGTAATTTTGCACCGCAATTTGTAACAACTATAACAAACAACATACAACCATGTTACACACTTTATGTTCCAACCTCCATACCGAGGTGTCCGGAATGCCCTTCAAGATTTCGGATTCGTTCATTGAAGAGAACCAAGTTATCGCCGTTCTGTCGGGTGGTACAGAGGCGCAGTTTGTTGATCTTATTCGCGAGAAGAAAGTAGATCTGAAACGTCCTATATATCTAATGGTGAGTGAGTTCAGTAACTCGCTTCCGGCGGCCTTGGAGATTTTGAGTTTTATTCGTCAGCGCAACGGTTTGGCTAAGATTATGATGCATGAGAATGACACTATTTTCCCGGACCCGAGCGAGACAGATTCGTTGACGCGTGTACCGCTGGAAAAAGTGCTGCATAACGATAAGATCTTGCGTCTGGGCGTTGTCGGCGCTTCTTCGGATTGGTTGATTGCATCGAATGTGGACTACAAGGAAATACTGACTTCGATGAACTGCCAGTTGATTGATATCCCGTTCACGGAGATATCGAGTCTGGGTGAGGTAGATTCGGGTATGAATGGAGCTGAGGCTATCTACGAGCGCTTGAAGGAGATCATCAAGAAGAACCATTTGGACGGTATCACGATGCGTTGCTTCGATCTGTTCAAGACCGTCAAGAACACGGGTTGTTTGGCTATCAGTAAGTTGCAAGACGAAGGTATTCCGGCTGGTTGCGAGAGTGACATTCCGGTACTGTTGACGATGATTGCTTGCAAGAACCTGACGGGCGAGCCGGGTTGGATGGCGAACCCCGCACGTATTCAACCGGACGGACAGATCCTGTTGGCGAAATGTACGATCGCGCTGAGCATGACCGAGAAGCATGAGTTCACTACGCATTTCGAATCGGGTATCGGTGTAGCGATTCATGGAGAGGTACCTGCCGGCGATTATACCTTAGTCAAACTGAGTCACGACCTGAAGCGCTTATTGGCTGTGAATGTGAAGGTTACGCGTTGCCAGTATGAGAAGAACATGTGCCGTACGCAGGTATGGATTCAATCGACTCCGATAGTAAGCCAATATCTGTTGACTTCGCCGATTGCGAACCACCATGTGCTGATCAAGGGTCACCATGCCGCGAAATTCTGGCGTGAGTAAAGGAGTGAATGAATGAGAGAATAAATGAATTAATGACAAAATAAAAAAATAAAATTTAATAGATTATGGTAAGTTACAAGGAATTGGGTTTGGTGAACACCCGTGAGATGTTCGCCAAAGCTATCAAGGGAGGTTATGCTATCCCTGCATTTAACTTTAACAACATGGAGCAGTTGCAGGCTATCATCAAGGCTGCTGCAGAGACCAAGAGTCCGGTGATCCTTCAGGTATCGAAGGGTGCGCGTAACTACGCTAACCAGACCCTGTTGCGTTACATGGCGCAAGGCGCTGTTGAGTACGCTAAGGAACTTGGTTGGGAGCACCCGCAGATCTGTTTGCACCTCGACCACGGAGACAGCTTCGAGCTTTGCAAGAGTTGTGTAGATTTCGGTTTCTCGAGCGTGATGATCGATGCTTCTTCGCTGCCTTATGAGGAGAATATCGCATTGACGAAGAAAGTGGTTGATTATGCCCATCAGTTTGATGTAACCGTTGAGGCAGAGCTCGGTGTATTGGCAGGTGTTGAGGATGAGGTTTCGTCTGCAGTTAGCCATTATACGAAGCCGGAAGAGGTGGTAGATTTCGCTACTCGTACGGGTTGCGACAGCCTCGCTATCTCGATTGGTACCAGCCACGGAGCATATAAGTTCACTCCGGAGCAGTGTACGCGTGATCCGAAGACGGGCAAACTCGTTCCGCCCCCCTTGGCATTTGACGTATTGGACGCTATCATGGAGCAACTGCCGGGCTTCCCGATCGTTCTCCATGGTTCGTCTTCTGTTCCGCAGGAGTATGTGGATATGATCAACCAATACGGCGGCAAATTGCCTGACGCAGTAGGTATTCCTGAGGAGCAACTGCGCAAGGCTTCGAAATCCGCTGTCTGCAAGATCAACATCGACTCTGATAGCCGTCTGGCCTTCACCGCTGCTGTTCGCAAGGTCCTCACCGAGAAACCGGGCGAGTTTGATCCGCGTAAGTACTGCGGCGTAGCACGTGACTTCATGGAGGAGTTGTACAAGCACAAGATCATCAACGTGCTTGGTAGCGACGGAAAGGCGTAAGTCATTCTAAAAAAGGCAGACAACATGGCTTTACCTTTCATGACGGCTGAGCAAGCCGCCGAATTGATTCAACATGGTGACGTCTTAGGCATGGGTGGTTTTACGGCCACGGGAGTGCCTAAGGCGGTTCCTTTTGCTTTGGCGCAACGCGCAGAGAAACTGCATGAGCAAGGTATCCCCTTCCGTGTAGGTCTGGAGACAGGCGCTTCGATGGGTGACAGTTGTGACGGTGCTTTGGCCCGCGCTCACGCGGTGGAGTTCCGTACGCCGTATCAGTCGAACAAGTCGATGCGCGAGGAGATCAATGCAGAGAGTACCCATTATTTCGACATGCACCTGAGCCATATGGCGCAGGACTTGCGTTACGGCTTCTTACCCAAACCCAATTGGGCGATTATCGAGGCTTCGTATGTCGGCGAAGACGGTGTGATTGTTCCGGCCGCAGGTATCGGTATCATGCCGACTATCTGCCGCATGGCGGATAAGATCATCGTCGAACTGAACGAGATGTTCCCCGCTTCGATGCGCGGTATGCACGATCTGTACGAACCCCTTGACCCGCCCCAGCGTCGCGAGATACCTATCTATAAACCCTCCGACCGCTGCGGCTCTGATCATATCAAGGTCGATCCGTCGAAGATCGCTGCGGTCGTAAAGACCAACCGTCCGAACGAGATTCCGGCCTTCACGCCCGTTGATGAGACGACGGCGAAGATCGGCGCGAATGTAGCCGCTTTCCTGGAGGCTGAACTCAAAGCAGGACGTATTCCGGCGTCTTTCCTGCCTATCCAATCGGGTGTAGGAAACGTGGCGAATGCAGTGCTTGGCGAGTTGGGCAAGAACCCGCATATCCCGCCGTTTGAGATGTACTCCGAGGTGATTCAAGACTCCGTAGTCGATCTTATTAAAGCGGGGCATTGTAAGTTCGCTTCAGGCTGCTCGCTGCGACTCGTAGAGTCGAAGATGGCTGAAGTGCTGGCGGATTTGGATTTCTACCGCGACAAACTCTTACTGCGTCCGCAGGAGACCTCGAACAGTCCGGAGATTGCCCGTCGACTCGGTATCATCGCCATCAACACCGCTCTCGAAGCGGATATCTATGGCAATGTCAATTCGACGCATGTATGCGGTACGAAGATGATGAACGGTATCGGTGGATCAGGTGATTTCGCCCGTAATTCCTACCTCTCCATCTTCACGACCGCTTCGACCGCGAAGAACGGCGCCATCTCTTCGATTGTGCCAATGGTAACTCACCTCGATCATAGCGAGCACAGTGTGAAAGTGCTGGTGACCGAACAAGGTGTAGCCGATTTGCGTGGCAAGAGTCCGCGTCAGCGTGCCGAGGAGATCATCAACAATTGTGTGGCTCCGGAGTACCGCGAGATGCTGCGTGATTATCTCAAAATCGCACGTCACGGACAGACCCAACACGAACTGAGTTGCGCCTTCGCCATGCATGAGGAATTCCTCAAATCGGGGGACATGCGGAACACGAAATGGGAGAATTACAAGCGATAAAAGGCTAAAAAGGCGTAAAAAAACAAAAAAAATAGCGAAAAGTGGCATACACTCTTGTGTATGTCATTTTTTTTCCGTACCTTTGCACGCTTTTTCTGCGGCGTGCACAGGCACACATGCCTTACACGTGCGCAAAAAAGAGCAAAAAATGCATAAAAATAAACATAAACAAATAACAAAAAACTATTATGCAAAACAAAGGACTTGTTAGAATTTTGGCTGTGTGCCTTGCATTGGTATGTGCGTTCTACCTGTCGTTCTCGTTGGTGACGAGTCATTATGACAAAGCCGCTAAGGAGTATGCAGCGGGTGATGATGCGAAAGAGTACCAATACTTGGATTCGATTGCAGCAAAGAAAGTGTGGTTTGGTTACACGCTCAAAGAGTGCCGTGAGAAAGAGATCAACCTCGGTCTGGACCTCAAGGGCGGTATGAACGTAACGATGGAGGTGTCTGTTCCGGACATTCTCGATGCGTTGAGTGGTCATAACGAGACCCCGAACTACAAAGCAGCATTGGCTGCGGCAAAGCAGAAACAGAAAGCAAGCGGTGCGGATTTCGTAACGCTCTTTATCGAGTCGTACAGAGAGATTGATCCGGAAGGCCAGTTGGCTTCTATCTTCTCAACGTTCGAACTCAAAGACAAAGTGACGCTGAACTCCACCAATGCAGAGGTAGAGAAAGTGATTCGCGAGGAGGTTGACGGTGCTATCCAGAACTCGTTCAACGTACTCCGTACCCGTATCGACCGCTTCGGTGTCGTTCAACCGAACATCCAGAAACTTGCTCAACCGGGTCGTATCCTGATTGAGTTGCCGGGTATCAAAGAGCCGGAGCGTGTTCGTAAACTCCTCCAAGGTTCGGCTAACCTCGAGTTCTGGGAGACCTATGAGGCTTCTGAACTCCTGCCGATGTTAGCGCAGATCAACCGTGAGTTTGCAGCCGGCGCTCAAGCTGAGGCTGAGGAAGCTCCGAAAGCCGAAGAAGTAAAGGCTGAAGAGGCTCCGAAGGCTGAGGGTGACGAACTCGCAGACCTCGTAGACAACCTCGGTTCGGACTCCCTGGCTGCTGAGGCAGATCAGGCTGCTCAACTCGCTGAGTACAAGAAGAACAACCCGTTGTTCGCTATCCTCAACCCGTCTGTTAACCAGGCCGGTCAGGCTTATCGCGGTCCGGTGGTTGGTACCGTACATTACGTAGATACCGCGAAGGTAAACGCGATGCTCAACTCGCAGATCGCCAAGGCTGTTCTGCCGCGTGACGCACGTTTCTACTGGACCGTTAAGGCTATCGATGAGGCAAACGCATACTATCAACTCGTAGCGCTCAAAGCGCAGCGCGACGGCCGCGCGTCCCTCGAGGGCGACGTGATCACCGACGCACGTGCGGACTTCTCGCAGTTCAGCGCTTATGCTAACGTATCGATGTCGATGAACGCGGAAGGTGCTAAGACCTGGCAGCGTCTGACCAAAGATAATATCGGTAAGTCCGTAGCTATCGTGCTCGACGGATTCGTATATTCCTTCCCGACCGTACAGAACGAGATTGCAGGCGGTAATAGCCAGATCACCGGACACTTTACCGTAGAAGAGGCAAAGGACTTGGCTAACACCTTGAAGTCCGGTAAGATGCCGGCTCCTGCTCGTATCATCGAGGAGAGTGTGGTTGGTCCGTCGTTGGGTCGTGAGGCTATTCAATCGGGTCTCTGGTCCTTCGCACTGGGCTTCGTGCTCATCCTTATTTACATGATCTTCTACTACGGTTGGATCCCGGGTCTGATTGCCGATGCGGCATTGGTTTGCAACGTCTTCCTGTTGGTAGGTATCCTCGCTTCGTTCAGCGCAGTACTGACCCTGCCGGGTATCGCCGGTATCGTCTTGACGATGGGTTGTGCGGTGGATGCGAACGTGCTTATCTACGAGCGTATCCGCGAGGAGTTGAAGGCCGGCAAGGGTATGCGTAAGGCTATCGAGGATGGTTTCAAGGGTGCCATCAGCGCAATCGTCGATGCGAACGTAACTTCGTTCCTGACGGGTGCTATCTTGGCTATCTTCGGTACCGGTCCTATCAAGGGCTTCGCTGTTACCTACATGATCGGTATCATCTCTTCGTTCCTGACGGCTGTGTTCATCACCCGTCTGTTGCTCGAGGACTATGCAAAACGTGAGGGTGCGAAGGAGTTGAGCTTCACCACTCGTCTGATGAAGAACTTCCTCCAGGATATCCACTTCGACTTCGTGGCTGCACGCAAATGGGCTTACTGCCTGTCCGGTGCACTGGTTATCTTTGCTATCCTCGGTCTCGAGCCGCACTTGTTCGGTAAACTGAACCTCGGTATCGACTTCTCCGGTGGACGTAACTATGTCGTTCGTTTTGACCAGAATATCAAGACGGACGCCGTAGCTGCCAGCATCGAGGATGTCCTCAAGGCCAACAACGAGGACGGTGAGACCTTTGCGGTCAATGTGATTACCTTTGGTAACGATGCCAACCAGGTTCGTATCTCGACCAACTTCCGTATTCACGAGGACAACGCTGAGGCTGACGAGGCTATCGAGGCACTGCTCTATGAGGGCTGCAAGCCGTTCTTGGGCGACCAGATCACGTTCGATGACTTCCGCTCGACCGATTCGAATGCAGAGGTAGGTATCATGTCGAGCCAGAAGGTAGGTCCGGCAATCGCAGACGATATCAAGACGAGTGCCGTTTGGGCTATCCTCGCCGCGCTGATCGTGATCTTCCTCTATATCTTGATTCGTTTCCGCAACTTCGCTTACTCGGTAGGTGCTTTGACGGCATTGGCGCACGATACGGTAATCATCCTAGGTCTGTATGCTATCCTTTGGAAGATCATGCCTTTCTCCATGGAGATCGACCAGGCGTTTATCGCAGCTATCCTGACCGTTATCGGTTATTCGATCAACGATACGGTGGTTATCTTCGACCGTGTACGTGAGTACAACAAACTCTATCCGAAGCGCGAGAAGAACGTCAACATCAACGACGCGTTGAACAACACGCTGAGCCGTACGTTCTCGACCTCTATGTCCACGTTCGTGGTATTGTTGGCGATCTTTATCTTCGGTGGTGAGACCATCCAGGGCTTCGTATTCGCACTCCTCATGGGTGTGATCGTAGGTACCTATTCGTCTCTGTTCATCGCATCGCCGATTGCGTATGAGATTCAGTGCGCACAGGCTCGTCGTGCAGAGAAGAAAGCTGCTGAGAAAAAATAAATCGTACATCGTACATGAATAACGATTTTCTGAAATTTGCTACTGCGCAAGGCCTTAACTCCATGCATGTGGAGAAGGTCTTGTCGCAGAGTGCAAATAACGTACAATCTTCGTACGGCTATATTTCGCCCACTATCCTCGAGGAGCGTCAACTGAACGTGACCCAGATGGATGTGTTCAGCCGCTTGATGATGGACCGTGTCATTTTCCTCGGAACGGAGGTGAACGACTATACGGCGAATGTCATCCAGGCGCAGCTGCTCTATCTGGATTCCGTGGATAGCGAGCGCGATATCAACCTCTATCTGAATACGCCGGGCGGTTCGGTATATGCCGGCTTGGGCATCTACGACACGATGCAGTTCGTCAAGGCGCGTGTAGCTACTATCTGCACGGGTCTCGCTGCTTCGATGGGTGCGGTATTGCTGGTAGCCGGTGAGAAGGGTATGCGTGCTGCGCTGCCCCATAGCCGCGTGATGATTCATCAACCCCTCGGAGGTATTCAGGGCCAGGCCAGTGATATCGAGATCACTGCCAAGGAGATTCTCAAACTCAAGGAGGAACTCTATCAGATTATCTCTGACCATTCCGGCAAAGCGATTGAGCAGATTCGTCAGGACGCAGACCGCGACCATTGGATGACCTCGAAAGAGGCACTCGAGTACGGAATGATCGATCGCTTGTATATCCATAAAGACTAATGGGAAAACGCAACACTAACTCGCTCACCTGTAGTTTCTGCGGGCGCTCGATGCCTGTCATGTACACGGGCTTGGAAGAGAATGTGCTCATCTGTGATGAGTGCATCGAGTCCGGGCACCGCATGGTGATGGCCAACCCGAAGAACAAACTGGCGAACAACAAAGGACTCTCGCTTGATACCCTGCCTACGCCGCAGGAGATCAAAGCGTTCCTTGACCAATATGTCATTGACCAGGATAACGCCAAGCGTTTCCTCTCCGTAGCGGTGTACAACCACTACAAGCGCGTGCTGCAGGAGATTACCAATGACGATGTGGAGATAGAGAAGAGTAACATCCTGCTTGTCGGCTCTACCGGTACAGGAAAGACCCTTCTCGCGCGAACGATAGCGAAGATGCTGAAAGTGCCTTTCGCTATCGGTGATGCCACTTCCCTGACGCAAGCGGGTTATGTGGGCGAAGACGTGGAGACGCTGCTCGTACGTCTGTTACAAGACGCTAACTACGATGTAGCGAAAGCCCAACGGGGTATCATCTTCCTCGATGAGGTGGATAAGATCGCCCGTAAGTCCGAGAACCCCTCTATCACGCGCGATGTGAGCGGAGAGGGTGTGCAGCAGAGCCTGTTGAAGATGCTCGAGGGATCGATCGTCAACGTGCCGCCTCAGGGTGGACGCAAGCACCCCGAACAGGAGATGATCCAGGTGGATACGAAAAACATCCTGTTTATTTGCGGCGGTGCATTCGACGGTATCGAGCGTAAGATCTCCCAACGCATGAATGCCCAAACCGTGGGTTTTGCAGCGCAAGAAACTGCGGCTAAGATTGATAAGAACAACCTGCTGCAGTATATCGCGCCGCAGGATCTCAAGTCCTACGGATTGATACCCGAGATCATCGGTCGTCTTCCGGTGTTGACGTATCTTAACCCGCTGGGTCGCGAGGCTTTGCGTAATATCCTTACCCAACCCAAGAACGCGCTTACCAAGCAATATAAGAAACTGATGGCGATGGATAACGTCACGCTCAGTTTTGACGACAACGCCTTGGATTATATCGTTGATAAGGCGCTCGAGTATAAGTTAGGCGCACGCGGATTACGCGGCCTGATGGAAGCGGTGATGATGGATGTGATGTATGAGTTACCGGCCCATAAACAAGTAGGCGCAGCGCCCAAACCTTTCACGGTGACGAAAGCCTTTGCGCAAGAGAAACTGGAAAAGGTGGACCTGTACAGATTAAAAAACGCGGTGTAGAAACCGCGTTTTTTTATTCTTGTGCCGTCTTTGGAATGGCGAATCCGCAATAGACAATCTCGAACTTCATTCCGTTCTTGGCCGACCGGATGACGGTCGCCGCCAGCGTCTCTTGTTGCTTGACGGACGAGACGGTGGTCGTGATACTGGTGGTACCGGTATTCACACTCACCGGTATCAGGAGCATGTTCAACTCGCGGGGTTGGTTCTTTTTACGCAACTGGTTCGTCAGGAAATCCGACATGTCGAAGGTATAGTAATAGATATTGTCGCCTACCGAATCCGTACCTTGTATGAGCGAGCCGAGCAGCGCGCAGGTATCGGATGGCACCTCGCGGTTGGCGAAGAAACGCTCCATGCTCTCCTCTTTGATCAGCAGCATATAATTCGACGGCTGCAACCAATCATTACGCGTGACATCGGATGACGAGCCTTCAAACATATTCTCCACGGAGATGTTCACTTGCGCCTTATTGACATATGCCCGTTTGACTACGCGGTCGCCCTCTTTCATCTTCGACATAATCGTGTCGGCGATACGACCCATCGGGAAGGTAATACGCGTGTGTACGCCCGCAGGCGCAATAATATAATTATAGGTGTCGGAGTCTTGTTTCAGCTCTTCTACCAGCGCCGCTTTGTCTTCATACCGCAGGTGGTTCACCGTACGCACTTCCGAGTTGGCATAGAACGGCTTCATGTCGTGTACCGTCGTGTCGCGACCGGCTTTCGAATAGCTGAAACTGTAGAACACGCCCAGGGCCATATCGGAGATATTGAGCATCGTCGAGGAACCGAACGAACTCTCGATAAGCAGACCTTTAAATTGCCGGTTGAATTTCTCCTGACTCTCGAACGATTGGATGGACCAGAAATAATCCCGGAACTCATCGTTCACGCGCATGCGCAACATCGGCACATAATTGCCTTCCGAATCTTGTATCGAGTCGAGTTTCTCGGACGCTACCACGACGCGGTGATTGCTCAATACCGGCACTTCGCGCGAGCAGTAGTCATCAATGTTGATATCCGACGGATACTTGCCGTAGTACGAGAAAGTCTTCTTGTCCAGCATATAGACGTTGAGCGCCAAGGGCGAAAAACCGTCACCTACCCAACTCGAATAATAGATATACAGACATATCGAGTCCACCTTCAGATCTTTGATGAGGTCTCCCGATGGATAATGATACCCTTCCGGACAAGCCAACTGCGTCATGATAGATGCGCGCAGCACGCCGAAGTCCGTCTCTATTTCGCCTAACAGGCACGAGTCGGATTGCGCCACGATCGATCCGCTGTTCTCTACCATGGAGGTCAAAGGGAAGGTATCCGCCATCACTATGATGGCATCCTCCGGACCCAGCACGGCTCTACCGGCACTCGCTGTGTCATCCTTGCATGCCGTAAAACAGCACGCAATCACCATCATCATCCACCCTATGCACGCAAAGCGTTTACTCATTCGTCTCTAATAATCGCTGATAAAAATCATATTGCCGCTGACATGCAGCCACCACGTCCTCCGTCTCCTGATACGGCAGGCTCGGTTTGCCTTTCGTCTCCGCGTAGTTCATCAGTCGCTGGTTGACATGCGGCGTAGCATAGACGATCGCGTCCGAGAAGTCAATCGCCAGACGCATCAACTCTTCGTAACCGATCGGGAATCCGTCTATCGGGCGTACATCCGAGTTGGATATACCTTCGATGCGCAGTTTCTCCGTGAAGCGGGTAGGGAACGGCTTCTTGTATTCGTTATCGTCCAGCATCAGCACGATCTTCGACTTCGCAAAGAAAGGCTCGTCGCTATAGGCTTTTTTCAGATACAGCGGAGCCAGGGCCGACATCCAACCCGAGCACAGGATGATGTTCGGCGTCCAACGCAGCTTCTTCACTGTCTCGATCACGCCGCGCGCGTAGAAAATCACGCGGTCGTCATTGTCCGCGTACTCCACACCCGCCTCGTCCGCTACGCCCTTGCGACGATGGAAAAGGTCATCATTGTCAATGAAATAGATCTGAATACGCGCCGTCTGAATCGACGCCACTTTGATTAGCAGCGGATGATCGGACTCCTCGATAATCAGGTTCATGCCCGAAAGCCGAATCACTTCATGCAACTGGTTGCGACGCTCGTTAATCTCGCCGAATTTCGGCATGAATGTACGGGTCTCAAAACCATGAGACTGGAAGAACTCCGGCAACTGACGATTGAGCAACCGGATAGGCGTCTCTTCTGCCAGATAAGGGCTAATCTCTTGCGAGATAAACAGGATACGATTCGGCTCTTTCATAAGGCATGCACATTTTCGCACTGCAAAGGTACGAAAAAATATTCATATGCACAAATTTTAATAACTTTTTATTAAAAAATTCTGTATTTTGTTGCAAGAATCAACTATTTTTGTTACTTTTGCACCGCAAAACCGGAAGAACTATGACTTGGATGATTATTGCGGCCTTGTTGCCGGCTCTTGTTTTAGGATTGTACATCTATTTCCGCGACCCGGTGAAGGAACCCTTCTCCTGGCTCCTGCGAACCTTCATAGCGGGAGTGTGTATCTGTGTGCCCGTCGCTTTTGTAGAAGCGGGTATCTCGCATCTGATCTTCGGAGACGGCTCGCCCGCCACCTTGTTCGGCACAACCGTGCAGGCTTTCTTCGTCGCAGCGGTACCGGAAGAAGCAGCAAAGCTGCTGGTCCTTTGGTTGATACTGCGCAGGAACCCTTATTTCGATGAGCATTTTGACGGTATTGTTTATGCCGTATGTGTCGGTCTGGGTTTTGCCGCCATCGAGAATGTGGCGTACGTGATGCAGGCCGGCGAAGGATGGATCACGGTAGCGGCGATGCGGGCACTGCTCGCGGTGCCCGGACACTATGCATTTGCTATCATCATGGGCTATTATTACTCAATCTACCATTTCGTAGCGCGCACGCCGAAGAACGCGGCAAAGATGTTGCTCCTGCCCGTCATGGCGCACGGCGTCTATGACGCGATAGCCATGAGCGGTTCGGTCGATCCTATAGCAGGAGGTATATCCTTCTTCGTGCTGATCTTCTTCTGTATCAAACTGCAGAAAGCAGCGCAGAAACGCGTTCAGGAACTCGTCAACAAACAATAATTTGCACCCCGACAGGTGTACAAGTCAAGTAACGAATAATGGCTTATCCGAAATTAGCGAACCGCCGGTGGAAGGTGGTGAAAAGTGAGAATATCTTACGTATCGGACCCTGGTTGTCCGTACGCCAGGAATGCGTAGAACTACCGTCCGGCAAGCAGATCCCGACGTGGTTCGTGCTGGAGTTTCCCGATTGGATTAACGTCATTGCCGTTACCAAAGACGGCAAGATGGTGTTAGTGGACCAGTACCGCCATGCGCTCGGCGAGACGCATTACGAACTCGTAGCAGGCGTGATAGACCCGGGCGAGACACCGCTGCAAGCGGCGCAACGCGAGTTGAGCGAAGAGACAGGCTATGAAGGTGGCGAATGGCAGTTGTTCATGACCTTGTCGCCCAATCCGACGAATCATAACAACCGCTCGTACACCTTCCTGGCTACGGGCGTAGAGAAAGTACGGGAACAGCATCAGGAGCCGACGGAAGACATCCATGTCGATGTGCTCGAACCGGATCAGGTGCTGGAGATGCTTCGCGACGGCGAGATCATCCAAGCCCTCCACGCCGCACCCCTCTGGCGTTACTTCGCCTCCCGAAAAAATGTCCTATTTCCATAGGGGTAACCTCGGGGTAATCTCGTGGTCATCTCGGGGGCAATCCGACAAATCAAACATTTTTAATATTACTTATTTCTCGCTGGTTTAACAACTAAGCCGCGCCCAAAAGCCCTCTGGGGCTCTTTTTTTTTGTATAAAATTTGCATATGTCAGAAAAAAGCAGTAATTTTGCAACGCAAAATTTTTAAGAACACAGAAATGCAAATCATCACCACTAAGAAAGAGCTGCAGGCTGCCGTACAGGCCTGCAAGAATGCGAACAAAACGATTGGTTTGGTGCCCACCATGGGTGCGTTGCATGCCGGACATGCGTCCTTGGTGCGCCGTGCCGTATCGGAAAACGATGTGTGCATCGTTTCCGTCTTCGTGAACCCCACGCAGTTCAATAACAAAGAGGACCTCGCCAAATACCCCCGTAATATCGAGCGCGATGCGGAGTTACTCAGTTCTATAGGCGCCCATTTCGTCTTTGCCCCTACGCCCGAAGAGATGTACTCCGCCGAAGAGATGAACACTACCTTCGAATTTGACTTCGCCGGACTCGATAAGGTCATGGAAGGCAAGATGCGCCCGGGCCATTTCAACGGTGTGGTACAAGTGGTCAGCCGGCTCTTCTATCTCGTGCAACCCAACAAAGCCTATTTCGGAGAGAAAGACTTCCAGCAGTTGGCCATCATCCACCATATGGTAGAACGCAGCACGATGGCCGGTACATTTGGTAACTTGAAAATCATCGACTGTCCGATTGTGCGTGAAGAATCGGGTCTGGCACTCTCCAGCCGTAATGAACGACTCTCTGAAGCCGAGAAACAAACCGCGCTTGCTATCTCCCGTACCCTTTTTGAGTCGTTGAAATGGGCAAAAGATGCATCCGTGGCAGCCGTGCAGCAACGTGTCATCGACACCGTCAATGCCGTACCTGGTTTGGAAGTGGAGTACTACGAGATCGTCGATCAAACGACCCTCCTGCCCACCGACACCTTCGAACACGCTATCGGATGTATCACCGTCTATTGCGGACCTGTCCGACTGATTGATAACATAAAATATTAATGTTGAGAGTTGAGTGTTGAGTGATGAGGGTCGTCATCGATTCCCATATTCCGTATATCGTTGAAGCCATCCGTAAAGCTTGGCCTCAGGTAGATATTTTCCCGATGGAACCGGAGCAAATAGATGCTGCGGCTGCGCGTGATGCGGAGGTGTTGGTGGTGCGTACGCGTACGAAAGTAAACGAAGCATTGCTCTTAGGTTCGTCCGTGCGACTGGTATGCACCGCCACCATCGGTTTTGACCATATAGACACCGCCTACTGCGACGCGCATAACATCCAGTGGACCGCCTGCCCGGGGTGCAACGCCCAAGCCGTCTGCGACTATATCGAAGAAGCGATAGAAGAAGTCAGTATTAAGAATTCAGGATTCAGTATTCATACCCTCGGTATCGTAGGGGTAGGGCATGTAGGAAGTCTTGTTGCCAGAATGGCGGAGCGTCGCGGACTGAAAGTGCTCCTCAATGACCCGCCTAAAGGCATCGGCGTTTCCCTCGATGCATCCGAAGGAATCGAGCCCTTTAGCGGCGGAGAAATCGCTGATTGCGACATCATCACCTTCCATGTGCCTTTGGACAAGTCCACCTATCACCTTTGCGATGAGACCTTCCTTGCTCGCTGCAAACCTAATGCATTGATTATCAATGCTGCGCGAGGAGGGGTAGTGGATGAGCAGGCACTGCTGGCTAGCGGTCACCCCTTCATCCTTGACACCTGGGAGAACGAACCGCATATTAATCCCGAAGTCTTGCACCGCGCCTTGCGCGCCTCGATGCATATCGCCGGTTATTCGATGGAAGGCAAGCGCAATGCCTCGCAGACCTGTCTCGACACCATCGCGAAAACTTTCTCGCTCCCGCCCGTCACCCTTCCTGCTTTTCCCTCGCGCGGAGACACCGCCCCGGGATGGTTGGAACGAATCACCTGTGACTTACAAGCGCACCCCGAAGCCTTCGAAGCGCTTCGTAGGAACTACCCCTTACGCTAAAAAAAGAAGCAGCGCTATAACTGCCCTGCTTCTACCAGATTGATGATCCGCTCCGTGATACGGTCTTTATCCGCCGCGTCGTATTCTTCCTTCAGATCGTTCTTGAAGAGTTTGGCAATGAATTGCCAGAAATTAGCACTTGCCTTGCCCTTGTACTGTTTGATTAACTCATAACTCGTCTTGTCCGTCTCGCGGTCCATGAGTTTCATCAGCATCATGCCCTGACTGGCGTACATACCCCGAAAATCTTTCTCGTATTTCTTAAAGAGGTATCGCTCGTACGCGCGCCACCATTTCTTGCGGCTCTTCTGGTCCGGTAATTTCGCCAACTCCCAATTCGCATACTCCATATCTTTGGTGATACTCTTCGCGTACGGCAGACATTTCTTCACGTCCCGCACGGTGCGCCAATAGAACTTCTCCTGCTTCTTGTTCTTGAACTTCATCGGCGGATACACCCATACTTCGTGCAACCACGCCAGATACAGCGTGTCGTTACCTGTCACGCGAATCATGCAGGAGTCCAGATACGTCCGCTTAACCTCGGTCACGGGGCTAATTAAAACATTGGCAGCGAGCATATTCATACCCACTGCCAATCCCACTACTATCAGTATTGTTTTTCTCAATAGTTCAGCGCGAAAACCACGCGACCGGCAGAGGGCTTGCCTGTTACCATACATACGCCCGGTTCGTTCTTGTGACCGGGCAGGTCAGCCAACGGAATACAGCGGATGGTCGCTTTCGTCTCATCTTTGATGCGTTGCTCGGTCTCGGCGGTACCGTCCCAGTGCGCAAGCAGGAAACCGCCTTTCTTCAGTTCCTCTTTGAACTCCTCGTAGCTGTTCACCTCGCGTGTGTTGGCGATACGGAAGTCGAGAGCTTTCTTAAGTAAGTTTTTCTGGATCTCCTCCAGCAAAGCTTGTACTTTTTCTACGATTCCATCGATAGAAATCGTCTCTTTGGTCTGCGTGTCACGGCGAGCGATCTCGATAGTGCCGTTCTCCAAATCGCGGCCACCCATAGCCAGACGAACGGGAACTCCCTTCAACTCATAATCCGCGAACTTATAACCCGGCGTATATTTCTCATCCGTATCCACCTTCACGCGGATGCCGAGCGCTTTCATCTGATCGGCAATTGGATTGAGTTTCTCCATCAACTTCGCCAAGTCCTCTTCTTTCTTGAAGATAGGCACAATAACCACCTGTATCGGTGCCAAGTGCGGCGGAAGAACCAAACCGTTGTCGTCCGAGTGCGTCATGATGAGCGCACCCATCAGACGGGTCGAAACACCCCAGGATGTCGCCCATACATACTCGTATTTGTTCTCCTTGGTCAGGAATTGTACGTCAAAACTCTTTGCGAAATTCTGTCCAAGGAAGTGACTCGTACCGGCTTGCAGCGCCTTGCCGTCCTGCATCATCGCTTCGATACAGTAGGTGTTCAGCGCGCCTGCAAAACGCTCGTTTGGACTCTTCACACCCTTCAGCACCGGAATAGCCATCACGTTCTCTGCGAAATCGGCATATACATCCAGCATCTGACGGGCATAGTCCTCTGCCTCCTCTTTGGTAGCATGCGCCGTATGACCTTCCTGCCAAAGAAACTCCGCCGTACGGAGGAACAGGCGCGTACGCATCTCCCAACGCATCACGTTGCACCACTGGTTGCAAAGGATAGGCAGGTCGCGATAGGACGAGATCCAGTTCTTGTACGTGCTCCAGATGATAGTCTCACTTGTCGGACGAATGATGAGTTCTTCCTCTAACTTCGCCTGTGGGTCAACTACTACGCCGCGACCGTTCGGATCATTCATCAAGCGGTGGTGCGTCACGACGGCGCACTCCTTGGCAAAACCCTCTACGTGCTCTGCCTCACGACTTAAGAAAGACTTCGGAATAAGCAGGGGGAAATACGCGTTCTTTACACCTTGCTCTTTGAATCTACGGTCCAGTTCAGCCTGAATAGTCTCCCAAATGGCATAGCCATAAGGTTTAATTACCATACATCCGCGAACGGCACTCTGCTCGGCCAGATCAGCTTTCACTACCAGTTCGTTGTACCACTTGGAATAGTCCTCACTACGAGGAGTCAGTTTTTGAAAATTAGCCATTGTATTGCTATGCTATGATTGTTCTTTTTCCAAAAAGGACAGCCCTCTGACTGTCCTTTTGGTCGAGAAGAGGCGACTCGAACGCCCGACCCCTACGTCCCGAACGTAGTGCGCTACCAACTGCGCTACTTCTCGTTCACTTCGTTCACTTCGATTATTTGCTGGCGCAAATTTTCTCGATTTCTACGAAAGCGGGTGCAAAAGTACTGCTTTTTTTTGAATTGAGCAAATTTTTTGCAAATTATTTTACACTTTTTCGTTTAAAAGTGCGTTTTAGGGGCTTTAATGGCTCCGATTTGGCAATAAATTCACGCACTTCGGCCTCCGTGATGGTGTCCGCTATCGCTGTTCGCGGTAACTGGTAATTACCATGATCCGTCCGAATGTATGCTCCGTAACGCCCCCGCATAATCTGTACATCGCCCCAAGACTGAATAGGTGTTTCTTTCGCTTTCTGCTGTTCAATCAATGCCACCGCCTCATCGTGCGTCAAGGAAGACACCTCTTTTCCGCGCGGCAGACTGATATAGGTTTTTCCGAAGTGGATATACGGACCGTATTTGCCGGTTCCGGAAGAGATAGGCTCGCCTTCATATTCTCCCAAGGAAGCCGGTTGAGTCGCGCGGAACAGATCCAGCGCTTCCGATAGTGTGATAGAGAAGATAGACTGACCTTTCTTCAAACTGGCAAACTTCGGTTTTTCATTCGCTGCATCACCTAACTGCACGCACGGGCCGATTTTACTGATCTTCGCGATTACCGGCAGGCCTGTTTCGGGATCATTGCCTAACAACCGTCCGCTTACTTTTCCCGATGAAATCGAAGATAATAAGGGTTTGAAAGTCTTATAAAACGTATCAACGGTATTTGCCCATTCGGCTTTACCTTCTGCGATGCGGTCGAACTGCTCTTCCGAGTGCGCTGTGAAATCATAACTGAGTATCTGCGGGAAATGCGCTACCAGGAAATCATTCGTGATGCGACCCAAGTCTGTCGGTAACAATCGTTGTGTCTCTGCGCCGTAAATCTCTGACTTCTGGTGTTCTGTGACTTCTCCGTTCTTAAGTGTCAGAATGGTGGTGTCGCGTTTTTGACCGGCTACCGATCCTTTCTCTACGTATTTGACATTCTGAATAGTCTCGATAATGGTGGCATAGGTGGACGGACGACCGATACCTAATTCTTCCATGCGTTTCACGAGTGTCGCCTCGTTATACCGCAACGGTGGTTTGGCATAGGTCTGGATTCCCTCGGCGCCCTGTAGTCTCAATCGCTCGCGCGGAGACATAGCCGGCAGTACGCGGCGTGTCTCTTCCTCCTCATCGGACGATTGTACATAGACGCGGGTAAAACCGTCAAACGTAATCACTTCGCCTACGGCCGTAAACGCATACTTGCTTCCGTGCACGGACACTTCAATATTGGTCTTCTCGCTCTCTGCATCCGCCATCTGGCATGCAATCGTGCGTTTCCATATCAGTTCATACAAGCGCTGCTCGTCTCGCGTTGCACCCGCAGCCTGTACATTCATATAGGTCGGACGAATCGCCTCGTGAGCTTCCTGCGCCCCCTTTGCCTTGGTGTGGAACTGACGCGTATGCACATACTCGTTGCCGTACAACTGCGCAATCACCTCCTTGCTCGTAGCGAGGGCCAACGAAGAGAGGTTCACGGAGTCCGTGCGCATATAGGTGATCTTTCCGCTTTCGTACAGCGACTGCGCCAGGCGCATGGTCTTCGATACGGGGAATTTCAATTTACGCGCCGCTTCCTGTTGCAAGGAGGAAGTGGTAAACGGAGGAGCCGGAAGATGCTTTACCGGTTTGCGCTGTACATCGCGCACGATGAACTGCGACTTCGGCAGGCTCTCGAGAAACTCAATCGCATCTTTCTTATGCGAGAAACGATGGTTTAATTCGCATCGAAGTACGGACGCATCACCGGGATTTGTACCGATGAAATCGGCAAAAATACGATAGGATGACGACGCGCGGAAGGCTTCTATCTCGCGCTCTTTCTCTACGATCAAACGAACCGCTACCGATTGCACGCGCCCCGCCGAAAGACCTGTCGTCACTTTCTTCCAGAGGATAGGGGACAACTCAAATCCAACGATACGGTCCAGTACGCGACGCGCCTGTTGCGCATTCACCAGATTGTAATCAATATCACGCGGATGCTGGATAGCTTCCTGAATAGCCGACTTGGTAATCTCATGAAAGACAATACGCTTCGTGTCTTTTTTATCCAGACCAAGCACTTCTTTCAAATGCCAGGCAATCGCTTCTCCCTCGCGGTCCTCATCGGATGCCAACCAAACGGTATCGGCTTTCTTTACTTCTTTGGTCAATTGGTCCAGCAAGTGCTCCTTATGCGCATCAATCACATAATTAGGCTGATAGCCGTTCTCAAAATCAATACCCATCGAGTTCTTTCCCAGCGGTTCAATATCACGGATATGACCTTGACTACTCAACACATGATAGTCGTTCCCGAGAAACTTCTCAATCGTCTTCGCCTTTGCCGGAGACTCAACTATTACCAGATTTTTGCTCATATGCAATATATAATAAGGTGTCCCTCAAAAAATCGCCGCAAAAGTAGTATAAATAATTTATTTGTGCAAATTATTTTTTTTCGCTTGCATATATCAAAGATATTTAGTATCTTTGCAGCCGAATTGAAAAAAATATTTGAAATTTTTTACAGAAAGGACTTGCATGAATACCTTTTTAGTCGTATTATTAGTGCTCGCGGGCGTCGCGTTATTATTAATGGAGATGTTCCTTTTGCCGGGCTTTGGCATTGCGGGCGTGAGTGGTTTTCTGGCGCTGATAGGAGCGGTCGTTGTGGCATGGGTCTGGATCGGTCATGTCGCGGGACTGATCACCTTGGGAGCTTGCGTGATCTTGACCGGACTCGCTATCTTCGGATTCGTGCGCAGCAATGCGTTGGATAAGATGGCGCTGGATGCGAAGATTGACAGCCATGTCGAGTTGGCGAACAACAAACTCCAAAAAGAAGAGAAGAAAAACAAAAAATCATAAATCATAAATTGAAAATACTATGGATATCAGTGCTCTCTCTATCGTGCTGTATGCCTTGATAGGCGTCTGCGTGATCATTTTCTTGTATTATGTGCCGTTCATGCTTTGGATCAATGCCGTCGTGAGCGGAGTGCATATCAGTTTGATACAACTCTTTTTGATGCGTATCCGTAAAGTGCCGCCCACCAAGATCGTCAATTGTATGATAGAGGCGCACAAGGCTGGTCTGACGGATGTCAAACGAGACGGTCTGGAGGCCCACTACCTCGCGGGCGGACATATTGAACGCGTGGTACATGCCCTCGTGTCGGCTTCCAAAGCCGGTATCAATCTGCCGTTCCAGATGGCGACGGCAATCGACCTTGCCGGTCGTGATGTGTTCGAAGCCGTGCAGATGAGTGTTAACCCCCGCGTCATTGATACCCCGCCGGTAACCGCAGTGGCGAAAGACGGTATTCAGCTGATTGCCAAAGCCCGTGTGACCGTGCGCGCCAATATCAAACAGCTCGTCGGTGGCGCAGGAGAAGATACGATTCTTGCCCGTGTCGGTGAAGGTATCGTCAGCTCCATCGGTAGTGCCGAGAGCCACAAGATGGTGCTCGAGAACCCCGATTCCATCAGTAAATTAGTGCTCTCAAAGGGTCTTGACGACGGAACCGCTTTTGAGATACTCTCCATTGATATCGCTGACATCGATGTAGGTAAGAACATCGGTGCACAACTGCAGATGGATCAGGCGGAGGCTGACAAGAATATCGCGCAAGCCAAAGCCGAAGAGCGCCGCTCCATGGCGATTGCCTCGGAGCAGGAGATGAAAGCGAAAGCCCAAGAGGCGCGTGCGAAGGTGATAGAAGCCGAGGCACTGGTGCCGCAGGCTATGGCAGAGGCGTTCCGTAGCGGAAACCTCGGTATTATGGATTACTATCGCATGCAGAATATGCAGGCGGACACCGCTATGCGCGAACAGATTGCTGGAGGGGGAGAAAAGAAGAGTAAGAAATAAAAGGTGAAGATAGCGCTTTTACAATATCCTATTGAGTGGGCTAATCCGCAGGCGAACATAGGCCTGTTGGACGAGCGTCTGCGGGCAGTAGCCGGCAGGGCTGACATCGCCGTAGTGCCGGAGATGTTCAGTACCGGTTTCTGTACCGACCGTCCCGGATTGGCGGAACCATGGCTTACCGGACCGACCTGTCAGGCGCTGCAACGCATGGCGGACATGTATGACCTGGCGATTGTCGGTTCGTTGATGGTGACGGATAGCGGAAAACTGTTCAACCGCGGTTTTCTCTTCCGCCCCAACGATAGTCCGCAGTACTATGACAAGCATCACTTGTACGCCAGCGGCGGGGAAGCGGAGTTCTTCACGCCCGGCAATGAGCGGCCGATCTTTGAATACCGAGGAGTTAAGATTCGTCTGGCCGTATGTTATGACCTGCGTTTTCCTGTATGGCTGCGGCAGGATAAGCGTAACCTGTACGACATCCTCGTCGTCGTAGCCTGCTGGCCTACCGTGCGTATCCAGTACTGGGATGCGCTCCTCCCTGCCCGTGCGGCAGAGAACCACTGCTATGGCATCGGCGTGAACATGGTCGGAACGGACGGGTTGCAGATGGATTATAACGGTCATTCGGCAGCCTATGACACCTGGCTCAAGGATGTCGCGGGCTTTGAGGACTATGAGGCGGGAACGAAGATAGTGGACCTCTCTATAGAGAAATTGAGACATTTTAGAGAAGTACTGCCGCAATGGCAAGAAGCAGATGAATACCAATTGGCATATTAAACAGTTGACGCCTGAACAACAGGCAGCCGCAGAGCGTTTGAGTACTGAACTGGATATCAGTCTGGTAGCCGCGCGTATCTTAGCCGGCAGGGGCCTGCGCACTGGTGCGGAAGCACGGGCGTATATCCGCCCGTCATTGGATAGTCTGCATGACCCGTTCCTCATGCGTGACATGGGCGCAGCGGTGGACAGGCTCTGCCGCGCCATCGACGACAATGAGCGTATCATGGTCTACGGCGACTACGATGTAGATGGTACGACGGCCGTGGCGCTGATGTATTCTTTCCTCCGCACGCAGACGGATAACCTCCTTTATTATATCCCCGACCGCTATACCGAAGGCTACGGTATATCCACCAAAGGTATTGATACAGCCCAGGAAAAAGGATGTACACTGGTCATTGCGTTGGATTGCGGTATCAAGGCCGTAGATAAGATCGCGTATGCCAATGAGAAGCGTATCGACTTCATCATCTGCGACCACCATACGCCGGGAGCCGTCATTCCCGATGCGGTAGCGGTGCTGAATATGAAACGCGCCGACTGCCAGTATCCGTTCAAAGAACTGAGCGGTTGCGGGGTGGGATTTAAGTTAGTACAAGCCTATGCGCAGCGCCGCGGAATAGAGATGCAGGAGGTCTATCGTCTCCTACCGCTCTTGGCGATGAGTATTGCCAGCGATATCGTACCTGTCACGGGCGAGAACCGCATCTTGGCGTTCTACGGCTTGCGTGCACTCAATGCGCAGCCTTCCGTAGGCATACAGGCTATCATGCAGGTGGCAGGTATAGAAGGCAAGACCATCACGATCAGCGACCTCGTGTATAAAATAGGTCCGCGTATCAACGCCGCGGGGCGTATCAAAAGTGGCGCGGAGGCGGTGCGACTGCTTATCACCAACGATGCGGAGGCGGCATTACGTTTCGCACGCGAGATAGACTCCTATAACCAGGATCGCCGCGATTTCGACAGCAAGACGACGGATGAAGCGCTCTCACAGTTGGAAAAAGACCCGATGAATCCGGGCAAATTCACTACCGTGGTCTATTCTCCGGAGTGGCATAAAGGCGTTGTAGGAATCGCTGCGAGTCGTCTGACAGAGACCTATTACCGACCGACGATTGTCCTGACAGCCGGAGATGACGATATCATCAGCGGTAGTGCGCGTTCGGTCAGTGATTTCGATATCTATACAGCGATTGACTCATGTAGAGACCTGTTAACGAATTTCGGAGGACATAAGTTCGCTGCCGGACTGAGTATGCACAAGGCGGATTTGCCGGAGTTCAAGCGCCGTTTCGAAGAATATGTGGCTGCGCATATCACGCCCGAACAGCAAGTGCCGACGTTGGATGTAGAAGCCGAAGTGGAACTGAGCGATATGAACTGGAAGATGTATAAGATCTTGCAGTGCCTCGAACCTTTCGGACCCGGCAACGAGCGTCCGCTCTTCCTATGTAAAAATCTCATCAATAACCGCAATACGCGTGCGGTGAGTGACGGAAAGCACCTGCATCTGGACCTGACGGATTGTGTTGTAGCGATGGACGGCATCGCATTCGGCCAAGGTGATAAGGCTGAGCATTTGCAAAACGGCAAGCGTATCGATGTGTGTTTCTATCTGGAGGAGAACAGCTATCGCGGTCGAACAACCCTGCAGATGAATGCACAGGACATAAAGTTAGTTGAAAGTTGAAAGATATATGTTTTCAGAACGAGACACCAAAGGACCGGTATTACGCCGCGGATCCATTGAAGTAGTATGCGGATCGATGTTCAGCGGAAAGACCGAAGAGTTGATTCGCCGTATGAAACGCGCAAAATTCGCGAAACTACGCGTAGAGATTTTCAAGCCCGCCATTGATGTGCGTTACAGCGAAGAGGATGTGGTGAGTCATGACCGGAATGTTATTCAATCCACGCCCGTTGATTCGAGCCAGAACATCCTGTTACTCGCGAACGATATCGATGTAGTGGGTATTGATGAGGCGCAATTCTTCGACATGGGCATTGTTGATGTATGCAAGCAGCTGGCGGAGCGCGGTATCCGTGTCATCTGTGCGGGTCTGGATATGGATTTCAAGGGGATTCCTTTTGGTCCGATGCCGGCTTTGATGGCCATTGCCGAAGATGTCTATAAGACCCATGCGATATGCGTCCATTGCGGCGATTTGGCCTATGTGAGCCATCGTCTGGTAGCTTCCGAGAAACGCGTTTTACTCGGTGAAACCGATAGTTACGAACCCCTCTGTCGTGCGTGCTATAACAAAGCCATAGCCGGTGAGCTTTGTTGATATCATATTACCTCTAGCCATCCGAGATTGTTATACGTATAGCATCCCGGATGGTTTGTCTATACCTGCACCGGGTACCCGCGTGCTCGTTCCTTTGATGCGCAAAGAAGTGCGGGGTATCGTGTTGCGCGAACACACCGAACCGATATCGTCGGACTTCGCGGCAAAAGTCAAACCTATCCTCTCTGTCAGCGAGACCGCACCGGTCGTATCGCCGGAACAATTGGCGTTATGGCAATGGATGAGCGCGTACTACATGTGTACGCTTGGCGAAGTGATGGCGGCCGCTTTGCCTTCTGGTCTGGACAACCGCTTACTCAATCCGCCGAAACGCAGACGCGCGCATCTTGCGCCTTACGAAGGACCTATCGAACCCATGCATCCGCTATCACCCGCACAGGCGAAAAGTGCCGATGAAATCGAGCGTTTCTGGGCGCAAGGCAAAGATATTGTCTTATTGCATGGCGTCACGTCCAGCGGTAAGACGGATATGTATATTCATCTGATTCAATCGCAGTTAGAAATTGGAAAGAATGTGCTGTACTTAGTGCCGGAGATAGCACTGACCACCCAACTCACCTCGCGTCTGCAGCATATCTTCGGAGACCAACTGACGGTGTATCATAGCCGTTTCACAGACGCCGAACGGGAAGAACTCTATCTGGCTTCTGCTCGTCCCGAACCGCATGTGGTCATCGGCGCCCGCAGTGCGGTATTTTTGCCTATCCCGAACATAGGTCTGGTGATTGTCGATGAGGAGCATGAACCCAGTTACAAACAAGCCGAACCTGCTCCACGCTATCATGCGCGGGCTGCGGCTATTATGCTGGGACAGATCCATAAGGCAAAAGTACTCTTAGGAACCGCTACACCTTCGGTGGAGTCCTATTATTTGGCGCAGAAAGGTGTATACGGATTAGTCTCCCTTACCGAGCGCTTTGGCGGTGTCGAACTGCCGGATATCCGATTGATAGATCTCAAGAAGCAGTATGAGCGCAAAGAGATGTACGGTCATTTCAGCGATCCGCTTGTTGCGCGTATCCGTGAGACCTTGGCGGAACATAAACAAGTCATCTTGTTTCAGAACCGCCGCGGTTATGCGCCTCAGTTGCAGTGTGTGTCCTGCGGTCAGCCGCCGCGCTGTGTGCAATGCGATGTGCCGATGACGTTGCATCTGCGAGCCAAGGAATTACGTTGCCATTACTGCGGTTATCATGCGCCTGTCCCGCCTGTCTGTCCGCAATGTGGCGGTGAACTCAAGTCCATAGGTTTCGGTACGGAGCGTATCGAAGATGAGATCCAAGAACTCTTTCCGGAAGCACGTGTGTTACGCATGGACTTGGACTCTACCCGCAGCAAGACCGCCTATCAGGATATTATCAATGCCTTTGCGCGACACGAATGCGATATCTTAGTTGGAACGCAGATGGTCACCAAAGGTCTGCATTTTGACGATGTCCGGCTGGTAGCCGTTCTCAATGCCGATCCGCTGTTTAACCAACCCGACTTCCGGGCTTACGAGCGTGCTTTCCAGATGCTGGAGCAGGTAGCAGGACGTGCTGGAAGGAAAGGTACAAAAGGCGAAGTGTGGATTCAGACCTTCGACACCAAGAATGTCGTCTTAGGGATGGTACAAAACCATGATTATACGGCACTGTATAATCACCAGATTGCAGACCGCGAAACCTTCCATTATCCCCCATTTCATCGGATAATTCGTGTGCAATTGCGCGATCACAATGCGGTGCGTGTACAAAGCGTAGCGATGCAATTACAGATGCACTTGAACCAGGTGTTCGGTACGCGTATATCGTCTGTTATCATACCGCCTGTCGAGCGTGTACAAGCCTATACGATCCGCGAATTGAATCTCCGTATCGAGCAGGGCGCCAATATTACCGAAGCCAAACGTCGGCTGAAGGAGTCAATAGACTATATTCTCTCGAAGTCAACGAATAAAAATGTCAAAATAATCATAGATTGCGATCCGATATGATAGAAGAGTCGAAACGCCGTGTGGCGCATATCAATGAGATGATTGAGAGCGGATGGGCCGCTAAGTTAGTCAAAGAAGGCGAAGATTACCACGAGAAACAGCTCCGTGAGATAGCGCAAGAGATTTGTTCGCGTCCTCAAGTACGCGTAGTGCTGATTGCAGGACCTTCATCCAGCGGAAAAACCAGTACCAGTCATCGGCTATGTTTGGAATTGCTCGCGCAAGGCAAACAACCGGTTGCCTTGTCGCTCGACAACTGGTATGTGGATGGAAGCCTCACGCCTCTCAAGGCCGATGGCACCAAGGATTACGAATCGGTGTATGCTATTGATCTGAAGCAGTTAGAGTCTGATCTGAAAGCCTTGATAGCCGGTCAGGAGATTGCATTGCCGACCTTCAACTTCGCCGAAGAGAAGCGAGAATATACGGGGGATACTTTACAGCTGGAGAGTGACGGGATCTTGGTGATGGAGGGTATCCATGCGCTCAATCCGATCCTGACCGAGCATATCGATGCGTCGAGTAAGTTCAAGGTCTATGCGGCGCCGATGAGTTCGATATCGTTAGACGGCGAACGGTGGGTGCCGACCTACGTCAATCGTTTGTTGCGCCGTATGAGTCGAGACTTGCGTACACGCGGGAAGTCTCCCCTGAAAACTCTTATGGTTTGGCCCTCCGTGGTAGAAGGAGAGGCGCAGTGGATAGAACCGTTTAAAAAAGAAGCCGATGCGCTCTTTGATACCTCGATGACTTATGAGATGCCGGCGCTGCGTATGACGGTTGAGACGGCGTTACAGACAGTACCTGCTACAGCCAAAGAGTATGAAACCGCTAAGTTGCTGCTTTTCTATCTCAATTTCTTCGAACCGCTGCCGTCTTCGTATATTCCGCGTACCTCTATTCTGCGCGAATTCATCGGAGGAAGCCAGTTTAATGTAGGATAAAAGGTGCCCGTCGGGCATCTTTTTTATGCAAAATATTTGCATATGTCCTAAAAAAGCAGTACTTTTGCACCCAAATTGGATTTATGGGACTACTTTTATTGTTTTTATTTGGCGCCATGGCGGTCAGTTTCCTGTGTTCCGTGCTGGAATCGGTACTGATGTCAACGTCGCTCAGTTATATCAACTTACGTGAGGAAGAAGGCTATGCGCCGGCCGCACTGATGAGCAAGTACAAGGATGACACAGGTCGTCCTTTAGCGGCTATTTTATCGCTGAACACCATTGCTAATACAATCGGTGCTGCCGGTGTCGGTATGCAAGCCGCAGCGATTGCGCCGGATAACAAACTCTTCTTCGGTTTGGTATCGGCGATGACCACGATTCTTATTCTGGTCTTTGCGGAAATCATCCCGAAGGTCATCGGCACCACCTATTGGCGCGAATTGATGGGCTTCACCGCTCGTACGATTCGTGCGCTTATCTTCATTCTCTATCCGTTTGTGCTGTTGGTAGAACTCATCACACACATGTTTCCGGATAACGAAGACGATCCTTCGGTCAGCCGTGAAGAAGTGCTGGCGATGGTAAACGTAGGCGAAGAAGAAGGGGTTGTGGACGAAGACGAGAATAAAATCTTCTCTAACCTTATGCGCCTCGATTCTATCCATGCCTACGATGTGATGACCCCGCGCGTGGTAGCGAAGATTGCGCCGGAGAACATGACACTACGGGCGTATTATGACAACGATGAATACGACCATTTCTCGCGTATCCCGCTCTACAAACCCGAGGCGCCGGAGTATATCACCGGCTACGTGCTGCGTAATGATGCATTGGAGGAACTGACGGAAGACCATTTCCGTAAGACCCTCGGCGGCATCAAGCGTCCTTTGCCGGCCTTCGACCAGGACTTGACGCTCGGCGTTATCTTCGATTCGATGCTCAAACAAAAAAGCCAGATCGCACAAATCATCGATGAGTACGGCATGTTTGTGGGTATCCTTACCCTCGAAGATATCATCGAGACCATCTTCGGACTCGAAATCATCGATGAGAACGATACCGTCATCGACATGCAGCAGTACGCGCGTGAGCGCTGGGAACAACGGCAGAAGAAATACAAGAAATTAGCGGTGAATACCGACAGTCAACCGACGGTCAACCGACAGTCAACCGACAGTCAAAGCCAAGATGAGGCTAACGATGAAGCAGAAAAGTGACATACGGATTCTGAATAAAAAGGCGAAATTTGAGTATATCATCTTGGACCGCTACACGGCCGGCATTCAGTTGTTTGGTACAGAGATTAAGTCTATCCGGGAAGGAAAGGCTTCGTTGGTAGACAGCTATTGCGCAGTGGAACATGGGGAGATGTATGTCAAGCAGATGCATATCGCGGAATACCGCTTCGGGTCGTACGCTAACCACGAGGTGCGCCGCGATCGCAAGTTACTGCTACAACGCCGCGAAATACGTAAACTCGCGAAGGCTACGCAGGATTCAGGCAAGACCATCATCCCTTTGGTGCTCTTCATCAATGACCGTGGACTAGCGAAGATGGAGATAGCGCTCTGCCAAGGTAAGCGTACCTATGACAAACGGCAGTCTCTCCGCGAAGCGGATGACAAACGGCAAATGGATCAATTAAAAAAACGAATATATGAGTAAAGCACTATTAATGATTTTGGATGGCTGGGGCATTGGTAACAAGTCCAAAGCCGATGTCATCAGCGTAACGCCGACGCCTAATTGGGATGCGCTGTTGGCGAAATACCCGCACTCACAGTTACAGGCCAGCGGTGAGAACGTAGGTCTGCCCGATGGACAGATGGGAAACTCCGAAGTGGGACACCTGAATATCGGTGCCGGTCGTGTGGTTTATCAGGATCTGGTGAAGATCAACCGTTCTATTCGCGACAACTCGATCATGCAGAATCCGGAGATCGTGGCTGCTTACAAGGCAGCGCAAGCAGCCGGCAAGAAACTGCATATCATGGGCCTGTGCTCCAACGGCGGTGTACACTCCAGTCTGGATCACCTCTTCAAACTTGTGGAGATTGCGAAGGAATACGGTGTAGCCAATCGCACGTTCGTACATTGCTTCATGGACGGCCGTGATACTGACCCGCGCAGCGGAAAAGGCTTTATTGAGCAGTTACAGGGCGTTTGTGACCGCACCGGTGCACACATCGCATCCATTATAGGTCGTTTCTATGCGATGGACCGCGACAAACGATGGGAGCGTATCAAAGTGGCGTATGACCAGTTGGTAAATGGCGAGGGCCGCAAGGAGACGGACATGGTAGCGGCAGTACAGGGTTGCTACGACCGCCACACGGAGGAGCATAAAGATACCGATGAGTTCATGGAACCGCTGGTGAACGCTAATTGCGATGGACGTATTACAGAAGGCGATGTAGTCATCTTCTTTAACTACCGCAACGATCGCGCAAAGGAGATCACCATTGTGCTCACCCAACAAGACATGCCGGAGCAAGGTATGCATACCATTCCCAATCTGCACTACTGCTGTATGACGCCGTATGACTCGTCCTTCACCGGCTTGCATATTCTCTTCCCGAAAGAGAACGTGGAGAATACGCTCGGCGAAGTAGTCAGCAACTTGGGTCTCAAGCAATTGCGTATCGCCGAGACGGAGAAATTTGCACACGTGACCTTCTTCTTCAACGGAGGCCGCGAAGCCGAGTACCCGGGCGAGGAGCGTATCCTGATCCCGAGTCCGAAGGTACCGACCTATGATATGAAACCCGAGATGAGTGCGCCCGAAGTAACCGAAGCCCTCATTGCAGCGATTAAGACGCAGAAATTCGATTATATCACCCTCAATTTCGCCAATGGTGACATGGTGGGCCATACCGGCGTATACGAGGCTATCGAGAAAGCGGTAAAGACTATCGACGACTGCTCGCATCGCGTGATAGAAGCCGCACTGGAGAACGGCTACGAGGTTATCGTCATCGCCGATCACGGAAACTGCGATAATGCCATCAATGCCGACGGTACACCGAATACCGCGCACTCATTGAACCCTGTACCTTTCGTGTATATAAGTAAGGAGCACACGCACGCACACGTGGAAGATGGTATTCTCGCGGATGTAGCGCCTTCACTCTGCCATATCATGGGAATCGAGCAACCGAAGGAGATGACAGGCAGATGTTTAATTAAGGACTAAATGGTTTTAGTGTTTAGAGAAAAAAAGCGACCCACAGAATGTGGGTCGCTTCGTTTTTGAAGGAGTTGATTATTTGTTTTTCTCAACCTCTGCAGCAACGTCTTCGCCGAGTTCAACGGCACGCTCAAGAAGCGTTTTCTCCTCAGCAGGGGCAGCAGCCTCTTCTTGTGCAGGAGCAGCAACTTCAACAGCAGCAGGAGCAGCAGCCTCTGCCTCTTCAGCCTTCTCGGCCTTGTTTGCGCAACTGAGTGCAGCCAGTGCAACAGCTACGATAAGCATCATCTTTTTCATAACGTTAATTGATTTTAGAGTTAGTAAAAAACAAAAATCACGGCAAAGGTACTGCTTTTTATTCATATCTCCAAATAAATCGGCATTTTTTGCGTAAAAAAAAAGAGCGGCCCAAACGGGTCGCTTCTTTCCCAAGGTTTTTTGTACCTTTCCTTTGAGCAACAAATTACTCAGCGATGGTGTCTACTTCAACAACCTCTACTACCTCTACCTCAGCGTTAGCGCAGGTGTCCTGGCAGCATTTTTTCTCGCAGCACTTGTTGCCGCAGCTCATAGCAGCAAATGCTACAGCTACGATAAGAAGCATCTTCTTCATAGTTTACCAATAATTTTTAAGTTAATAAAGCTTTATTTTACTAAAATCTCTCGCCTTTTTGCGAAAAACGCTGCAAAAGTACAACATTTTTTGGATATGTGCAAAAAAAATTGTAATTTTGCGCAATTAATTTTACATTTTATGGAAAAAAGGGGCTTTTTTGATAAATCTGACCTCAAATTTGTGGGGTTTAACATCGTTTTAGCCGTTATAGTAGGTATTGCGATTCTTGTCGGTCTAATCATTTGGCTAAAGGACTATACGCAACATGGTGTGGAGGTAGAGGTGGAAGACGTGCGAGGATTGGTAGAAGCGGAAGCGGCGCCTTTATTGGAGGCACAGGGGCTTCGGCTGATCGTGGTGGACTCCACGTATTCGGACAAAGTTCCGTTTGGCACGATTGTTGAACAGGATCCAAAGCCGATGAGTCATGCCAAGCACGGTCGGGCGGTGTATGTGACTATTAACGCTACAACGCGTCGGCAAGTGACGATGCCTGACTTGCAGGATATGAGTTATCGTCAGGCCGAGACCACCCTACGCGGTTTGGGACTGCAAGTGGATACGATCTACGAGTATGAACCATCGGAGTACAAGGACCTCGTGCTGGATGTCAGGGCCGGCGAGACGAGTCTTAGTCCCGGCACGAAAGTGGCAATTGGCACGCAGGTGCGTCTGGTGGTAGGTCAAGGCCGCGGCACAGAGATGGTCATTGTGCCGAACGTCGTAGGTATGACCATGCAAGAGGCCCGCAGCACGTTGCTCAACCATCATCTGACGATAGGCGCTGTCTCATATGACGAACCTAAAGAAGGGACTAAGGTGCAATATGTGTACCGCCAAACGCCGAGTGCCGGCGAGAAAATGATAGAAGGAGAAACGGTCGCTTTGCGATTCTCGGTGGATATCCGCAAAGCATCGAAAAATAATACCAATATAGACCAAGAGGATGAATGGTTCTGATGGAAGAGGATTGGAACATAGAATCGGAAGAACTCTTCGAACGTTGGCGCTGCGAGGTGGATAAAGGTCAAGGCAAAGAACGCATTGACAAATATCTCGCGGAGCACATGACCAACACTAGCCGCAACCGCATCCAGACGGCAGCGGATGCAGGGAATGTATGGGTGAACGGTAAAGCCGTAGCTTCTAACTATCGCATCAAACCCGGAGATGTCATCCAAGTCCTGCTGGACCACGAGCCTCATGACTTCACCATCACGCCGGAGAATATTCCGCTCGATATCGTGTATGAAGACGATGACCTGTTGGTGGTCAACAAACCTGCCGGACTTGTTGTCCATCCCGGTCATGGCAACTATGTGCACACGCTCTTGCATGCACTTGCATGGCATTTCGGAGAGGAACTGGACATCAACGATCCTTCTATCGGTCTTGTGCATCGTATCGACAAGGATACTTCGGGTTTGTTGCTTATCGCGAAGACTCCTGAGGCGAAGGCGCATCTTGCCAAGCAGTTCTTCGATCATACGACGGAGCGCACCTATAACGCTCTCGTATGGGGCACGTTCAAAGAGCAGAGTGGCACGATCGAAGGCGCTCTCGCGCGTGACAACCGTGACCGCACGATTTATAAAGTATGGGATCCGGAGGAGTGTCCGCAGGCCAAAGAGGCTGTCACGCACTGGCGTGTACTTGAACAATTCCCGTACGTCACGCTCGTGGAGTGCCGCTTGGAGACCGGTCGTACTCACCAAATCCGCGTGCACATGAAGCATATCGGCCATCCGCTCTTCTGCGACGAGAAATACGGCGGGTGCGAGATCCTCAAAGGTCTGCGCACGCAGAAATACCGCCAATATATAGAGAATTGTTTCGCCCTCTGTCCGCGTCAAGTGCTGCATGCGCGTACGCTCGGTTTTACCCACCCGCGCACCGGAGAACGCATGTTCTTCGACAGCCAATGGCCGGAAGATATGACGAATGTAATCAATAAATGGAGACATTATGAGCCAAATACTCTGGGTTGACGATGAGATAGATCTCTTGCAACCGTATATCATTTACCTCAAAGGCAAAGGCTATGACGTGACGACTGCCACGAATGGCGAAGATGCCTTGGACCGCTTGTCGGAATCGGTGCCGGCCATTGTCTTTCTGGATGAGAACATGCCGGGTATGACCGGACTCGAGACGCTCCAGGAGATGAAGCGCCTGCACCCCGAAGTGCCGGTAGTGATGATCACCAAGTCCGAAGAGGAACATATCATGGAGCAGGCTATCGGTGAGAAGATTGCCGATTACCTCATCAAACCTGTCAACCCCAGCCAGATCCTATTGTGCTTGAAGAAACATGTACATCAGCAGGCAATTGTCAGCGAGCAGGTACAGCAGAATTACCGTCAGGAGTGGGGAGATATCTCCTATATGATCGACACTGCCAGTACGATAGAGGAGTGGCAGGCGATTGAGCGCACGCTTAGCAAATGGGATATCGATCTCGAGAACTCCGCCATGCGGTCGCTTATAGAGGACCAACGCACGCAGGCCAATGCCGCCTTCGCTAAATGGATTGCCAAGAACTACGAGAGTTGGTTTATAAACCGCGAAGCGATAAACGCTACTACACCGCGAAGTGATAAACCTCTGATGTCCCATGATCTGATGAAGCATTCTGTCTTTCCTTTGCTCGATAAGGGCGAGAAAGTGCTGCTATGTGTGATTGATAATTTCCGCTACGATCAATGGAAGACCATTCAGCCGCTCGTCAGTGAGTGTTATACTGTCCGCGCCGAAGAGCAATATACTTCTATCCTGCCGACGGCTACCCAGTATGCCCGCAACGCGATATTCTCCGGACTGCTGCCGTTGCAAATCCAAGAGATGTTTCCGCATCTTTGGGTGGAGGAAGGCGACGAGGAGAGTAAAAACCAGCACGAGAAAGAACTCGTTCAGACGCTTTTTGACCGGTATCGCCGTCGCGAAAGTTTTAATTATTGGAAGGTTAACGAGAGTGATTTCTGCGAACGTGTCATCCAACAACTCAAAAGTTCGCAGGCGCCTCTGAACATCGTTGTGCTCAACTTCATCGACATGCTCTCGCATTCGCGCACGGAGAGTAAGATGATGCGGGAGTTGGCGAACGATGAGGCGGCTTACCGCAGCCTCACGCTCAGTTGGTTCCGTCATTCGCCGATATACGAACTGCTGAGGCTCGCGTCTGAAATGGGACTTACCTTAGTGCTTACCACCGATCATGGTACGACGCGCGTGAAGAACGCCGTGCAGATTGTGGCAGATAAGAACACCAACACGAATATCCGCTATAAGGTCGGTAAGGCCCTCAATTGCAGTTCGAAGAACGTCTTCTCCATAGAGCAACCCAAGCGTGTAGGCTTGCCCTGCCCGAATGTCAGCAGCAGCTATGCCTTCTGCACCGGCAGCGATTTCTTCGCTTACCCGAATCAGTTTAACTACTACGCTCAATATTACCGTAACACGTTCCAACATGGCGGTATCTCGCTGGAAGAGATGATCATCCCCTTAGTCACTTTGGTCCCGAAACGATGAAATCCCGTACGCGAAATAGAGTCTTGTGGTGCCTCGCCGGCCTGGTGCTGGTGGCGGTGTGCGTAGCCTTTTGGTCGTGCCATCAACCCCATCCCGACACTTCGCATCGACTCACCGTGCTCACTTGGAATACGGAGCGTATGGGCAATTTTGCCAAACCCGATAAGAACGACGTTCTGCGCTATCTGATGGCGCAAGATGCGGATGTGATATGTCTGCAGGAAGTCGATGTGTACAAGCATCCGCAGTTCTTGACGCTGCAGGAAGTAAAGGACGTGCTAGGTAGCAAATACCGCTATTCGTATTTGGATTTCTCGGTGTACGACCGTCGCCATCAGTTCGGCACAATGGTCTGGTCGCATTACCCGCTCATCAACAAGCAAAGTATCCATTATGAGACGCGGGGAAACATCAGTAACCGTTGCGACATCGTAGTGGAAGGCGACACATTGCGACTGATTAACAACCACCTCGAGTCGTATAGCTTCACCTCCGAAGATTTAGCGGAGATGGATTCGTTACATAACTACGAAGGCCTTCGGGCGTCCGCCAAACGTCTTGAAGCCAAATGGCGTCGCGCAACACCTTTGCGCAATGCCCAGGCACGGGTCATTCGAAGCGAGATAGAAGCAAGCCCGTATCCGGTTATCGTCGCGGGAGACTTCAATGCCATTGCTCTGAGTTATGCCTACCGGCATATCAGTCAAGGCTTGCACGACGCTTGGCGATACAACCATCTGGGCTACGGCGCTACCTGTGAGCACCGCGGTATCGGACTCCGCATCGACTATATCCTCTCGTCCGAATCGCTTATCCCCACTTCTTGTTCCATACAAGAAACTACCGGTTCTGATCATAAACCGGTAGTCGCAACTCTTGAGTGGTAAATTATAGCCGCTGATGGTAGTGGTAGTCCTTAAAGCGGTCGTCGGAATCGTCGGAATCGCGGCGAAGGCGTTGCATTAGAGCTTGCCACCAGCCGATGATCTTCGGCTCGCGCCAGTTGATATGACGCCAATAGAGGATGAGCAACCAACCGAAGAGCAATCCGCCTAAGTGCGCGAAGTGCGCTACATGGTCGGCCGTCAAACCGGCTACCGAACCAAGGCCGGCAAAGAGTTCAATGAGCGCATATATAATAACGAACGTACGCGCGCGTATAGGGATAGGCAGGAAGATGATATACATGGGTACATCGGGGTAGAGCCATCCGAAGGCGAAAAGGATACCGAAGACAGCCCCCGACGCACCAATGGTGTTGAGCATAGCGCTGTAATATGCGATACTTGCAGCATCGTAAGTCGCGCTCATATTGGAGAGCATCAATGCCCACACGGCTTCTTGTACGATTGCTGCGCCAAGACCGCACACAATATAATAAATCAGGAACCGACCGGCACCCCATTCGCGCTCAATGACCGGCGCGAACATCCATACCGCGAACATGTTAAAAAAGATATGACTCAGGTTCGCATGCAGGAACATATAGGTGACCGGTTGCCACCAATGGAAGGTCGATGCGGAGAGATAATGCAATCCGCCCCAGTCGTTCAAATCCACGCCATACCGCTGCAGGAAGACAGCAAGCAGGAAGATCACTAAATTGGCTACTAACAGGTAGCGCGTAACAGTAGGTATATTTCTCATAACGGCGACAAAATTAGTAAAAAATCACGAATAAACAGCACAAAAAGTGTGCATTTTTGAGGAAAATATAGTTTTTTTTATAAAAAAGTGAATTTTTTTTCCGAAAATATTTGCAGAATAAAGAATTTTTAGTAATTTTGCAAGCGTATTCCGAATAAGGAACCAATAGTTCACATTATTAATAACTTTTAAAAATCAAAGGTATGAACAAATCAGAACTTATTAAGGCAGCAGCAGCTAAGGCTGAGGTATCTGCAGCATTGGCAGGCAAAGTTCTCGACGCAGCTATTGAGGCAGCAGTAGAGGCAGTTAAGAAGGGCGAAGGCGTACAGCTCATCGGTGTAGCTTCCATCGCTATCAAACAGCAGGCAGCTCGCAAAGCTAAAAACCCGCGCACCGGCGCCGTTATCAACGTTCCGGCTCGCAAGGTTGTTCGCATCAAACCGGGTGCTAGATTTGCTCTCTAATTAGGCAATGTAGCTTTTAAACGAGTTGCCCGCAAATAGGGCGACTCGTTTTTTGTCTGTTTATTATTTTTTTTGTATGCTGAATATCATTTTAAGTGGTGCGCCGGGTAGCGGAAAAGGAACGCAGTCGGCCTTTATCGTCAACAAATACGGTGTGCAACACCTGTCTACCGGAGATGTCCTGCGTGCGGAGATAGCTACGGGCAGTGAGTTGGGCAAGCAGATAGAAGCGCTCATCTCGAAGGGAAACTTAGTGCCCGACGACATGATGTACGGTGTGATTGAGAACTACATTGCGAATCTGCCTGCGGATTGCAAGGGTACGATCTTTGACGGTTATCCCCGTACGGTTGCGCAAGCGGAGTCGTTGACGAAGTTGCTCAATAAATACAATATGGAGGCCATTATGATCGATCTCTTGGTGGACGAGCAACTGCTAATCCAACGCCTCATCGAGCGCGGGAAAGTAAGCGGACGCGCGGATGATAACCTCAACACCATCCGTCATCGTATCGCCGTCTATCACCAGCAGACGGAACCCATCGCCCATTACTACCTGCATCACGGGAATTATTGTGCAGTGAACGGAAACCACTCGATGGCCGACGTCTTCCTGCAGATTATGCGTATCATAGATAATTATGGCCGCTAACTTCATCGACTATGTCAAGATCTACTGCCGCTCCGGAAAGGGCGGCGCGGGCTGTATGCACCTTCATCGTGCGAAATATCTGCCCAAAGGTGGACCTGACGGCGGCGATGGCGGTAAAGGCGGGTCGATTATCTTAGAAGGCAACCGAAACCTCTGGACGTTGCTGCACCTGAAGTACCAGAAGCATATCATGGCGACTGACGGTGGCAAAGGCGGTCAGAGTCGTTCGTTCGGTAAAGACGGCGAGGATAAGATCATCGAAGTGCCCTGCGGCACGGTGGTCTATGACGGCGTAACAGGTGAGTTCATCTGCGAGGTGAAGGAGCATAAAGAGCGCGTGGTGTTGCTCAAAGGTGGTCGCGGAGGCTTGGGCAACTGGCATTTCCGCACAGCTACGAATCAGGCGCCGCGTTATGCCCAGCCCGGAGAACCCGCGCAGGAGCGCACGGTAATTATGCAACTGAAGGTGCTGGCCGATGTCGGTCTGGTGGGGTTCCCGAATGCCGGAAAATCCACGCTGCTCAGCGTCGTCTCTGCCGCCAAACCCGAGATAGCCGATTATCCCTTTACGACGCTTACGCCGCAACTCGGTATCGTCTCGTATCGCGACGGCCGATCGTTCTGCATGGCCGACATACCGGGTATCATCGAGGGCGCGAGTGAAGGCAAAGGTCTCGGATTGAGGTTCCTGCGACATATCGAGCGCAACGCGGTGTTGCTCTTCATGGTGCCGGCTACTTCGCCCGATATCGAAGCGGAGTATAACATCCTGTTGCGCGAGTTGGAGCAGTATAATCCCGAACTGCTCACCAAGGCGCGTATCCTGGCGGTCACAAAGACAGACCTGCCGCGCGTAGATGACGAAGGTAAGCAACTGCCGGCCGTCAACTACGCGAAACTAAGCAAGAAACTCGGTATCGAAGTGCTGCCCATCTCGTCGGTGGCCGGCGAAGGTATCGAGGCGCTCAAAGATGCGCTTTGGACCGAACTGAACAAGGAGCAGAACCAAGTCATCGAGATATCCCATGCCCCGATCGATGTGACGGTAGTGGAGCCGTCAGAAGTCAGCCTTCAGGATTCAGAGGAAGAAGAGGGTACGATTTACCTCAATGAGGTAGAGGAGGAATGGGACCTCGACAAATACAAAGGTATCGGTTGGGATAACGGATAACTGAATACTGATAACTGAATACTGATGGCTGCATTCTACGATAGGATGATTGAGTGGCGCGAGCGTCACATGAGCGAGAAGCACTTAGTGCTCCTGCTCTCCTTCTTCGTAGGTGCTTTCTCGGCTGCCGCTGCGGCTTTGCTGAAGTCGTTCATCCATCTCATCCAATGGATTGTAGAAGAGCAACTGATCGGAAATGGTCATACCTGGTGGTACCTCATCACGCCGATCATCGGCATCACGCTTGCGGCGCTTTTCGTCAAGTATGTCGTGCGGGACGATATCTCGCATGGTATCACGAAGATTCTCTACGCTATCTCGCAGCGCAAGTCGATCATCAAGGCGCATAACATGTGGTCATCCATTGTCGGTTCAGGTCTAACGATCGGTTTCGGTGGATCCGTCGGTGCGGAGGCACCTATCGTGCTCACCGGTGCTGCTATCGGTTCCAACCTCGCGAAGGCTTTCCGTCTCGACCAGAAGACGATGATGCTCATGATCGGCTGCGGCGCTGCCGGTGCGATAGGCGGAATCTTCAAAGCCCCGATAGCGGGACTTGTCTTCACGCTCGAAGTACTGATGATGGACTTGACGATGACGTCCGTTGCGCCTTTGCTTATCTCCTCCGTTACGGCAACCGCCCTCTCGTATATCCTGACCGGTACGCAACCGATGTTCCCGCTCAAGTATATCGAGGTGTTTGCAGTTGCCCGTATTCCGTGGTATCTGATTTTAGGCGCGATATGCGGTTTGGTCAGTCTCTATTTCACGCGAGGCATGAACACCCTTGAGCAGTGGATGAAGCATAATGTGCACTCAACGGGACTGAAGATCGTGGTAGGCGGCCTGACGTTGAGTTTGCTCATCTTCCTTTTCCCGCCGCTCTATGGTGAGGGCTACGATGTCATTCACCAACTCATCAATGGCGATAACCTCAGTGCGCTGCATAACAGTCCGTTTGAGAAATACCTCATTCCTACGGATTTCTATGCGGGCCTCTCAACGCTGAATACGCAACTGTTGCTGCTTGTCTATTTCATCGCGATCATCTTGTTAAAGATAGTGGCCTCGGTAGCAACCAACGGCGGTGGCGGTGTCGGAGGAATCTTTGCGCCCTCGCTCTTCATGGGTGCAATCGTCGGTTTTGTCACCGCGCGTATTATGAATATCTGCGGACTGATGGTGCCGGAGACCAGTTTTGCGCTGGTGGGTATGGCCGGCCTGATGTCGGGCGTGATGCACGCGCCGCTGACCGGTATCTTCCTTATTGCCGAACTGACCGGCGGCTATCACCTCTTCATGCCCCTGATGATCGTGAGCGTCATCTCGTATCTGACAATCATGCTCTTTGAGCCGCATTCGTTGTACGCGATGCGTCTGGCGCAGAAAGGCGAGCTGCTTACGCATAACAAAGACCGCAACGTGCTGACGCTGCTGAAGATGGACAGTGTGCTCGAGACGGATTTTGTGACGGTACTCCCGGAGATGACCTTAGGCGAGTTAGTCAAAGTGATCAGCGAAAGCAAGCGTAATATCTTCCCTGTGATTGACAAGAAAGGTCATCTGCGCGGCATCTTGTTGCTGGATGAGGTGCGAAACATCATGTTCCAACCGCGGCTGTACAAGCGCTTTACGGTGGAGCAACTCATGACTTCTCCACCCGCGGTGTTGCGGTACGATCTGCCGATGGAGAAAGTGATGGAGATATTTGAAGATACCGGTGCGTGGAACCTGCCGGTTGTGGATAGCGAGCGCCGTTACTTAGGCTTCGTATCCAAGTCGAAGATTTTCAATTCATACCGCCACGTCCTCGTGCATTTCAGCGAGGAGTGATTTGCAGTATTGCAGCAATTCTGCCGCTTCTTTGGCGGAACGCTTATACTCGTCCATACTTAGGGCTTCAGCCTGTTCCAAGTGCGCGATGATCGATTCCGCGCGCTGTATGGCTTCGTCGTATGTGAGTTTATTTTCCTTTTCCATGAAGAATAACGCTTATCGTAAAGAACATGATTTTCATATCGAGCAGTAACGACATGTTCTCCACATAGACCACGTCGGCATTCAGTCGCTCGATCATCTTCTCCATCGTGTCGGTGTATCCCACGCGGATAGGACCCCAACTGGTCAGACCCGGACGCACCTTATAGATGAGGCAGTAATACGGTGCCTCATCCATGATTTTCGCAATGAAATACGGTCTTTCCGGTCGCGGACCCACAATTGACATGTCGCCACGCAGAATGTTCCATAATTGCGGCAGTTCGTCCAAGCGGTATTTGCGCAACCATTTGCCTATTTTCGTGATACGCGGATCGTTGTCAAGCGTCAGGTGCGGCGTACCATTCTCTGCATGGTCAATCATCGTGCGGAACTTAAAGATATGGAACGGGATGCCGTATAATCCGACGCGTTGCTGTGAGTAGAAAACCGGTCCTTTGGAGGAAATCTTCACCTGCAGCGCAATCAATCCTAAAAGCGGCGAGAGCAACACCATGCCCGTGGCGGAAACCACCACGTCGAACGCACGCTTGATACACAACTCCGAGTCGGTCATCGTCTGCTCGGTGATGCGGATGAGCGACGGGTGGTCCAAGTGACCGATACGCGCTGCACCGGTGAGCATATCATATACGCGCGGGACCATACTGATCTCGCAGGAGAGCGGGTAGAGTTGGGCGATGAGTTGGTATAGCTGGCTGTCGGTATATCCTTTGGGCAAGTCAATAATCACCTCGTCCTGCTCGCCCGGTATGAGTTGGCGCGCCTCCTCCATAGAGTGGACGGTCTTTGTGCGTAGGATACCGCGGCGACGAGAGAGCAGGGTGATCGTCAGACGCGGGATATAACTCAGCACAAACTGCATGCCGAAAAGCACGGCCAACGAAACGAGATAACGCGAGTAATACTCCGTCGGGTCATCAATGATGATGATGAAAAAGAAGATGATGGAGATGATGATGGCCGAACCGAACGTGCGTAAAAACTCGCGCCAGAGCGGTTTTTGGAACGGCCGTAGGTAATATCCCGAGAGGTAGTATATCACCAAACAAATCACCGGATACACCAACATCGGCAACCAGAAACTGAAGGCCGGTATCAGCACGTCGTCTAACAGTACCGTACGGCCGTCATATACCATCCATCGGAAGGCCAGGAAGCATATCCATACCAGTTCGCTACTAATGAGGTCTGCTATCAGATATATCAATTGTTGTTTGCGTCGTAGGTTCATTCTTCCATTCTCATTTTTCATTCACGAATAATACGGAACGTACCGTCTGTGTTCACTTGGATGATACTGCTCGGTTCGCACGGCACGTCATCTTCTCTCCGATACCGGCAGACGTAGTCTGCGCGATCCAATACCGCCTGCTCTATCTCGCGAAAGAACCGCGCCGTGGGATGCCCGCTAATGTTCGCCGAGGTGGATACCAAGGGATGTCGTAATTGCTCGCAGAGCGCTTTACTGAACGGCTCGTGCGTAATGCGAATACCAATACTCCCATCTTCCGCAATCAGGTTCGCGGCTATATTTCGCGCCCCTGGATAGATGATGGTTAAGGGCTTTTGATCGGAGAATTCGGAATAATCTGAGTTTTCCGAATAATCAGAGGCCTCCAACAACGCCCAAGCGGCTTCCGGCACATCTGTCACATAGTAGTTCAGTTTGGCCGGACTGTCCAACAGCACGAGCATCGATTTCGATTCCTCGCGTTCCTTGAGTGCATAGAGTCGCTTCACGGCTTCGGCATCCGTCGCGTCGCATCCTAATCCCCAGACCGTATCCGTAGGATAGACGATGATACCGCCCTCGCGTAACACCCGCAATGCCGCTTGTATGTCCTCTTTGTCGTATCGCATTATTCGCAATTTGGGGTGCAAAGGTACAATAAAATATTGAATTTGGCAAATAATGAGGGCAATTTTAAGAAAATTTCTTAAAAAATACGTTTCTCCCTTGCACAATTGCAAAAAATGTAGTACTTTTGTAGCCGGTTTAGTAACGAACAACGTAAAATTTCAAAATATTATACTACAATGAAAGAATTAGATCTTACCAAGTATGGCATTACGGGTGCTACCGTAATTGCGCACAATCCGTCGTACGAGTATCTGTTCGCGGAGGAGACCAAGCCGGAGCTCACAGGCTTCGCAAAAGGTCAGAACACCGAGCTGAACGCAGTGAACGTCATGACCGGTATCTATACCGGCCGTTCGCCTAAGGACAAATACATCGTGATGGATGAGAACTCGAAGGACACAGTTTGGTGGACCTCCGAGGGCTACAAGAACGATAACCACCCGATGTCCGAGGACGTTTGGGCAAAAGTAAAAGAGCTGGCTATCAAAGAGCTCAGCGGCAAGAACCTGTATGTAGTGGACGCTTTCTGCGGTGCAAACAAAGACACCCGCATGGCTGTTCGCTTCATCGTAGAGGTAGCTTGGCAGGCTCACTTTGTGAAGAACATGTTCATCCAGCCGAGCGAGGAAGAGCTCGCTAACTTCGAGCCGGACTTTGTTATCTACAACGCTTCCCTCGCGAAGGTAGAGAACTTCAAAGAGCTCGGTTTGAACTCTGAGACTTGCGTGGCTTTCAACACCACGAGCCGTGAGCAGGTTATCCTCAACACCTGGTATGGCGGTGAGATGAAGAAAGGTATGTTCTCGATGATGAACTACTACCTGCCGCTGAAGGGTATCGCATCCATGCACTGCTCGGCAAACACCGACATGGAAGGCAAGAACACCGCTATCTTCTTCGGTCTCTCCGGTACCGGTAAGACCACTCTGTCCACCGACCCGAAACGTCTGCTTATCGGTGACGACGAGCACGGATGGGACGATCAGGGTGTGTTCAACTTCGAAGGCGGTTGCTATGCAAAGGTTATCAACCTCGACAAAGAGTCCGAGCCGGACATCTACGCAGCAATCCGTCGTAACGCACTTCTGGAGAATGTTACCGTGGACGAGAATGGCAAGATTGATTTCGCGGACAAGAGCGTAACGGAGAACACCCGCGTATCGTATCCGATCAACCATATCGAGAAGATCGTTCGCCCGATCTCTGCAGGTCCGGCAGCAAAGAACGTTATCTTCCTGAGTGCGGACGCCTTCGGCGTACTGCCTCCGGTATCCATCCTGACTCCGGAACAGACGAAGTATTACTTCCTCTCCGGTTTTACCGCAAAACTCGCAGGTACCGAGCGCGGTATCACCGAGCCGACTCCTACTTTCTCCGCTTGCTTTGGTCAGGCCTTCTTGGAGCTCCATCCGACGAAATACGCAGAGGAGCTCGTAAAGAAGATGGAGAAATCCGGCGCGAAGGCATACCTCGTGAATACCGGTTGGAACGGTACGGGCAAGCGTATCTCGATTCGCGACACCCGCGGTATCATCGACGCTATCCTCGGTGGCGACATCCTGACGGCTCCGACGAAGAAGATTCCGTTCTTCAACTTCGAGGTTCCGACCGCTCTGCCGGGTGTAGATCCTGCTATCCTTGATCCGCGCGACACTTATAAGGACGCTGCTGAGTGGGAAATAAAGGCGAAAGACCTCGCTGCCCGCTTCATCAAGAACTTTGATAAGTACACCTCTAACGAGGCTGGTAAGGCACTTGTAGCTGCCGGTCCTCAGCTCTGATTTGTATCCTCAACAAGTCATAGAAGCCCTGCGCCATGTGCGCTATCCGGGGACAGGTAAAGATTTGATAGAGAGCGGGATGCTCGAAGACGATATTCGTATATCGGGTTTCGAGATCTCGTTCTCGCTTATCTTTCAAAAGGATAATGATCCCTTCCTCAAATCCGTGGTCAAAGCTGCGGAGACGGCGTTGCGTACCTATATTGACCCGAATATCGTGCCGCATATTCATACGAAGTTCGTTAAGCAGAATATCCAATCTCCAATTTCCAATCATCAATCTCCAATACATGCTTCGCATGTCATCGCCATTCATAGCGGTAAGGGCGGAGTAGGGAAATCCACGGTGACGGCGAATCTGGCGGTGGCATTGGCGCAGCAGGGTTATCGCGTCGGATTGCTCGATGCGGATATTCACGGACCTTCGATGCCGAAGATGTTCCATACCGAGGATTGTCGGCCTTTCTCGGTTGAAGAAGACGGCCGCACCCTCATCGAACCAATCGAGCAGTATGGTGTGAAGATGCTCTCCATCGGTTTCTTTGTCGATCCCGGGCAGGCTGTCATCTGGCGTGGAGGCATGGCTTCCAATGCCATCAAACAACTCATTGACGATGCCCATTGGGGCGAACTCGATTATTTCCTGATAGACCTTCCGCCCGGCACGAGCGATATTCATTTAACCCTGATTTCATCGGTACAATTGACCGGTGTCATCGTCGTCACGACCCCTCAACCTGTGGCCCTTGTCGATGCCCGTAAAGGCGTGGAGATGTTCCGCAACGAGAAGGTGAATGTTCCTATTCTCGGCCTGATTGAGAACATGGCGTGGTTCACGCCTGCCGAACTGCCGGAAAACAGATATTATATCTTCGGTAAAGACGGCGGTAAAGCATTGGCGGCCGAACTGAACATCCCGCTCTTGGGCCAGATCCCGCTCGTTCAATCTATCCGCGAAGGCGGAGACGAAGGTACTCCTATTGCCCTGCAAATAGGCCATCCTGCCGCTGCGGCTTTTGAATCCATCGCGGCGAAACTTCGATAACCTATGTCCCGCACTGCAGAACTCGGTACAGCACCGGTAAACAAACTGCTTTTCCAGTATGCTATGCCTGCCATCATCGCGATGACGGCTACCTCGCTGTATAACATCGTCGATTCGATCTATATCGGTCACGGTTGTGGTGCGTTAGCCTTGGGTGCGCTCACGGTAGCCAAACCATTCATGGATATATGCGCTGCATTCGGTAGCTTGGTCGGCGTGGGCGCTTCTTCACTCTTGGCTATCTATTTGGGTCAGAAAGACTATGAGAAGGCAAACCGTGTTTTGGGCAATGTCATTGTGATGAACGTGCTCCTTTCTGCCATCGTCATGGCGGTGGGACTCATCTGGTTAGACCCTATTTTATATGCGTTCGGTGCGAGCGCAGACACCATCGTCTATGCGCACGAATACATGGAGATTATCCTCTACGGAAACATCCTTACGCATATCTATTTCGGCCTCAATGCGATGCTTCGTTCGGCCGGCCATCCGCGTTTTTCGATGACGGCAACAATCGTCGCAGTGGTGGTCAATATCATCCTCGATCCGCTCTTCATTTTTGGCATGGAAATGGGAGTTCGAGGCGCTGCTTTAGCTACCGTCATCAGTCAAGGAATAGCGGTCGTATGGCAGTTTACAAAATTCATGAATAAGAACGAATTAGTTCGATTTCATCGGGGAATTTGGCGACTCAATAAGGAGATAACTTTCCGCGCTTTGGCTATCGGAATGTCTCCGTTTTTGTATAATATTGCCCACTGTTTTGTGGTCATCATTATCAATAACCAATTAAAGCATTTCGGAGGCGATATGGCAATCGCATCATATGGGGTGATCAACCGTTTGACCTTCGTTTTTGCGATGATGGTGATGGGACTCAATCAGGGTATGCAACCGATAGCCGGATACAACTACGGCGCAAAGAAATACGACCGCATGTTGCAATCGTTTTATCTTACCGCATTGTACGCTACCGGGGTTATGGGCATCGTCTTCTTTTTGGGTGAGTTTTGTCCGGAAATAGTCACGCGTATGTTCACCCATGACCCTGTACTCGTAGCGCAGACCATCAAGCCCATGCGGATCATCTGCTCTTCCATGCTCATCATCGGTTTCCAAATGGTCACGGGAAACCTCTTTACCTCGATCGGCAGAGCCGGGAAGGCTATCTTCTTAAGCCTTACGCGCCAAGTGCTCTATCTGATACCGCTTGTGCTCTGGATGCCGACGCTTTTTGCAGAACCTATCGATGGCGTTTGGTGGGCAATTCCGACGAGTGACACCCTCTCTGCTATCACGGCTGTCATCATTCTTTTGCTCTCCCGACGCAGTTTGCATATGCAAATGCAGGAAGAATAATCTTTTCCGTAAAGAGAATATATATACTTTGTATATATATGCAAATTGTTGTGTTTTTATATTTGCATATATCGGATTTTTTTTGTACCTTTGCGCCCGGTTTTGAATAAATTCAAAAAGTTATGATATACCGATTTACATTTTCGTGTGAGGAAGGTGATCCTGCTTTCCGCCGCGTGTTTGAGGCAGACGCCGATGCAACCTTCTTGCAGTTGCACGAAGCGATTCTGAAGAGTGTAGGTTATCCCGACGACCAGATGACGTCGTTCTTCCTGTGCAACGATGAATGGGAGAAGGGGCAGGAGGTGACGCTCGTGGAGATGGATTCGAACTTCGAGTACGACAACATGGTGATGAACGACACGCGCCTCAGTGACCTGATTGAAGAAGTGGGGCAACGCCTGATCTATATCTTCGATCCGATGTTCGAGCGTTATTTCTTCGGTAGTCTCAAGGAGATTAAGCCGGGCAGTATGAACGGCGTAGAGTGCGTGGAATCCAAGGGCAAAGCGCCGAAGCAGTTAAAAAGCGACGATCCGTTGGCCGGCATTGGCGGCAAAGGCGGAGACGATGATTTTATGTTCGATGACGAGTTCAAGGATGAATATGACTTGGGAGACATCGACATGGAGGGATTCCAAGACCTCAGCTTTGACGACGGCACGATGTTTTAACGCCTAGCGTGAAAACTCTTCTGCTCATAGTGGGACCGACGGGCGTCGGAAAGACCGAACTGGCGCTGCGCGTGGCTCAGCGGTACGGTTGCCCGATTGTCAGTTGCGACAGCCGCCAGATCTATCGCGAGATACCGATTGGTACCGCAGCTCCGACGGCGGAAGAGCAACGGCGCGTGAAGCATTATTTCATAGGCGAGCGGTCGATAGACGAGGATTATAACGCCGGGCAATACGAACGGGATGCGTTGAAACTGTTGGACACCCTCTTCGCGAAACACGAGGTGGTGGTCATGACCGGTGGGTCGATGTTATACGCCGATGCTGTGTGCAAAGGCTTGGACGATCTGCCTTCCGTACCTCCTCATGTACGCGCGGAGGTGCAGCGCGAGTACGAGACCAAAGGTCTTGCGTGGTTGCAAAGCGAAGTGCAGCGTTTGGATCCGGCGTATTGGGGCGAAGTGGATCAGCAAAACCCGGCGCGATTGGCGCATTGCGTAGAGCTCTGCCGCGTGACCGGAAAACCCTACAGCGCTTTGCGCTCCCATATCGCCAAAGAGCGTCCGTTCCGTATCGTTAAGATAGGTCTGAATCGTCCTCGCGCAGAACTATACGCGCGCATAGACGAACGCGTGAAGCAGATGATGGCGGCGGGATTGTTGGAGGAGGCGAAAGCGGTCTATCCGAAACGCGCACTGAACAGTCTGCAAACGGTGGGATACAAGGAATTGTTCGCCTATTTGGACGGGGAGTATGATCTTGACCGGGCAATAGAATTGATACAACAGAACTCGCGTCATTATGCCAAACGCCAGTTGACGTGGTTTAGACGCGATAACGAGATATATTGGTTGAATGCCAACGATGAATATGAGAAAAACAGCGATATTATTGATGGTTTGCTGCGCGCTGATAGCGTGCAAGAAGAATAGTGTGTCTTTCACCTATTCTCCATCGTCTCCCAAGGCCGGCGAGACGGTGACGTTCTATAACCACTCCGACTCCGGCGAGGATTGGCAATGGTCGTTCGGTGACGGTGCCACGGCGGCGAGCAAATCGCCGACGCATGTGTTTAAACAACCCGGCACGTACCATGTCACGCTGACGGTGGATAACAACAAGTCCTGGCGTGCATCGGAGGATATCACGGTGTATGATACCGTTCCTTCGTTCTCCGCTTCCGACACCTCCTTTGTGATTTACAAGGACTATACCTTCACGGCCAATGTGTATAACCCCTACAACTACAAGTTGGCATACGAATGGATCGTGGAGGACTCGATTGTGAGTGTAAAGGACGGGACGCTCAAGTGCTATTTCGTTCATCCGAATGACTCGGCGCACGTGACCTTGCGTCTCTCGGTCAATGATGAGTCGATAGACATCACCCGCGCGTTCTATATCGAGAATCTGCAGACCAATTCGGTGCTCTTCCGTACGGCAGAAGCAGATTATCGTCAGCGTATCTTCGGCGAGCGCGCTGAGGGGTACAAGCCGACGACGGACAGTGAACTGCTGGATATAGAGCAAGACGTGGAGCAGTGGTATAACGACAGCACCTTCCGCTTGGCGGATTTGGCAGCAACCTTCCCCGGTATAGAGGGCTTTAAGATCGCTAATCGCAAAATCTACTACCGCGCCAACGGACTGTGGGTGGCCAATATCGACGGTGCGTATAAGGTACAGATAGACGATATGCCCTGCGCGGCGATGACGCTGGATACCAAGGACAGCCGTATCTATTGGGCGAATGCCGAAGGCGTATGGCATATGCCGTTTGTGGGATCGGATAACAATAAGTTTGTCACTAAGCCTACCAAGTTGAACGAATTGAAAAATGTAACTAAAATAGCCGCAGATGCGGAACCAAAATGAACCAACCGGATTATATTTTTGAGACCTCATGGGAAGTATGTAACCGCGTAGGAGGTATCTACGCCGTGTTGAGTACGCGCGCAGCGAGCATGCAAGCCGAGCACCCGGATAAGGTGTTCTTCTTCGGACCCGATTTCGGAGCGCACAGCGATATCTATTTTCGCGAAGAGAAAGGATTGTTGAAGGGATGGAAAGCGCCGGCCGAGATACCGGTGCGTATCGGGCGATGGGATGTGCCGGGCAAACCGATTGCGATTCTGTTGAAGTTCGATGCCTTATGGGAGCGTAAGGATGCCATCTATGGCTGGGCTTGGAACTTATTCCATGTCCAGAGTCACGCGGCCTACGGCGACTACGACGAGAGTTGCCTCTTCGGCTATGCCGCCGGTATGGTGATGGAGAGTCTCTACCATCATCTGAATAATCAGACTACTCGGAATACTCAGAATCTTCCGAATTTCTGCGCTCACGCCAACGAGTGGCAAACGGCTTTTTCCATCTTCTATCTGCGCGACCATTGTCCGAAGATTGCTACGCTCTTCACCACGCACGCAACAGGTATCGGACGCTCGATTGCCGGTAACGGTAAACCCCTCTACGATTATTTCCGTGCCTATAACGGCGACCAGATGGCGGCGGAACTGAATATGGTCAGCAAGCACTCGGTGGAGAAACAGGCGGCGCATTGGGCAGACTGCTTCACGACCGTCAGTTACATAACCGCCCGCGAGTGCGAGCAACTCCTGGACAAGAAAGTGGATATTGAGACGCCGAATGGTTTTGAGTCGAAGTTTGTGCCGAAGACGAAGGACTTTGAGATGAAACGCAAGGAGTCCCGGGAGGCGCTACGTGCCGTGGCGGGAGAATTATTAGGAGGGGTAGTACCGCAAAATGCTTTGTTGGTTGGTATTTCCGGGCGACTGGAGATGAAAAACAAAGGAATAGACGTCTTCGCAGAAGCGCTGGATAGGTTAGCACAGAAGATTTATCATAGCGACCAACCCGAACGCGAGGTGGTAGCGTTTGTGATGATCCCGTATCTCGATCGCGCCCCGGCGCGTAAAGGTAAAGTGAGTGCGGTGTTTGTGCCTTATTACCTGGATGGCCATGATCCGCTGTTCGGCAAGACCTATTACGACCTGCTGATGGGCTTGGATATCACGGTCTTCCCGAGTTATTACGAGCCTTGGGGCTATACGCCTTTGGAGAGTTGCGCGTTCCATGTGCCCACCATTACCACCAGCCTGGCGGGTTTTGGCGAATGGGCATCGCGGCAGAAACAACCGAACGGCGTAGTCGTGATCGAGCGTAATGACAGTAATTTCAACCAGGTAGCGGAAGAAATAGCGGATACCCTCCTGCGTTTCGATCGTTTGTCGAAAGAAGAGAAAGCCGAATTGCGCAAATGTGCGGCCGCGACAGCCAAGAAGGCGGATTGGAAGCATTTCTTCAAGTATTATCGCAAAGCCTATGAAATAGCCCTGAAAAAACGGGATAAAAGAATGAAATTATGAAAAAGAGTTTATTGATAATGGCGATGTTGCTGCCGATAGCAGCTTTCGCATGTACCAATTTCCTGGTAGGTAAAGACGCGTCGGTGGACGGCAGTACGATGGTTTCGTACGCGGCCGACTCGTACGGTATGTTCGGTTTTCTGCATTTTGCTCCGGCGCAAGACTGGCCCGAAGGTGCGATGCGGGAAGTGAAAGATTGGGATACGGGGCGTCCGCAAGGTCAGATACCGCAAGTGGCGCATACCTATACCGTAGTAGGAAACATGAATGAGAACCAAGTGACGATTGGCGAGACCACATGGGGCGGACGCGAAGCGCTTTGGGACACCGTGGGAATCGACTATGGCAGTCTGATTTATATCGCATTGGAGCGCAGTAAGACCGCCCGCGAAGCCATCGAATGGTTCATCACGCTCGTCAACGAATATGGCTATGCGTCGGAAGGTGAGTCCTTCTCGTTCGGTGACCCCAACGAAGTATGGATCATGGACCTAATCGGCAAGGGGCCCGGGAAAAAAGGTGCCAACTGGGTAGCAGTCCGTATTCCGGATAACGCCATCAGTGGCCACGCCAATCAGGCGCGTATCACCACGCTTCCGGTGAACGAGAAGCATAAACTGACCAAGGAAGAGAAGCGTCTGCAGAAGAAGCTCAACTGTGTCTGCAAAGGCGATTGGATGTGGGATAAAGACCTCATTGCTTTCGCGCGCGAGAAAGAGTACTTCACCGGTGCCGACAAAGACTTCTCGTTCCAAGCGGCCTATAACCCCTTCGACTTCAGCGGTCTGTACGCCTGCGAAGCGCGCGTATGGTCGTTCTTCCGTCATTTCTCGGACGAGATGGATCCGTATCTGGACTATGTGACCGGTAAGACCTTCCGCGAGACGGGCGGTCAGTACGAAGGCAAACATATGCCCTTGTGGATTATCCCGAATAAGAAAGTGAGTGCGCAGGATCTGAAGGAGTGTATGCGCGATGAGTACAAAGATACGCCGATGGATATCACTCAAGGCACCGATGCAGGTCCGTGGAATAGCAAACTGCGTTTCGGCGGTCTGGGTTTCAAACTCAAAGACGAACAGGACACCACGAAAGTGACGCAGTACTGGTACGAGCGTCCGATAGCTACCCAGCAGACCGCATGGTCGTTCGTAGGCCAGATGCGCTCCTGGAACAAATACGGTATTTTCTGGTTCGGCGTGGACGATGCGGCTTGCTCGTGCTACGCGCCGATGTACAGTTGCCTCAATCATGTGCCGGAGTGCTTTGCCGAAGGCAATGGTGACAGTTATACCTTCTCGCCCACCAGCGCTTGGTGGACCTTTAACCTCGTAGCCAACTGGGCCTACACCAAGTACAGCCGCATGTACCCGCATATCCGCGAGATGCAGCAGATATGGGACGATAAGTTCAACACCCAGATTGCCGGAGTCGATGCAGAGGCTGCGGCGATGAGCGAAGAGGATGCGAAACATTTCCTGACCTCCTATTCGTGCTCGCAGGCCGAGAACCTGGTAGCCGATTGGCAGCGCCTGTATCTCTATCTGGTGACGAAATTCATCGACGGACAGGAGCGTAAAGAGGAGAATGGGCAATTCAAACGCAATGCCTACGGCAACAGTTGCGGACCGAACCGCTTGGCAATGCCCGAAAATTGGCTACGTAAGGTAGCGCCGGAAATTAATCATGAATAATCAATCATACATCCTATAATGAAGCAATTTAAGGAATATAAGCAGTTGAATCTCCCCGAGTTGAGTCGCGAAGTGTTGGCGCAGTGGGAGTCGGAGGATTTATTTGGTAAGAGTATCTCAACCCGCGAGGGACACCCGCAGTTCTTGTTTTTCGAAGGACCGCCTTCGGCGAACGGTATGCCGGGTATTCACCATGTCATGGCGCGTACCATCAAAGATACCTTCTGCCGTTTCAAGACTATGCAGGGCTTTCAGGTGCGCCGTAAGGCCGGCTGGGACACCCACGGTCTGCCCGTCGAACTGGGCGTAGAGAAAATGCTCGGCATCACCAAAGAGGATATCGGAAAAAAGATATCTGTGGATGAATACAACGCCGCTTGTCGCCGCGAGGTAATGAAATATACGGCGGAATGGACCAACCTCACCAAGCAGATGGGTTACTGGGTGGACCTCGACAACCCGTATATCACCTACGATAACAAGTATATCGAGACCCTGTGGTACCTGCTTAAGGAACTCTATAAGAAAGGCTATTTGTACAAAGGCTATACTATCCAACCGTACTCGCCTGCGGCGGGAACAGGCCTTTCCTCGCACGAACTCAACCAACCCGGTTGCTATCGCGATGTGAAGGACCTTACTTGCACCGCTAAGTTCCATCTCAAGGATGGTCGCTATATCATCGCTTGGACCACCACGCCGTGGACGCTCCCTTCGAATACCGCCCTCTGCGTAGGACCGAAGATCGACTATGTGGAGATTGCGCTTGAGTCGGGCGAACATATCATCTTGGCGGAGGCGCGTCTGTCGGCATATTTCGAGAACGCAGAGGTAGTAGCGCGCTATAAAGGAACGGACTTGGTAGGGCTCGAATACGAACCGCTCTTCCCGTGGGTCAATCCGGGATCGGGAGCCTATCGCGTCATCCCCGGTGATTATGTTACAACTGAAGATGGAACGGGTATCGTGCATATCGCGCCTACCTTCGGTGCGGACGATAAGAAAGTAGCGGACGCCGCCGGTGTGCCGGGACTCTATATGCAGACTAAGAACTTCGGTCCGCGACCCATGGTGGACTTCACCGGCAAGTACTGGAAACTCGAAGACTTGGACCCTGAGTGGGTAAAGAATAATGTCAATACCGAACTATACGGCAAGTACGCCGGTCGTTGGGTAAAGAACGCCTATGACCCGCAATTCACCGTGGACGGCAAATACGACGAAGTTGCTGCAGCCAAGGCTGAGAGTCTGGACTTGCACCTCTGTCTGGAGATGAAAGCCGATGGCCGTTTGCTCAAGAGCGAGAAGCATGTGCATACCTATCCGCACTGCTGGCGTACGGACAAACCAGTGCTCTACTATCCCTTGGATAGTTGGTTCATTCAATCTACCAAAGCCCGCGAGCAGATGATAGCCCTCAACCAAACTATCAATTGGCAACCGGAATCTACCGGCACAGGCCGTTTCGGCAAATGGCTCGAAAACCTCAATGATTGGAACCTCTCCCGTTCGCGTTACTGGGGAACACCCTTGCCTATCTGGCGCACGGAAGATGGCAGCGAAGAGATATGTATTGGTTCGATTGCAGAGCTGTTCGCAGAGATAGAGAAGTCCGTGAAGGCCGGTTTCATGAAAGCCAACCCCTGGCCGAAGCATGTTGTGGGCGATTACAGCAAAGCGAACTACGATCCGTCGGTGATTGACCTGCATCGTCCGTATGTGGACGCGATAGTCCTCGTTTCGCCGAGCGGCAAACCCATGAAGCGCGAACTCGACCTCATTGATGTATGGTTCGATTCGGGTGCCATGCCGTACGCACAGAACCACTACCCGTTCGAGAACGCAGACCTGCCGCGCACGGCGGACTTTATCTCCGAAGGAGTGGACCAGACTCGCGGATGGTTCTTCACGCTCCACGCGATCCACACGATGATAGAAGGCACTGTAGCCTACAAAAACGTTATTTCCAACGGTCTGGTACTCGACAAGAACGGCAATAAGATGTCCAAACGTCTCGGCAATGCCGTCGATCCCTTCGGAGCACTGAATACCTACGGCGCCGATGCGGTACGCTGGTACATGCTGACGAACTCTTCGCCATGGGAGAACCTCAAATTCGATCCAGAAGGTGTCGATGAAATCCGCCGCAAGTTCTTTGGAACGCTCTACAACACTTACGGATTCTTTGCCCTCTACGCAAACGTGGACAACTGGCAATTTGCTGCCAACACCGACGGTCAACCGACGGTCAACCGACAGTCAAAGCCAACGTCAGGCCAAGGTTACGCCGAAATTGACTTATGGATTCTCTCCAAACTCAACTCGCTCGTCAAGGACGTCACCGAGTCCTATGAGACCTACGAACCCACCAAAGCCGGACGTGCGATATCGGACTTCGTACAGGATGATCTCTCCAACTGGTACGTGCGTCTGAATCGCAAGCGTTTCTGGGGCGGCGAGATGAATGCCGACAAGCAAGCGGCGTACACTACGCTCTATACTTGTCTCAAGACCGTTGCCCAACTCATGGCGCCGAACGCACCGTTCTATGCCGATCGTCTTTACCGCGACTTGTGCGGTGAGAGTGTGCACCTGAGTGAGTGGCCGAAAGCCGACGAGGCGTTGATAGATACCAATCTCGAGCGTCAGATGTACCTCGCGCAACAGGCAACGTCTATGATTCTCTCGCTCCGCAAGCGGGCAGAGAAGAATGTGCGCCAACCGCTGCAGAAAGCCGTTATTCCTACGCCGGATCAAGAGACAACCGATGCGCTCCTTCACGTCGCGGATCTTATCAAGAGCGAGGTGAATGTCAAAGAACTCGTTATCGTGCCGGCAGAGCAATCGGAGATCAGACTCGTCAAGAAAATCAAACCGCAGTTTAAAGTGCTTGGTAAGAAAGTAGGCGCAAATATGAAGGCCGTAGCGGCAGAAATCGCCTCCATGACCCAAGACCAGATTGCGCAGATGGAAGCCGAAGGCGCTTACACTTTACACAATACACCTTACACTCTTATCCCTGAGGACGTGGAGATCGTAACGGAAGATATGCCGGGCTGGTTGGTGGCTAACAATGGTATTCTGACCATTGCGCTGGATATCGAGTTGACGGACGAACTGATTGAAGAAGGTATCGCCCGTGAACTGATCAACCGCATTCAGAATCTGCGTAAGTCCTCCGGCTTGGAAATCACCGACCGCATCGCTATTGTGCTCGAAGACCGCCCCGAGATCCATAACGCCGTGCTGCATTGCGGCGACTATATCGCTTCGCAGGTACTGGCAAAAAGCCTGAAACTGGAGGCTGATGTACAGGGCGAGAACCTCGAAATGGACGGTTATAACGTGAACATCAAAATAGAAAAAGCATAATGAAAAAAGTATTGGTTTTTGCAGCGCTGTTAGCAGTAATAGCAGGTTTTATGTCCTGTCAGAATGATTCCTCTTTCGCCAAAGAAGACTTAGTCGGCAGATGGCAAGCTCCGTCTGGGGACACCTTGAAGTTTATGGTTTTTCAAGCGGACATCGCTCCGACTCCGACAGGGTTAAAGGGTGTGTTCCGATATGGCTACGAGTGGGATATGAACGACCATAAGGGATGGGACGATAGCAAAGGTACATACGAAGATTTTCTCTTTATCCCCATTGAAGAGCAAGGAGCGTACCACGGTAACGGATGGTACGTGTGGAAATTGGAAACAAACGGCGATTTCGTCTATGTCAATCTGACGAATAATGACGGTGCTGAGATACCAAAGACCTACAAAGTAGTCGTTTTAACCGGTACAAAGCTGACCTATAAAGATGATTTCGGTACGACCCATTCATTTACAAAAATAAAGCAATGAAACGCGCATTGATTATCACCGGTATCACCTTGGGTTCGCTGCTGTTAGTGCTGATAGCCGCAGTACTCATTGCGATATATATCGTTTTTACGCCGGATCGCCTAACGCCTATCGCGCGGCAAGCGGCTTCAGAGTATATCACCTGCGAACACGAGATAGGCGAGGTGGATCTCACCTTTTTCTCTACCTTCCCGCGTTTTGGTCTGCGCGCCGATGGTCTGCTGTTGATCAATCCCAAGGCCGGCAGTCAGAACGATACCGTCGTCTCCGCTCCGCGTTTCACGGCTACGGTGGACGTCATGGAGTTCGTCAACCACAAGAACCTCGTCATCCACGAGGCGATTTTGGATGATGCTTCGGTGAACTTCTTTATCGCGCCGGACGGAACGACCAACCTCACTGATGTCTTCGTCACCTCGCCCGACACCACGGACACCACCGCTTTCTCCTTGCCTTTCAACGACTTACGCGTAGATGGTCTGCGTATAACAGCCCGTGCCATCACCTTCGTCGATGCCAAAGATACCATCGATGCTTCGCTCGGGCTCACTGAACTGAGTGCGAAAGCAGCGAGTTGGGACGATATGCTCATTGGCCTTGATGCGCAGGACGTATGCGCGCATATTAAGGGCGAGACCTATGCCGACAGCCTGCATATAGAGTTGATTGCGCCTCTGGCGATGAACCTCGATGCGATGCATTTTGACTTGGACGGAGCGCGTCTCGCTGTCAATGATTTCAACCTGCGTATAGAGGGAGAAGCGACCTTGGGCGACAGCATCGCGCTGGATGCCAAGATTGAGACCGGCAAATGGCAGATCAAACCCCTCTTGGCGCTCGTGCCTCAAGCCTTTACGAAATCCTTGTCGGATCTCGATGTGGACGGAACGCTTCAACTCGAGGCGACAGCCCAAGGCTATTATGCCGATTCCGTGATGCCGCATATCCAAGCACGTATAGTGCTTAAAGATGGCGAAGGCAAATACAAACCGCTTCCATATGCCCTTCGTGATGTCAAATTGGACGCCGAAGCAGATCTGCGAATGAACAAAGGCGAGCAATCCGATGTCACGATTCGCACACTCGAAGCGAAAACCAAGAAGAGTGCGGTGACGGCAAAGGGTACGGTTTTCGACCTCTTGGGCAACATGCTGATGGATATGCACCTGACGCTGGACGCCAACTTGCCGGACTTCGCGTCTTTCTACCCCGAGAACATGACGCTTAAGGGACGCGCAAAAGGCAAGGCCGATGCGCGGATACATCTTGACGACCTGACGGCAATGCGGCTGGAGAAAGGACGGATCAATGCCGACCTCAACTTGACGGATATACGCTATGCGACGGATAGCATGGAGGCTGAACTGCCCCTCACGCATGCCCGCATCCATCTGCCGAACCCGCAACCGTCCAAACCCAAACTCAATTGGGCGCGTATCGATCTTGAGACCGATAAGGTGGACTTCACCATGGCGATGCCATTGACGGCCGCCCTCAAAGCTTCTACCATCCAACTCGAGGCAAGCAATGTGCTGTCCAATGACCCGGTGCTCTGCGCGGCGGTAGCATTGCAGTCCGACCGGCCGATAGAGGTACTGATGGATTCGATGGGCGGTGCCATCGATGCGCCGAACCTCAAAGCTTACGTCGAGTATAACACCAAGTCAGAGACAGGTCTGGAGAAAGCACAGGCAAACATGAGTTTTGACGGCCTCGAGGGATTCTTCAAGGATATTAAAGCCGACTTGAAAGCATCGGACCTGAGTGCCACGATGACTGCCGGAAAGGCGCTGAGTGCCAAACTCAACACCCGTGCGATGAATGCACAAATGGGCGAAGAACTGGATGCGAAGACAGGTGCGCTCGCTCTGGAAGCCTCCGCTCGCTATAACAGCAAAGGCGAAAACGAATTGCTCAAATGGAACCCGCGGCTGAAAATCAACCTGAAAAACGGCGAACTGAATATGCCGGAGCGGCTGCCGGAACCCGTCTTTATCCCGTCCATCGACTTCAAATACTCGAATCGCGAGATGGATATCACCGATGCACGTATCGAATTGGGTAATTCGGACCTGAATCTCAAAGGCAATGTGCGGCATATCGGCAAATGGTTCCGTCATAAAGCTGTTCTCGAAGGACAACTCGATATCGTCTCCGACCATTGCGATGCCAACCAACTCCTCGCGTGGTTTAGCGCCGATCAAGGCTCCGAGGAAGTTCCCGCGTCTTCAGAAAAATCAGAATCCTCCGAAAAATCAGAAATCACCAATCAGCAATCACCAATCAACAATGATGCCGACAAGGCGTCTGATCCCTTCCTGGTTCCTACCGATGTAGATTTGGCGCTCAATACGCATATGCGCGAGGTGGAGATATTTAATCAAGTAGCGAAAGACCTGAAGGGTGGGTTATACATCAAGGATGGCAAAATGATTCTCGACGAGATGGGCTTCGTTTGCCGTGCGGCCAAGCTGCAGTTAACGGCCATTTACTCTACACCGCGCAAGAACCACCTCTATGTGGGCTTCGACTATCATATGGTCGATATCGATATTGACGAACTGCTGTCGATGATTCCGAATCTGGAAGAAATGGTTCCAATGCTCTCCTCTTTCAAAGGTGCTGCGCAGTTCCATCTGGCGGTGGAGACCTATCTCAATGAGCAGTACCAGCCAAAGATGAGTACCCTCCGTGGAGCCTCTTCCCTAACGGGAAAAGATCTTGTAGTGCTGGATAGCAAAACATTCTCCAAAATTAGCAAACTGCTGATGTTCAAGAAGAAAACGGAGAATAAGATTGACTCGATCAATGCGGAGATAACGATTTATAAGAATGAGATAGATGTTTATCCGCTATGCGTGCAGATGGATAACTACATGGTTGCTCTCGGCGGAAGGCATAGAACCGATATGACCTTCAACTATGACATCAATGTCCTTAGCCCTATCTACCTCGGCGTGCATGTAGGCGGTACGATGGATAACTTGCAGATCAAATTGGCGAAATGTAAATACGCTAAGGATTTCAAACCGCATTGGTATCAAAAGGCTGACACGCAATCTCTGGAATTGCGGCAAATGATCAAACAATCCATGGAGAAGAACGTACGTATCCAATAAATACAGTTATGAAAAAAAGTTTTATTTTAGGAATTGCTGCTATGACCTTATTAGCTTGCAACCACACCAATCCCCTGTTGGATCAACCCGCTACCCCGTTTGGCGTACCGGCATTTGACCAAGTGAAAATCGAGCATTACCTGCCTGCTTTCGAAGAAGCTATCAAGCAGAACAAAGCAGAGGTGGATGCCATAGTGAATAACGAGGCGGAGCCGACTTTCGAGAATACGATCGTAGCGCTCGACCGCTCCGGTCTGCTGCTCGACCGCGTAGTAGGCGTGTTCTTCAACGTCCTCGAGGCCGATGGCAACGACGAGATGAATGAGATCGCCGAGAAAGTGAGCCCGATGCTCAGCGAACTGAGTGACGGCATCATCCTCAATGACAAACTGTTCCAGCGTGTGAAGTTCGTCTATGAGCAGCGTGACCAGTTAGGTCTTAACCCCGAGCAGATGCGCCTCTTGACGGAGACGTTCAAGAACTTTGCCGATAACGGAGCCAACCTGCCGGAGGATAAGAAGGAGCGCCTCAAAGAGATCAACCAGGAACTCGGTCTGCTCTCTCTGAAATTCGGTAATAACGTCGTAGCCGAGACCAATGCTTGCCAGCGTTTCATCACCGATGAAGCCGAACTCGCCGGTCTGCCGGAGAGTGCCAAAGCAGCTGCTGCGGAAGAAGCCGAAGCGGCCGGTCACCCGGGCGAGTGGCTCTTTACGCCCAAGCGCACCTCTTTCACGCCGGTCCTCCAGTACTGCGAGAACCGCGCACTGCGCGAGCAACTGCTCATGGATTATACCACCCGTGCGAACCATGACAATGAGTTTGATAACAAAGCTGTCATCATCCGCGAGATGGAGCTCCGTATAGAGCGTGCGAAACTCTTTGGCTATGACAATCCTGCCGATTATATCTTGGCGGACTGCATGGCGAAAGACCATCAGACCGTGGATGCCTTCCTGCAATCCGTATGGAAACCGTCCTTGGAGGCTGCCAAACGCGAGGCTGCGGCTTTGCAGGCAGTAATGGATATGGAAAAAGCGGCTCAGAACCCGCATACCGACGAGCAGGTATTGCTTCAACCCTGGGATTGGTGGTTCTATGCCGAGAAGCTGCGTAAGGCCAAATACGACCTCGATGAAGAGGCCATCAAGCCGTACTTCGAACTCGACAACGTGCGCAAAGGTGCGTTCGGCGTAGCCAACAAATTGTATGGTCTTCAGTTCGAGAAATTGGAAGACATGCCGGTTTATAACCCCGATGTAGAGGTGTTCAAGGTCACCGAGGCCGACGGATCGCTCGTCGGAATTCTGTACACCGACTATTTCCCGCGTGCGGGAAAGCGTCCGGGTGCGTGGATGAATCAGATCCTGCCGCAGTATATCGATGCGGAAGGTGTGGATCATCGTCCCGTCATCATCAATGTCGGTAACTTCAACAAACCGACGGCCGGTAACCCGTCGCTCCTCTCGATGGATGATGTAGAGACCCTCTTCCATGAGTTCGGTCACGCCCTGCACGGTCTGCTTTCCAAAGCACATTATAAATCGCTCAGCGGAACGAATACGCCGCGTGACTTCGTCGAACTGCCCTCGCAGTTTATGGAGAACTATGCGTACGAACCGGAGGTACTCAAGACCTATGCCTTCCATTACCAGACCGGAGAGGTCATTCCTGACGAATTGATCGAGAAAATCAATGCGGCCGGTAAGTTCAATCAGGGTTTTGTGACCACGGAGTTACTGTCGGCTTCTATCCTCGATATGGACTTCCATGAGTTGACCACTGCAGAGGGTCTGGATGTGAATGCGTTTGAGAAGAAAAGTCTCGATGAAATGGGCATGATTCCGCAAATCATCGTCCGTTATCGTCCTACGTTCTACAACCATATTTTCACGACGGGTTACGAGGCCGGATACTACAGTTATACCTGGGCGGCTGTACTCGATGCAGACGCTTTTGCGGCCTTCAAGGAAACAGGCAACCTCTTTGATGCCCAGACCGCTGCGCGCTTCCGTCACTTGCTCGAGCAAGGCGGCACACGCGATGCGCAGGAACTCTACCTTGAGTTTCGCGGCAAAGAAGCGGATCCCGCTAACCTCTTGCGCCGAAAAGGATTTATAGACTGATCACTGATTACTGACCACTGATAACTGAATGCTGCATCGTTCGTTATCCAATAGGAATAAATGGCTCTACCATCTGTTGCCGGCAGTCTTCTGGCTGCTGGCAATAGGCGGTAGCCTGGTTCCTGCGTTGCCTTCTCTAAACACTAAACTCTCAACACTCAACTACTATAGCGGCTATTGGGTCGCTGCGATAGTACTGATTATTATCGTTTTCATCGGGAGAATCAAGCGCCATGCCTCGTCCGTAGAGGAGTGCTTCGTCATGGCCTTGTTCTTAGGAATCGCTTCCTATTGGATCCCGACGGTGGTCTTTTTGACGGTACCTGTTTGGGCATACCTCATCTACCGGAATCTCTTTAGCGGTCGCTCGTTCTTGGCTACGCTTCTTGGCTACGCCGTGGTCGCTATATGGGCATCCATCTTTATCCTTTTCGGATGGATTGCCAATCCTTGGGCCCATTTCTTTGCATTAGAAAACGCCCTCGGGTGGATACCCTTGGGCGCTATCTTACTGGCGTGGCTCGCTTCTACCATTGTACGACAAATCCTGCGTGCACGTTGATACCCGCTTGCGGGAAATACCATACGTACGTACCGTCTGTACCTCCGTTGTTCACGTATTTCGTGTTGAATAGATTATTGCACTGGCATTTGAGCGTAATGTCAGGTATATTGTTGTTCTTTATCGGAAGTGCATATGTAAGCAGCAGGTTAGTCACCGTATAGGCTTTTAACTGTGCGTTAACATCTTCGTAATTGCCAAGGTACTGGCTGCTGACCACCAGTGTCTGGATGTCGGCATTGAAGCCGGCGTAGTGAAAACTGAAGGTGTTGCCTGCAGTCCAGTCCGGCGAGAAAGAGATGGTACGCCAGGTATTGCCGTCTCTCCACCGGTTACGACTCCACGTGAGATTGCCTCTCCATGCAAACCAAGGTGTCCAATTGACACCGAACTGGAACTCAGCACCGCAGCGATACGAGTCCTTCACGTTCGTCGTGTTCAGATAACCAACGCTGCTCACATCGCCTGTGGCGATCAACTGATTGTCGTAGTCCATGCAATAGAGGTTCAATCCGATGGTCCAAGGCATAGCATAACCGCTCTTGAGTACGCCCGGCGAAGAAAAACTGTATCCCAACTCATAGTCAAACAGCACCTCCGGTTTCGGATCTTCCGGCGCCGTGTTGGTCACGAAATTATTACGCGTCGGTTCACGATGCGCCATAGCAAAAGTGGCAGACAGACGGTGACCCTTGTTGTCGTATGTCAAACCGGCTTTCGGGTTAAAGAAATGCCAGGTGTGATGCTTGTTAATAGCATCTCTGGCATCCAGATAACTGGTCTCTTCGTTATCGCCCCAGATACGATAGTCCACAAGACGATATTGTACATCGCCATAGAGGCTCAGTTTCTCGCGGCCGCGGTGCAGTACGCGCCAGTTGGCTTTGGCATAGATATTCGCGTCTGTCTTCAGGCCGTGACCCTCGTAGTAAGGAATAAAACAACGTTGAACCAAGAGAGTGGTGTCGATATTGCCGTATTGCAGACCACGGTATTGGTTGAAGGCGACACCCATCTGCACATCCACTTTCTCATGCACATATTTCGTGCTTAATATTCCTCCGTAGAAATGGTTCCGCAAGCCTTTCTGGGTGATGTTATCTGCCTCGTAGGTAGTCCAATCAGTAATCAGCATCTCGTAAAAACCGGTTCCGTAGGTGTAGTGCGCCGTGGCGGAAAGCGTCCAGTGCATATTGAAGCGGTGACCCACATGCAGGTGTATGTGATGTTGCTGGTAGTTATCTGTCTGGTTGTCGTAATAGGCTATATTGCCGTTTTTATCGATGTACTCGCCGGCGGGATTATAGCGTCGCTCGGCTTCGTTCTGACTGTAGGCATGGGCGTCATCCACGCCGTACCAAGCCATATAGGTCTTCTCTTTTCCGCCAAAAGCGGTGAGAGTAACGGCAGTCTTGCTGTTCTGCCAGCCTAACTCACCCTGATAGCTGAGCAGATCAGACCAGGCGCGGTCGATGTAGCCGTCAGAGTTTACTTTGGAGAATCGTCCGCCGAGATGCCATGCGCCTTTCTTGGAAGCCATGTCACCCCAGTAACCGTCTATCTTCACCATCTCGCGGAAGGTATTGTACATGCCGCCGTTGAAGTCGATTTCGCCGCGTATGGGACCGGGGTGTGCGCTCTCGGGGATAGACGCGTCCAAGGTCCGGAGGTTGACACTCGCACCGAAACTGCTGCCGCCGTTGGCGCTTGTTCCGATACCGCGCTGAACCTGCAGACTGCTCACACCGCTCGCCATGTCTGTGAGATTGACCCAGAAGACACCTTGACTCTCCGCATCATTCAGGGGCACCTCGTTCATCGTCATGTTGATACGCGTCTGGTCCGTTCCGCGAATATGGAAATACGTGTAACCCACGCCTATACCGTCGTCGCTCGTCACTACAATGGACGGACTGGTACTCAGCAGGTACGGCAGGTTCTGACCCGTGTTATCACGGTTCAGTTCCGCATGACTCATCTCCTGTTTGCTGTTGGTCACTTGCATAACAGGCGCACTCACTACGATCTCCTGAAGGTTGAAATCACTCGTGGACAGCGTGTCCACGTTCTCCTGCGCACTCATTTGCGCAGATGCAACGAGCGCGAAAGCGCTCACAAAGAGAATTTTTTTCATTTTCTTTAGCAGCATTACCTGCCCAAGTTCTACGGGTGTAATCTCAGTAATCGCTAGAGCGAAAACACCCCGAATGATTAATAATTTAAAATGTCAAATGTCTCTGCTAGAACCTATAGCAGAATGAAACAAACCATCCCCATTCCCACATGTGACGGCTGTCGAAGCCACGCGGGCGGGCAAGGTTATTCAGGCCGAAGTCATACCCGGACTGTATGCGGTAGCGGTCCCATTCCATACCTCCGCCGAGGCCCCACTGGATGTTCGCGCGAATCAGTTCCTCGCCAAAACGGTCGTACGGTTGCGTCGGCACTTTGCTGGTGATAAGGGGCTCTTTTTCTCCGTTGAGCCAAGCCTCTGCTTCGCTACTCAGATGCGTCTGCATGTAGTCGTATTCCGACAAACCGATATGCAACTGCGGACCGGTATAGAAGAATAACCGTAACTGCTTCCAGAGCGGAATCGTGTAGTACGCCCGAACCGGAATAGTCAGGTTATGCTCCAATACGCGGTGCGTGATATACTCCGTTTGCGTCGTCTGCATACTCAGGCTGCGCCAGTGTTGCTCGTTCTTGCCGTACGTGAGCGTGTACAGCAGACCGGTCTGGATGCTGAAATGCATCGGCAGCAGAAAATCGAAAGTCGCTCCGATGCGTACGCCGTGCAGGTACATGTTCGGATAACTCAGGTTCTGCGTACGTTGCTCATGCTGGGCATAACCCACTTCCAAGCGATACTCCATGCCGAAATGATAACGCGTCTCTTGTTTCTTGGCCGTAGGGTCAAAGAAGGTGTTATCCTCTATCTGCATCGCCGGCTTGCGCACGTCATCCGCGTACGCACTCACGCCCAGCGCACAAATTAATGCTATTAATAAGGTCTTTTTCACTAATTCACTTTTATAAACTCTATAAACTTTTATACACTGTACACCGTACACTTTACACTATCACCAAATGGACACCCGTTCATTTGGTGCGATATACATCGGACTCTCTTCCGTCACATTCCATGCCTCGTACCATGCGCCGATCTGCGGCAGCGCACCGTTGACGCGCCAGCGACCGAGCGAGTGAGGATCGCTCTTCGTGCGGTTGAGGATTTCTTCCGGACGGATGTTTCCTGCCCATACATTGGCGTATGCCAGGAAGAATCGCTGTTGCGGCGTGAAGCCGTCGCGAGTCTGCAGACGCGCTGCTTCCGGCTTGGCCTCCTCGTTGAGAGTGAAGGCTAAGAACGACACTTGCAAACCGCCGTGGTCCGCGATGTTCTCGCCCAGTGTGAACGCACCGTTGGCGTGTACGCCCGGAGCCACTTCGATCTTGTTGAACGCCTCTTCCATCACTTTCGTGCGGGCGTCGAAAGCCGCTTTGTCTTCGGCGGTCCACCAGTTGACCATGTTGCCGTCCTTGTCGAACTGGCAACCCTGATCGTCGAAACCGTGGGTCATCTCATGTCCGATGACGACACCGATAGCGCCGTAGTTGAACGCATCGTCGGCATCCATGTCGAAGAACGGATATTGGAGAATACCGGCGGGGAAGCAGATCTCGTTGCTCGACGGGTTGTAGTACGCATTGACGGTCTGCGGCGTCATATACCATTTCTTCTTATCCACCGGTTTGCCGAGGAAACTGAGGCTGTAGTCTTTCTCGAATTTCGCTGCGCGTTGCAGGTTGGCGAAATAGGTATCTTCCGGATTGATGTCCAGCTTGCTGTAGTCGCGCCACTCGTCCGGATAACCGATCTTGATGGTCATCGCGTTCAGTTTCTCGAGCGCTTTGTCTTTCGTCTCGCGACTCATCCATGCGAGGTTTTCGATACGGATACCGAGCGCTTTCTGCAGGTTCTTTACGAGCGCTAACATACGCTCTTTGTTCTCCTCCGGGAAGTATTTCTTTACGTACATCTGGCCCACTGCCTCGCCCAACGTACCGTTCACGATACCTACGGCGCGTTTCCACAGCGGACTCGGTTCTTCGCGACCCGACAGCACGCGGCCGTAGAAGTCAAACGAAGCCATGTATATCTCGGTCGTCAGATACGAAGCCGCATCGTCGATCACTTGCCATGCAAACAAGGTCTTCAGGTCCTCGAGCGGTTCTTCGTCTAACATACGGCCGGCTTCCTGCAGGTGCGGGATCTGACCGATAGACAGACTGTCCAGGTCATGGATGTCCGCTGCCTCGAAATATACTTTCCAATCCACTTGCGGAACGAGTTGCTGGAGCTCGTCCACGCTCATCTTGTTATAGTTCGCCTGCGGGTCGCGCAGTTCCACGTTGCTGTATGCGGCTTTTGCCAAGCGCGTCTCGAGGCGCAGAACCGTCTGCGCTTTGTCGGCTGCGTTCTCGAATCCGAACAGACCGAACAACTTCTCTATATACGCTACATATGCATCGCGAATCTTCTTCGTCTGCTCGTCTTCATCGAGGTAATACTCTTTCTCGCCGAGGGAGAAACCGGCCTGGTACTCGTTGAGGATGTTCATCGAGCTGTTCATCGCGTCGGCATCGACGTACATCGCCCAGAGTTGATAATCCATCGATGCGCCGAGCGCCTTGCTCAACTCCGCACGCGTGCCGATTCCTTCGATTTCATCGAGGATTTTCTGAACCGGTGCGATACCTTCTGCATCGCGGCGCGCGGTATCCATCGCGAGGTTATACATGTCGCCTATCTTCTGCGCTACCGAACCTTTCGCCTTTAACCTTTCGCCTTTCGCCTCTTCTGCCAAATCCTGAATCAGTCCGTTCACCTGCTCGAGGTTCTGTAACCCGAGTTTGTCGAACGATCCGAAGCGGCTGTATTCCGGCGTCAAGGGGTTGTTAGCCATCCATCCGCCACAGGCGAATTGGTAGAAGTCATTCTGTGCTACGGCGGTCGTATCCAGGTTGTTAAGGTCGATACCCGTCGTCTGTTCTTTGGTTGTACAAGCTGTTGTCATCATTGCAATCGCTGCAAGCGTAAAAATAATTTTTTTCATATGTTTAAAACTTTTGCGGCGCAAAAGTAGTACATTTTTTTGACATTTGCAAGATTTTTTGTGTTTTTTTTGCGTATGTCGCAAATTATTTGTACTTTTGCGCCGAATATGAAAAGAGTTTATGCTATATTGCTGCTATTGGTAGCATTCTCCATGTCCCTCTGGGCGCAAGAGCAGGAGATGTCTGTCGCGGAGCGCAATGCCGCGCAGGGGTTTAGTGACACGATTGATCGCTTAGATCCGGATTTCGTGTTAGTGAGTCTATGTGTTGCTGATCCAACGGATTGGCATGATGATGTCTTAGGTATGGCTGGTCATGCATTTTTACGGCTACAATGCCCTACTTTCGGTTTGGATTATTGCTTCAGTTATGAAGGAGAGCGGGTTAATGACAATATATATCAGTACCTAAGTGGGAAGACTAAAATGGGAATGTTTGCTGTTCCAACGAATGAGTATTTGAAAGATTTCCGTCATTGGAATCGATCGGTGCACGAATACCGGTTGAATATGCCGCCTGAGGCAGAGCTGCGTCTATGGGAAATTATGGACAATCATATCACCAAAGGTATTACGCTTCGTCATGATTTGAATAAATACGGCTGTGCCATAACAATAGTTAAGTTTGTTAAACAGGCATTAGGAGAAACACCGATTGTCTATGCATCTGATCCGGAGATGGAGGATATGACGCGTCGCGAGATAGGCTATCGCACATTAGCCAATCATCCGTGGTTACGCTTGGTACACTTGATTATTTCCGATAATAAAGCCGACAAACAAATTCCGATAGATGAGAAACTGATTGTCCCAGTGGATTTGGCGGAGGTATGGCAACACGCTTCCGTTGTTGGGCAACCATTCGCTACGCATGTAGGAGATATCGTGGAAGGTGCGCCTTTGGACAACTCTAAACCATGGTTTACTCCGATGCTCACAGCATTGCTAATTCTCATTATTACGATTGGTTTTGCTTGCACGCGTTATCCGTATTGGGATTTATTGCTATTGGGATTCCAGGCGCTATTGGGCTGCGTGTTGCTATTCTTGTGGATCATCATGCGTGAGTTTGGTGGAGCGGCTTATATCCTAATGGCGCTTTTCAACCCACTACCGCTGATTGTATGGCGCTGGCGTAATTATTGGGCACTGCCATATGCTATCTTATTGGCGATGGGTGTCATTGTATTGGCATGCTGGCCGCATATGCTTGTCGATCCCGCATTGCTGGTATTAGCATTGAGTTACGTGGTGCTGTTTGCGAAAGATAGTGTAAAACACCTCATTACATCTCACCGATGAAATATCCGTTACTTCCATATTCGCAATTGGTGTGGGATACCATACGATGGATGCCGAGCATATATCGGTTTCCTTCTATTTTGCGATGGAAGGGCGGAGCTAAGGAAAAGGATCGCATAGCGCGTGCTTTCTGTGCGGCATTAGAAAATCATCCGGTATTCGCTATGCGGGTGGACCGGAATGGAATGCACTCTGCCTCGGAGGTAAAAGATGTCTTATCCGGCAAATATCATAGCATCATCCTATTGGATGACAATGAAGATGTTATCATCCAAGCAAACCTAAGTCGGATATTGGGCGACGGGAAAAGCATGGAGATTTTGTTAGAGGACGTTGAACGAGCATACAAGGGTTTGCCATTAGAGCAAGATGATTATTGGGGATACGTGGCACGTTATAAGCAGAGCAAAACGAGTGCTCATTATGAAGCCAGCCATGATTGGCTAAGGAAAGAGTTTGCGGATGAGAGCATGCCGGTTCGGCCTTCCATAGACAGGAAATGGTTAACTACTATTTTTCCACCCAAGGCCGGAGTGTACGAAGAGGATTATACAGCTCTACATGAAAACTTAGAGCGATTGCGCGAAGCATATTTCATCTCCTACGAAGGCATTTTCTCTCTTAGTGCGGCCTTAGCTATTGCGGATTATTGTGGAACAGAAGAGGCAGCACTCACATGGGCATACGAAGGGCGGGAAACAGAATCGGAACAGCATATCTATGGAAGTCTTCATCGCGATATCCCTTTCCAGATAAATCATAAATCAAAAATCATAAATCAAAAATCGGATTTAATCCGAATGGCTCGCGATCAAGTTCGTTCCGGTATCGCGCATAGCGATTATCCTTATACGCTGACTGCCCCGTATAATAAACGATGGAATTATGCGGTTAATGTGTTGCGCGTAGAGGATGCGGAAGATATGCTGCGTAAGACATCCTTACCGATAGAGGTTGTTTCAATCCCGAAACAGAAATATGCGTATGCGTTGTTGGACGTAGAGATTCACGAACACCATGAATCATTGCAGCTGGTGTATCGCTATTCCGCAACTCATTATAGACCCGAATCAATCCGAAAGTTCGCAGCATTAGTACGTAAATATGTGGAGTGGCTCATAAACGATTAGTGAGTTAGTGATTAGTGGATTAGAGATATTAAAAGATGCCAAGTTGCGCGCTGCGCTGGAGAAGGAACTACAGCGGGCTGCTATCGAGAATCCGCATTGGGATACCAACCCTGTGCGGACGATAGAGGATTGGTGCGCGTATGTGGAGCGCTTTGCGCGCCGAATGCCGTGGCAGACGATGGATATCGGCGAAGACGCTTCGTTCTTCCGGCGTATAGACCAAAATATCGGTTATTTCTATTTCTTATTAGGTGATCTCCAATACGAGCCGCATGTAGCGCAATGGCTCAAAGCCTACAATATAGCTTGGGGCGAATGGCTCAGCAGTCCGGAGAGCTGGAATGACGAGTATTATCAACTCGCCCTTTCCGATCCGCTTTTTGAACTTGCCTCCGGTCGCTATGAATCGCGCGATAACTGGCATTCGTGGAATGACTTCTTCGCCCGCAGGCTAAATAACACATTACACATTACACCTTACACATTTATCGCGCCTTGCGACGGCGAAATTACCTTTTCGCCCGTCAAGACGGCAACGATACCCAACTGGCTCGATTTGCTCGGCGATAGTCCCTATCGCGAGGTGTTTGCCGGCGGCGAGACAATGCATATCGTGCTCGATGTCTTTGATTACCATCGCTTCCATATGCCGTGTGATGGTACGGTGCTCGAATGCAAAACCATTCAAGGCATCCACGCCGGAGGAGGCGTCATCATCTGGGATGAGGAGCAAGGCCGCTATCGCTATGACCAATGCGGCGTGACGGACTTCCAGATGCTCGAGACGCGCGGTGTCCTTATTATTGATACACCCGCGTACGGAAAGATAGCCATCGTTCCCGTCGGTGTCCAGCAGGTCAGCTCGGTTATATGGACATTTCCAAATCACCAATCACCAATCACCAATCACCAATTAACTCAGAGTACTGAGTTAGGCAAGTTCCTCTTCGGCGGCAGCGACGTCGTTCTCTTCTTCGAACCCGGCCGCGCTCCGCATATTACTGTCAAGAACGTAAAAGTTGGCGATCCTCTAATCTAAAATCAATAATCTCTAAATCTTTTTTTGCAAAAAAATTTGCATAATTCAGGAAAATATATTATCTTTGCGCAAAAAATGAAACGCAATTTGTGAAACGCAATATATAAATTATATAAAACACATTATTAGGCTATGAGCAAGATGTATAATCCTTTTATCTTATTTGGTTATGCGGGGCCTGAATATTTTTGCGATCGCGAGAGAGAAACAGAAGAACTGATGTCTGCATTGCGCAACGGTAGAAATATAACTTTGCGCAGCCCGCGTCGTATAGGAAAGACAGGGCTTATTCAGCATGTGTTTAATCGAGTGGAGAACTTTAATCCAGATATTAAATGCTTTTATATAGACCTCTTCTCTACACACAATTTAGACGAATTTGTCGTAGCATTTGGCAAGGCTATTATAGGTCAATTAGATACTCCGGCGCAAAAGCTAGAAAATTATGTGGCGAGCTTTTTCAAAAGTTGCAGACTCTATTTTTCATCAGATCCTATTACCGGTTCTCCAAAATTAGGCATAGACCTTGTAAGCGAAGATTCTGCGGTTACGTTAGATGAAATATTTGCTTATATTCGTAAATCAGAACGTGAGTGTTATATAGCATTTGATGAGTTTCAACAAATCACGGAATATCCGGAAAAAGGAATAGAGGCTTTATTGCGTACTCATGTGCAGCAGTGCCCTAAAATCCGTTTTATTTTCTCAGGTAGTAAACAGCATCTCATGACGGAAATGTTTTCATCTCCTAAGCGTCCGTTTTTTCGAAGTACAGATAAGATGACGTTGGATGTTATTCCCGAATCTGCCTACTATGCTTTTGCTAAACATTGGTTGCTGACTGTTAATACCATTCTGCCGGAAGATGTTTTCCATATCATCTATAATAAATTAAATGGTTATACGGCGTATGTACAAAAAATATTAAATAAGTTATACGATTTTAATCCCGAACAAGTGACAGAAGAAGATGTGATGAGAAGTATCCAATATGTTATTGATAACGAGCAGTACGACTATAAGCACTTCCTGGCATTACTGACAAATAATCAAGCGCAGGTATTAAAGGCGATTGCAATGGAACAAATTGTGAAAGCACCCACTTCTCAAGCTTTTATACAAAAATACAATTTGCCGGCTGCAAGTAGCGTCAAGCGTGCAATAGATTTTCTTAATGATTATGAGTATATCTATCCGTCAGAAGACGGGTATATGGTCTATGATCGCTTCTTTGGTCTATGGCTACAGAGACAATTCTAATATCTGACAACTGATTACTGAATTATGAAACGATATGCATTAGTTACCGGCGCAAGCCGAGGAATAGGAAGAGCAATTGCCATCGAATTGGCAAAAGACGGATGCTCTATTCTTTTGAACTATAAATCCAATCACGCTGCGGCTGAGGAAGCCAAACGCCTCATCGAAGAAGCGGGAGGTGAAGCGGAACTCATGCCGTTTGATGTCAGCCAACCGGATGCCATCAATGCTGCCCTTGATAAGTGGTTTGCCGCCCATCCGGATGATTATATTGATGTGCTGGTGAACAATGCCGGCATTCGTCGAGACGGCCTAATGGTCTTTATGAGCGATGACGATTGGCATGATGTATTGTCTGCGACTACGGAAGGGTTCTTCTATACCACGCGGCGTGTGCTTCAAGGGATGTTGTATGCGCATAGAGGTCGTATTGTGAATATCACGTCTGTTTCCGGTATTTATGGTACGCAGGGACAGGCGAACTACGCTGCTGCAAAGGCGGCAATCATAGGCGCAACCAAAGCGCTTAGCAAAGAGATGGCGGCGCGCAATATTACGGTCAATGCCGTCGCTCCCGGTTATATTGCGACGGACATGACGGCGGATATGGATGCCGCGGAATTGAAGAAAGTCATTCCGGCGGGACGGCTCGGTACGCCGGAAGAGGTGGCGCATCTGGTGTCTTTCCTTTGCTCGGATGAGGCATCGTATATCACAGGTCAGGTCATCAGCGTCGCAGGAGGATTGGGATGAGACGAGTAGTAGTCACAGGCATGGGCATTTGGTCCTGTATTGGTAAAAACCAATCGGAGGTATGCGCGTCGCTACGTGCAGGTCGTAGCGGTATCGGTACTGATCCGGCGCGCAAGGAGTACGGTTATCGTAGCCCGCTTACCGGTATCGTGGAGACGCCGGACTTGAAAGCATTGCTTAATCGCCGTTTACGTGTCGGTATGTCGCAAGAAGCGATGTATGCCTATATGGTGTCTCGCGAAGCATTTGAGCAAGCAAAAATAGATGAGCAGTACCTGTTGGACAATGAGGTTGGTATCCTATTTGGCAATGATAGCGCTATGCAATCCACTATCGAGATTCATGAGACGATGCTGGCCCATCATAATAGTGCAATGTTGGGAAGCGGCTATATTTTCCAAGCCATGAACTCCACGGTGAACATGAATCTGTCATCCATTTTCCACCTGCGTGGCATCAATCTGACAGTCAGTGCAGCATGCGCGAGCGGCAGTCACGCCATCGGTTTGGCATCCATGTTCATTCGCCAAGGATTGCAAGATATGGTGTTGGTGGGAGGAGCACAAGAAGTGAACTGCTATGCGATGTCTGCTTTTGATGCGCTTGGGGCGTTTTCCTCTCGCTTGGATGCACCTACTAAAGCCAGTCGCCCGTTTGATGCAGATCGCGATGGATTGGTGCCAAGTGGCGGAGCTGCGGCTTTGGTACTGGAGGATTACGACCATGCGATTGCCCGCGGCGCGACCATACTTGCGGAGGTATGCGGATATGGCTTCTCCAGCAATGGAGTAGGTATGTCGCAACCGAGCAGCGAAGGCTCATTCATCGCGATGCAGCGTGCATTGGATGATGCGAAGATGACGGCCGATGCTATTGATTACGTTAATGCGCACGCTACATCAACTAAACAAGGCGACGAGGAAGAAGCAAAAGCACTTACGCGTCTTTTCGGTAATTCCCGCACTTGGATAAGTAGTACCAAGTCGATGACCGGACATGAGTGCTGGATGGCGGGAGCGAGCGAAGCGGTATATTCGATATTGATGATGCAGAACGGTTTTGTGGCGCCGAATATCAATCTGGAGCATGTTGATCCATGCGCAGCTTCTTTACGCCTTGCGCAGCAAACGATAGAGACTCCTGTTCGTACTATTCTTAGTAATAGTTTTGGATTCGGAGGAACCAATAGTGCACTTGTTTTGAAACGTATTTAACGCATGCACTCACAGCGCAACATATTATCTTATATCCCGCAGCGACCTCCGTTCGTCTTCATCGATACGATAGAGGAACTGAGCGAGAATAGCGCACGGACGCGCTATGCTATCCCGGAGACTTGTCCTCTGCTATTGGAGGATATATTACCTTTGTCGGGCTTGATGGAAAATGCAGCGCAAACCTGTTCCGTTATCGCCGGAAATAGAGTTGCCTATCTCGGGGCGGTTAAACAAATGAAAGTGACGCGTTTCCCAAAGGTAGGGGAGATGTTGCAAACAGAGGCTATTGTGACGCAACAAATGCTCAATATCTCACTCATCGAATGTACGACCCGCGTTCAGAACGAAACGATTGCTACGACAACGCTTAAAATCGCAACGATAGAAGAGGATGTTACAAGGTAGTTTTTACGACATACTGCAGAGCAATCCAGACGGATACGTGATCCGATTTAAGCCGGCGCATCCTATCTTTTCCGGGCATTTTCCGGAATACCCCGTCGTGCCCGGAGCTTGCATAGTGCAGATCGCTGAGGAACTTGCATCACTAATCTATAATCACCCGATTCGCTTTACGGCTATTCATGATTTAAAATTCCGCCAACCGATTACGCCGGATCAAGAAATAACCATTAGTATCTCGAAAACGGCAGAATCTATATGTAAGGTTTTATGTACGGGTTCTAAGAACGAGCAGCAATTGATCATTTCGTTCAGTGCGCAGTACGACTCCTTAACTCTCTAATTCACTAAACATTACAACAATATGACTAAGCAAGAAATTATTGAAAAGACCAATGCTTTTCTCGTCGATGAATACGAGAAAGACCCGGCATTGCTCAAGCCGGAGGCACGTTTCCGTGAAGATCTGGACCTGAATAGTCTGGACTATATGGACCTCATGGTAACGGTCAAACGCGAGTTTGATATTATGCCTGCTCCGGCAGAGATGAACCTGGTGGTAACATTGGGCGATTTCTACGATTTCATCGAGAAAAAACTGAACGAACCTGCGAAAGCAAATGAGTAACCAAAACCCACATACAGTCTGTGTTATCGGTGGTGGTATGAGCGGTCTCTTTACCGGCGCGCTGCTTGCCAAGAACGGCTATCAAGTAACTGTTCTGGAGAAAAACCACATCATCGGCGGCGGGCTCCAATCCTTCCGTCGCGGTAATGTGGTGTTCAACACGGGCATGCAGGCGTTTTGCGGCTATGGGGATGATTTCGCGTTGAAGCATTTTATTGATTACATAGGGCTTAATCATAATGACTTGCATTTTGTCCCGCTTGACCCGGATGCGCAAGAAATAGTATGGACGGACAGCGAACATGTATATCGTCTTCCCAAAACACGCAAGCGGTATGAAGAATATCTAATTTCACAATTTCCACATGAAGCAACAGGAATACATCAATTGCTGGATGCTATCTATGAAATAGGCAGTACGTTTGATTATTTCTGGTTGCATCCTATGCAATTGCATCCGGCTGCGGCAAAATTTGCAACCATTACCGCTCGCCAATTAGTTGAGCAATATCTGACGGATGACCGGCTGAAGCATCTTTTTGAGTATGTGGGAATGCATCTTGGCTATAATCTTTCCTGCTTGCCGGCTACGGAGTTGGGGATGATTCTCAATCTGTATATAGAGGGCGGTTGGCGTATAGCAGGAGGCAACTTGCCGTTTGCGAAACAAATGGCGCGTTATATAGAAGATAAAGGAGGAAATGTATATAACAATTCGGAAGTCTCAAAAGTCATAGCAGAAAATCGAAAGATTGTAAGTGTGGAAACCTCGGATGGACAAATATTTGTGGCAGATCAATATGTCTGTGCGATTCCGCCGAAAACATTCTTGCAAATCACAAGCGGTGAGGTACTTCGTCCTACCACTTATGACCGAATCATGGAATTCAACAATGATTCGTCGTGCTGTATTTGCCATGTCAAACTGAAACCGCAAAGCATGAGATATCGTAATAATTTGATATTTATCCCTACGCCTACAGCCGACAAATCATTGCCTCATTATATTTCCATGCTTACGCCGCCTATATTAAATCAAGGAGAGTGGGCAGATACCGTGGAGATTCTTACTTTTGCGCACTATGGAGAATTTAAGCAATGGGAGCATACGAGAACGGGGCATCGAGGTGCAGATTATGAAGCAAAGAAAGAGCAATTGGCTCAGCAAACAATAGCCTATATATCTCGGTTCTACCCGGAATTGCGTGAGGCGGTGGATACGGTTTATGTCTCTACGCCATTAACCATAAGGGATTATTATGGCAATCCGGATGGTGCTTTCTATGCCCAGCAAGGAATGTTTGCCCCCGTTAAAAACAAGGCTTCCAATTTGTTTATGACCGGACAGTCGGTGCAATATCAGGGGCTTTTCGGTACGCTGACTACGTCCATCGCGGTTGCAGAGATAATGATGGGCAAAAGTTTAATTGACAAAATAGCAAAAGCATAATATGAGACGAGTTGTTATAACAGGAATGGGTATCTGGTCGTGCTTGGGGCAAGACTTGCAAACTGTAACCGATAGCCTTAGACAAGGGCGTTCGGGAATCATCTTTGACCCCCAACGAATAGAATACGGTCTGCAATCCGGTCTTGTTGGCAATGTTCGTCGTCCGGATTTGAAACCTTTGTTACCGCGTAAATTCCGGACCACTATGTCCGAGGACTCCGAATATGCCTATATGGCAGCAAGGCAAGCTTTTGAGCATGCGCATGTTCAAAAGGATGATCTGATACAACAAAATGATGTGGGTATCCTGTGGGGAAATGACAGTGGCGCTTCAACGGTTGTGGAGGGGCATACAATAATGGAACAAAGTCACGACTCATTTATGCTTGGGCCAGCACGCATTTTTCAAGGAGGAGCATCGAGCGCAGTGATGAATATGTGTACCATTTTTAATCTCCGGGGTTGCGGAATAACCACAGCTGCCGGTTGCGCAAGTTCCTCACATGCTATTGGTTTGGCGATGATGCTCATTCAGACGGGGAAACAGGAGATGGTGCTTGTAGGAGGTTCTTCGGAAATCCATCCGATGATGAGTGCGGCTTTTGATGCGACCAATGTGTTGTCTATCCGCAATAATGATCCAATACATGCTTCCAGACCATTTGATAGGGATCGTGACGGAATGGTCTTTAGCGGAGGAGCTGCGGCGCTGGTTTTGGAGGAATACGAACATGCTGTTGCCCGCGGGGCAACTATCCTAGCCGAAGTGTGCGGATATGGATTCTCATCCAATGGCATTGAGGAGATTTCCATGCCTTCCGCCGATGCGGAGTATATAGCTATGAAGCGGGCTATCGAAGATGCCGGGTTACAACCGTCCGATATCGATTACGTCAATGCGCATGCGACATCTACCGTCACCGGCGACATCGAAGAAGCCAAAGCCCTCACACGCTTGTTTGCGGGGACGAAAGGTCCAATGATCTCCTCCACCAAATCCATGACTGGCCACGAGAACTGGATGGCAGGAGCAAGCGAAGCCGTCTATTCGATTCTCATGATGCAGAATAATTTCGTGGCGCCGAACATCAATCTGGAGCACAAAATTGACGAAGCGAAAGATCTCAATATCGTTACGGAAACCGTTTACTCCCCCATCAACACCGTTCTCTCCAACTCCTCCGGCATGGGAGGCACCAATAGCGCATTAGTATTCAAAAAAATATAAATATATGACAACTCAAGAAATTCAATCGAAGGTAAATGCTTTTCTGACCGGTCGTTTGGAGTATAAGCAAAGCGCAATTAAGCCGGAAGCGGAACTCAAACGCGACCTCGGAATGACCTCGCTTGATGCCGTAGAGACTGCTATCTTCATCAAGCGCACCTTCGGCTTCCAGCCCGAGCGCGGCGCCGTAAAAACGCTCGTCACCATCCAAGATCTTTACGACTTTATCGAAAAGAACCTCTAATTCGGATATGAAAACTATCAAAGATCAATATTTTGACGGCGAGCGGCCGCTGTATGAGAGCCGCGATCTGCGGCTGGAGCGCGTGCGTATCGGCGAAGGCGAGTCCGGGCTCAAAGAGTCGCGGCATATCCAAACCGTCGATTGCGAGTTCGAAGGCATGTATGTCATCTGGGAATGCGAGGATGTCGAGTGCCGTAACAGCCACTTCGCTGAATCGGATCGGGCGCCGCTTTGGTATAACCGCAATATCCGTTTGTACGATTGCTTAATCGATGCCCCGAAAGCCTTCCGAGAAGTCGATGGTCTCACCCTCGAGCGCATAAAAATCTCCGATGGAATCGAGACTTTCTGGTATTGCCGCGATGGTCAACTCTCCGATCTGAATATAGAGAACGGCCTATATGCCTTTATGCATGCCCTCCAATTTCAAATATCCAATATCCAATTGCAAGGTCGATACATCTTCCAGTACGCCAAAAACGTCGAGATCCACAACGCCGTTCTCGACACCAAAGACGCCTTCTGGGAATCCGAGAACTGCACGGTCTATGACTCCGAACTGAACGGCGAGTACCTCGGTTGGTACTCCCGCAATCTCCGTCTCGTCCGTTGCCGCATCTCCGGCACCCAGCCGCTCTGCTACTGCCAAAACCTCATCCTCGAAGATTGTATCTTTGCCCCGGATGCCGATCGTGCCCTCGAGAAGAGTAGTTATTCGATTGTCAAATAGCAAAAATTCGCATGTACAACGACGTATGTGCGATTTTTTTTATCAAAACTCTTGCGCATGTCATTTTTTTGTTGTATCTTTGCGGCGAATTTTTGATTGAAATAACAAGCATTAAGTGCCAAAAATATATTTAGTGTGTCAAAAAGCAAGCATTATGATAGACTATTTTATGACTAATGAGGCGCTGCTACAGTATGTTGGCAAGCAGATGCAGCAGATGCGAATCAATGCGCGCTTGAGCCAACAACAACTGGCGGAACGTGCAGGTGTTTCCCGCTCTACTGTCACGCAAGTAGAGAACGGGAAAGGGATGAAAATGGAGTCCATCGTAGCGATGTTGCGCGTGCTAAATAAATTGGAGATTCTCAATAACTTTGAGACGCAGGCATTGGTTAGCCCGTTGTTGATTGCGAAACAAGAAGGTAAAACCCCTAAACGTATCCGTCCTCGCCATGATTAGTTTTGCGAACGTATATTTGTGGGACTTGCATATGGCGTCCCTGTCGGAAGATGCTTCGGGCCGTATCACGATGGAATATACGCCGGAGTTTGTCAATAGCGGTTATAACCCATCGCCTCTCTTTGTGACCCCGGAGAAGGGTAAGATCTACGAATTCTCACAACTGCCATTCGGGACGTTTAAAGGTTTGCCGGGCTTTATAGCCGACTGCCTGCCGGATAAGTTCGGTACGGCGATAATCAATCACTGGCTGGAGAAATCCGGTCGCCCGAAGGATCGCTATACGACAATCGAGCGCTTGTTGTACCAAGGTTCGCGCGCAATGGGCGCGTTGCGCTTTGAGCCGCAAGAGCGCAAGGATCTGAATAAGCAGGTGGCGATTGATTTGGACGGGTTGATTGCGGCTACGGCCGAAGTGCTGGGAGAACGCATGCAATTGGATACGAACCTCAAGACGGATGACGAAGCGCTATTGACCATTCTCCGTGTGGGTACATCTGCCGGCGGCGCGCGCCCGAAGGCTGTTGTAGCGTATAACAAAGAGACCGGGGACTTGCGATCGGGTCAGGTGGAAGCGCCGGAAGGATATGAGCATTGGCTGTTGAAATTGGATGGGGTAGACGAGAATCATCCGGGCGCATATAGCGAGACGACTAACTATGGCTGTTTGGAGTATGCCTATTATAAGATGGTGTTGGATTGCGGGATCGAGATGATGGAGTCGAGGCTGTTGGAAGACGGGAAACGGCATCATTTCCTGACCAAACGCTTTGATCGAGTAGGCGGTAGTCATCGTGTACATATGGTATCGCTTTGCGGCATGGCGCACTATGATTATAATCAGCCGGATTCATGGTCGTATGAGCAGTTGTTTCGCGTGATGCGCGGCTTGCGGTTGACGCAACCGGAGATGGAGCAAGCCTATAGACGAATGGTGTTTAATGTGATTGGATGTAACCAGGATGATCACACCAAAAATATTGAGTTTCTGATGGATACGGATGGGGTGTGGAAATTGTCGCCGGCGTACGATATGTCCTATGCCGTAGGAACGGGATACACACGTCGACATCAGATGTCGGTGAATGGGAAACGCTTGCATATCACGCGAGCAGACCTGTTGGCCGTTGCTGCAGATGCCGGAATAAAGGCAGGTAAGGCAAATGAGATCATCGATCAGACATTGGATGTAACCGGACGATTTGGCGAATACATCGGCGATTCTATCCCTGATTGGATGAGGCAACCGATACAAAAACAGTTGAATACAGTTAGAGCAGAATTATAAAGATGCCTAAACTTTTAGATAACTATACTATCGACGCGCGCACGCGCTATGAGTCGCACCGGCTCATCTATATGCCCGAAAATGCCGAATCCATCGAGTTCGGAGGCTTCCTGGCGGCCGCTATCCTTGCTGCGCTCATCGTCGATACCGACGAAGGCGATGCGCGTAACATCGCCCTCGACACCCCCGCCCAGCGCGAGGATTTTTTCGCACGCTACGAGCGAGAGGTACGGAGGGACGATTGGGGCTATCTTGCGGCCGAGGTCAACCAGCTTCGGGATAACTATGTTCAGATAACCCTTGGGCCGACGACGCTCAGCGATCTTTGTCCTAATAGGCGCCTGCTTGAGCTGGCAATGGATGTAACCGTGGCGTATATGCAAGGTCTCGTGGTAGATATCTTTCGCGAGCATATCTGGGAGGTGATGCCTTGGAAAATGCCTTTCGCCCAATGGCTCATCGATGCTGCTCGCGTGGAGACACGCCGCCAACGCTTTCTCAAGACCGATTGGACCGATGGCCCTATGGTCGTCCAATTAGCTGATATGCCCGATGAAACCGAAGCGCCGACCTTCTTCTTTGAGGGAGAAAAAGCCGATGAAATCATGGAGAGTTACCTGCAGTGGCTGTCCGACGAATACGTGGCGATGAAGGAGGAGATGCCCGGCGCTAAAATCACTTCCGCCGACCGAAAGTATATCTTTGAGCAGGAGACTGATTGGGCATTTTTATCCGATGAATCCGGGACTTTTGATGCCTCCGAGCAGCAAGACTGGAACCAATGGCAGCGCGAGTGGACCAAGTTCCTTACCGAGCGTATCCTTCCTAAAAAAGACATTCGTTTCTGGGCAGACAATGTGCCGGAAGAGGTGCAAAACCATCTGCTTTACCATCTCCAACTCATGGAGCAACACCCTGCCCATTTCCGCGACCTCACTGCCGCCGTCTATGCCATGCGCCAACTTGGCTATATCCGCCGCAAATGCTCTGACGGGGATATGCGGCAGTGGCTTAGTGAGCACCTCAAACTCGATTATACGGAGCGCAACAACGCCTCGCAATTCCGCCGCGCCATGCGTGAACATGGTCGCTACACTCCGGAAGTGCGAGACGAAGTCCTTGCGCTTGAGGCTATGGGGTATTTCCGTTTTCAAGCTCCCGCAGAAGAATAGCCCTCACAAAATTTCCGAACTGGGCGATAATCCGTTTTCCTGTTACGGAATCAACCTGGCCGTTTGCCTGACGGATCCACCGTTCGTACAACTCCTTATAGCGCGGATGTCCGGCATTGTGCATGATTCGCGAGGCCTCTTGACAAACAGTCTGCCATTTGCTGTTCTGTACTTGCTCGGCGGCTGTCCGCGGAGAACGTTTGTAATCCCGTTTGTCTCGTGCAAAAGCCTCTTTCGGCCCGCGTTTGATGATTTTCCCGTTAGGAAGACGGAAAGTCTTTTGTCGCATCACGATGCGATCTGTTTGGTTGAGTTTGCCGGTCAAATCTTCAATACCGGCTGATGTGGTGAAAATAGCCATTGTTGTAATGTTTAGTGTTTAGTGTTTAGTGTTTAGTGTTTAGTGAGTTAAAGTTTCGTTGAAGTGCGGTTGGTAGGTTCGAGGGGTAACGACTAACGAATAACCAAGGAACAACGAACTAACAACCAACGGTTGGGAGCATGAAAGATGCTGATTTTCGCGAGGCGTGGCGGTATAACGGTATAACGGTATAGCGGAATACCGGATTCGCGAAATCAGAAAGAAATTTTGTTGTGAGACTCTGAGACTGTGAGACTCTATGCGCAATCGTCTGAAAACCAGCATAATATATGCGACTCGGAGTTTCAAAGAGTCTCAGAGTCTCATGGTCTAACATGCTTTTCTGTAATGACCGTACTCGATTTTCGAAACCATTCCTTGTTCTTGCCATGCATCATTCCAACGGATGACAGTAGCTCGTGAGATGCCTTGACTTTTTGCCTCCGAGATGAGTTCTTGGAGTTTGTACTCGGATTTCATTTGCTCAAACAGCACTTTCCTTTGGTCGAGAGGTTTGATGTCGGGGATGAGGGATTGCGCATCGCCATCAATGAGGCGATAGGCTGTGGCCAGGTGGAGTAGGAGACGGTTTCCGATTATTTCGGCGGTTTGGTAGTCGGCATCGGAGCAAAGAAAGGCTGAATACTGATGGCTGATAACTGAAGGCTCTAAGCGCGTTGCGCTTAGTACCATCGCCATCCGCTCTATCTGCACCGCCATGCGGATGACGGCCGAGTGGAAGTTATCACCGAGAAGGCCGATGAGCGTTCCGTACTCCGTTTCTAAGTGCTCACCGAGTCGCTCTTTTTGCGCGTCGGTGAGGCTCCACTCGCGCTCGCCCGCGTTCATTAATGCTTCGTACGTGCGGAGGAGTTTCTGCCCGATGATTCTCGGCACTGCGCTCTGCCCGCCTCTGGACGATACATAGCGCTTGTCAAACGGATTCGTGCCTTTGATAACTACCGTCAGCAAGCGCGAGAAGTAACCGTTCTCAACCGAAGGCACCAAGGCTTTGTATTGCCCGAATGTACCAGTCAGGAGCATAGAGAGACGCGGGTTCTTAATCTCCGAAGCGCCTTTGACGCGGTTGCGGGAAATAGGCTCGTGTTCGGCAGCTTTGCGAAGAGTGGTGTTGTAGTTCGCCGTGCTCGTCTTCCAGATATCCGTAATGACGCTTCCCTCGCTCTCGTGCAGATAACCGCAACCGCCTCGCTCCTCCAGCGCTTTGTAGAACGCGGCGAGCGTGCTGTCGCCGGCGATGAGTAGCGGGTACTGCTCGTCAATCACGCGCACCATTTCTAATGCCTGGTTGGCAATACCCTTACCGCTCGCTGCCGCGGCGAGGATGAAACATTGCAGGTTCGCGTAGTACTTCTTGCCCGTCGGGCCATACCGAAAATAGAGATTAGGGACACACGCGCTCGCGGCTGCAAGCGTCGCCATCAAGATAATGTCCTGCTCCTCCGGCGTCGAAGCCAGCGAAAGCATCTGTTGTACACTCTCAGGAAGTTTTTGCATGTCGAGATGCTCGACGATGCGGAGGTCTTCCTGTCCCTCCTTCGAATTAAGGTTTGTAAGCATAATAATTTAAGTTTTGGTTTAATATTGTCGAGATCCCGTAATATCGAAATCTCGTGATCTCAAAAAGAGAATCTGCTACTAATATATACGGCTCTGCAACATCTTTCCCTATACCCCTTTCATCCATTTCTACACCACGCAACAGCAAACGGCCATCTAAGTCGCAGATAATCAGTGCCTTACAAAAACCTATTTCCGGGCTGTTGCAAAAAAACGATAGTCTTTTTTCTACAAAACTCTTGCATATTATTAGTCTTCATTTGAAAAATATATACGAAGCGGGAGAATTGCAGGCGGAAGCAACTTCCGAGAAAATCTCGGTAGTTCAAACAGAGGGATCACGGCAGGTGAATCGTGCTACGTTATTTTACAACCTCGAACCGCCCCATCTCGTGGTCGGAGATGCCGCATTGGTGGGCGACTTTTCGAGCATACTTCATCGCTGCGTACACCTCGTTGATGATTTGCTTGGCTTGGGCGGCACTTAGCATGTAATCTCCGGCTGATGCTAACAGCACCTCTAATGAGGATTCATTGTTATCGCGAGAAACAAGTAGACTCTGTGTACTAAAATCCGAAGGATTAAGGTCATAGACCGGAGACCACGTCCACCCTTTCTCCGTTAGCAAGAACCCATGGTTGCGGAAATGGTCGTCGTGGTTATGGATTACAATAGAGAACGCTACTCGCCGATACAACTGCTCCAGCGTTTTTTGCACATCTGCAAACCCGGTATTCCCGATGATTGCGTCGACTATATCCAGATAACCGTTCCCCGTCGTTGCGTCTGCGCCATCCTGGAGACCGCATAAAGTCATTGCTGACGCGAAATGAATACGTAGCTCACCATCTCGATCAAAGCGTTTGGAGAGTAAGGCGTGGTGCTTCTGTCCAGGCAAGGTCAGTAATCGCATCTCCGGCACTTCTATGCCCGCCATACTAGCCATCTTATGCGCCCAGAATTCCCATAACGCTACGTCATAATCGTCGTTGATAGACGGAATCTTAGCAATCCATAATGAACCATCCGTGTCTCGCACGTTCGCTTTCGGACGCGCACCTCCTAAGGAAGAACCTTGCTTGTATAGGTTCATTAACCATTCCTCGCGAATAGTGCCTCCTTGCTCATCCTGCCGCTCGTACTCCTGAGCCATGTCTACAAACTCCCGCAGATACGTAATCGGAGGAACCGGCGTATCGGTGTACGCAACACCTAATAAATCAGCGCCCGCGCGTAAGCGCAGTGCTCCCATACGAGTTGTGTCGTCTATCTGCGTCAAATAATCGACATCCGTTAGGCGATGCGCTGCCCGTCCTTCTTTGGCGGCCAATAGTCGCTCGCGTTTGTCTATCAATCGCCGTCCCCACCGATCCGGCATGGCATCTTGCAAAAAGCCGAACAAACGCCCAGTGCTAAACTGCGGGCCACCGGCGTTTTGCAAATCTCCGCTTAGCCGTGTTTGTCTATGTTGTTTCAACCACCGGCTATCGTATTCCCATTGATAAGCGGCATTGCCGCGTATCATATCGTAGCCCAGCGCTCCCACAAACTCTGCTTGCGGGAAACACTTTGCGTTCATATCTACTTGAAGGTACTTCATTTCTTCGATGCGCGATGGCGATGTTTCAAATCCAGATCCTGTAATGTGCGTCCCGTCTCGTCGTCTTTGGCAATCAAGCGGATGCTCTCATCCAGTCCTAATGCGAAAAGGATACGTAGATAAATACCGATAGCCACGGTCGGCGTGCCGCGCTCTACGCGCATTACCGTCAATTCGCTGCAGCTCGCCCGTTCGGCAACCTGCGCTATACTTAAGTCGCGGCGTAAGCGCGCCAAACGAATCTGCTCTCCTACAATCTGCAAATTCTGCTCCGCTCTGCGCGGCAAAGTGTTAGCAATCGTACTCTTTGACATACGCGTAATCTATCTTATAATATAGCATTTATATGACTTTACTGTATTTTATGATGTTTTAAAATCCGCCGCAAAAGTACAACAAAAAAATGAATTGTGCAAATTTTTGAACAAAAAAGTTAGTAATTCGTGTTTTTTTCTCGCATACGTGCGTTTTGTAAAGTAAAGATTGCATTTTGGTATTATTTTTGCGATTTACGCCATAAAATTTGCGTATGTCGAAAAAAAGCGGTACCTTTGCGCCGCTTATTGTCTGCGCATGTATTCGCATATACATACGCGCGAAATGAAAAAGTGAGTTGAGAAATTTTGAAAAAACGAAGATATGAAAAATCATTTTTCGAGTAAAATCAATCGTTTAGTGATTGCCCTGACGGGGGTATTAGTCTTAAGTATTGGTAGTGCATATGCCGGTACGGCCTATACGAATGGTCGTGCGTTCTTGAAGCAGGGTTCTCCAACCGGGGCGGTCGCTAACCCGGGATATATCTTCACGGGGTGGTACACCGCGGAAGGCGCGTTGCAGAGTAGCGGAGCTGCGCATATCAGCAAGAAGGTGACGGCTGGTCAGGCAGGTGCGAGTGATACGCATGCGTACGCGGATTACTATGCCAGCTTCATCAAGCAGATCCAGTTGTCTTTCGTGGTGCCGACGAACGGCTCGTTTACTATCACGCACTGCGGTACGGAGGTAACGCCGGCATACTCTTCGTTTACGACGGAGGGTAAAGTCGTGCTGACGGCCCTTCCTGCGGATGGCTATAAACTGCGAGGATGGTACACTACGACCAATGGTGGCGTGACGAAGAACTATTTCGCGTTCGGTAATAGTTGCGAGCCGAACTTTACGAGCAACACAACCATCGGTGCG
>ONUF01000003.1 GCA_900321005.1 uncultured Bacteroidales bacterium | reverse complement strand
GCAATCGCTATCCGAAGACTCCATGATCTGTTGGGCGGCGCAGTATTTCCGCGACAGGTGGCTGCAAGACGGAGCGTACGAGGATTATATGATGAAAGCGGGCATGGAGGAGGCTTTCTATTGGTGGTGGAATGATGATAAAGAAAAGGCGCAACAAGTGTTGCAACGTCAGCAGCGATATGCCGAGGAGATAGCAGAAAAGAAAGGTGAACATATCTGGGAAGTGATTTTGCTGCGTATATCTGCCGAACTTGCCATGCGTGATTATGATTATAAGCACGTGCGCGATTACACGGAAGCCCTCATCCGCCTCGGTGACGAAAAAGCAATCCATCTGGACGAGGTAGTGCGTGTCTATAACGGCATGGCAATTACGTATTTCTATTTGGGTGAATACGGCAAAATGGAGGAGAGCTTTGAAAAAGCGATTGCACATACTTCGGATTCCGCGTTTGTTGTCAATGTGGTACGTCGGAATTATGCCGACCTGTTAGGTGAAATCGGGCAAACCGACCGCGCGATACACATGCACGAGGAACTGGCTGCTATCTATCGGAAGGGGGAGAGTTGGCTATTGGTGGAAAGCCTTTATTCTTTGTCGCGTTTGTGGCTCAATAAGGGCGACAAACAGCGTTCTGACCGCTATATGCGTGAAGCGGAAGAACTATTTGAAACCTACAAGGAAACAATCTCTTCCCCATCCGCCGAAGCCGGTTTGCTGGCTCACCGGCAAGTGCTGAACTATGCGCTGCACGGCAACTATCAGATGATGCCTTTAGCCACATATAACAACCAATGGCAGGAAAATGATTATATCCGTTACCGCGTGGCAGAAGCCAAAGAGCGTTCTATGAGTGACTTGCGCGAACAAGTGTTGCGACAGAAGTTAGCAAAGCAACGGCAAACGGTACTCATTATTGGACTTGTCGGCGTAGTATTGGGCTTGTGCCTGCTGTCCGTCTATCTGTACCGCCGCCGTCAACGGTTGCTTTTGGAGAAAGAAGAGGAGATTGAAACCCTGCGTAACATGATGGCTTCCGGTGCTTCCGAGCACTTCGAGAAACAACCTGCGGATGGGGATGTGCGCAAACTGATGTTGCAGCAATTGGGTGTCATCAAAACGATTGCCGGAACACCCACCGAAGCCAACCAACAACTGCTTGCGCGTCTCATGGCCTTGAACGAGGAAACCGCCAATGCCCTTATCGACTGGTCAAGCATTTACCAAACCATCGATTTGGTTTATGATGGCTTCTATACACGGCTTGTGCGGAAATATGGAGCCGCTAACCATTCCAATGATCCGGCACACCCGGTCTTGAACGAGAAAGAATTGCAACTCTGTTGTCTGTTGAATTCTCCACCAAGGAGATCAACATGCTCACTCGTCAAAGTCTCCAAACCATCTACCAGCGCAAGACCCAAGTCCGTCAGAAACTCAATCTCGCCGAAGCCGAGGACATCACAACGGCGATAATCTAATTAGGGCATAAAAAAAAGCACTCGGTTAGGAGTGCTCTTGCATGGATACATGCTTTGTTATGAGATGGCGATTTGGCGTTCGGTCTTGCCTTCTTCTATTTATTCTCATCGATAGCGGCTTGGAACATTTGCTCGCATTGGCGGACAGACTCGTCGATATCATAGCGTTTGGCGAACGTAACGTATTCGCGCTCCATCTTCGTCTTTTCCTGAGGATGGTCCAACCAATAATCGATACTGCGCGCCAGGTCTTTTGGACGACCGGGAGCAAACAAACTACGACCATCCAAAGCAAACTGCGGCGTAGCTGACTCCTCACTATTAGCAATAATAGGCACTAATCCCGTGGCGAAAGCCTCGATACACGAGATAGCTTCGCTCTCCATATCCGAGGCATGGATGTATAAATCCGTACGCAGCAAGAGGTCAATCAATTCCGGTTTGGGCAAAAAGACGAACTGCGGTGGGTTCTTCAATTGCTGGCCTAACTTGACGTACGAGCGGTATTTAGGACCTTTGCCGGCAAAAATCAACTGTATCCGATCGGCATACTTGGATAGCGGCACGGCGTTGATTATGACATCCTGGCGTTTTTCCTTGGACAATCGTCCGACCATCAGGATATTGATTAATCCGTCGTCGCGGAAATCGCGTTGCGGCTGATGTTCCATCTTCTTCTCTCCCGCAGCAATAAAATCCGGGTCTATACCATTGCTGATGACATGAATCTGGGCTTTATATCCGCGTTTAATCAACTCATCGGCCATGAACTGCGAGGGAACATGGATATGATTAAAATGCTGGTACAGCAGGAACTTAAAGGTATGATAGAGCCTATCATTCAGCAGCTTGGCCTTACCCATTCCGGCCGACGAAGTGATATTCTCCGGTTGGATATGGAAAGCGGCCGTAGAAGGTTTATGCAACTCGTCGGCAATCAGTTTGGTAGCCGTCTCTAGGGCAAAAGGCATCATGCAATGCACCACATCCGCCCACTGCACCGCCTCGCGGATGATGTCGAGATCGACCTTTGCGAACTGGAATCCGTGGGAGTGGATGAGGTCGTTGAAAACAGGCACTTTGAACTCCTTGAGTGCAAATTTATCCGACGCAGGTTTGCCGGTAGTTAGGATTTTGACCTCATGCCCATGCTTGCGCAACACGCCCGCAAAGCGCTGCGCAGAAATACTGGTACCATTATTATTGGTATCGTACGTGTCAATTACTAATAGGATTTTCATCGTATTAAATGGTATAATTATTTCTTTTGTTGTCTGCACGCATTCAGCGTGCAAAGGTACTAATTTTTTTTGACATATGCAAGAAAAATCAGAGATTTTTTGTTTAGTGTTTAGAGTTTAGTGTTTAGAGGTTCAAAAAAAGACACAACCTATTGGCTGTGTCTGTAGGGGTTGGTTGGATTGTCGTTATTTCATCAATTGTCCGGTGAGGGAGTAGGTGTGGTTGCCGCGGAGGATGAGGAGTTGGCCGTTGCGGAGGACCTTATTGGTAATTGGTGATTGGTCATTGGTGATTTGATCAAGGTCCTGCAGTTCCTTCGCGGGGCGCTCGTACTGCGCGTCCGAACGGACGTCCTGCACACCCGGTTTGCCCAGGTAATAGGGGTTGGCGTTGTTGTTGAGCAGCAGTCCTTGTACCTTAATCTGCTGACCGATCAGTTCGGGATTTCCCAGTACATTAAGCGCAAAGCGCGCGTTGCCGCGGATCTCCACGGTGACATACTTGGCTTCATTCGTCTCGTCGGGCTTAGCGGCCAGGACGAGCGAGAGCGTGTCGGTATAAGAGATGCCGTCGTACATGTCCTGATACCGCTTCACGCCACCGATGACATAGCCTGTAACCCAATAATAGGTCTTCGTCCAGACCGTTCCTTCGTTCGCCGCCAAGAGGATGACATCCGCACAGGTATATGGATCGGGTTTGGTTCCCGCTCCCTGCAGATGGAGCGTACCCACTTCGAGTTGGAGGGTGATGCGTTTCTCGACCTGTTTCTGGGTCTTGTTGTCTTTGCCGCGCAGGTAGAGATAGCATCCATGCATATCGCCAGCCGAAGCTCCGGGCAGACAAGTGACGGTGAGTTCACCTCCCGTGGCCGGTAAGGAAGCCGTACTGAGTTGGAAAAGATCGGTTTCTCCATTCGCGAGCGTAGCGGAGATATTACCCGTCAGGTTCGCTCCCTCGACATGCAGCACGCGTTGCATCGCCGAGTAGTTCTTGCCTACATATCCGAAATCGACGGAACTGCCTTCGAGGGTACGAATAGCGCCGACCGTCGGGTCAGCCGGACGTACACAGACATCATCCAGGAAGAAACGGTGTTTGTTGGTAGAAGAGAAAGTGAGACGGATGCCGCTTGTGATATCCGAGATATGGATGGTGACCGTTCTCCAGCGATGTTGCTTGAGTTCGAAGACGCAGGAGTCGGTGGTTAGTCCACCTTGGATAGCGACATAGAAGAGCGAATCGCCTTCCCAGGGCGCGACGCGGAAAGAGAGGACCGCTTCTCCTTCGCACGCGATGAAGGGCGTCGTGGCTGAGCCTTGTTTGGCCGATGTGCCGACCTTGAGGCATTGGAAAGCGGCATTACAATAAGTAAAAGTCCACTCGGGCGCATCCTGGTAGATGACGACGGCTTTCGCGATGTCTCCGCCCCATTGGTTGTCGTTTCCGCCGGTATAGCCGTAGTTCTCGTCTTCTTCGTCAAAACAGCGGCTGAAGCCCTCGTAATAGATCGGTGCCATCTCGGCCTTTACGGTCGCCACTCCGGCCATTACGGCCAAAAATAAAGTAAGTATCTTTTTCATGGTTTTTTGGTGTTTCTCGTTCTTTCTGCGCGATTTTCTTAGCCTAAAGTAGGCACGATTATTTCCCAAATTCTCGCGCAAAGGTACTACAAAAATCTGACATATGCAAGGAAAATCTAACTTTTGTTGCCGTACAGGCATAAAAAAAGCACTCGCTTAGGAGTGCTCTGCATGGATACATGCTTTGTTATGAGATGGCTATTTGCCTACCAGTCTTGCCTTCTTCGCGCTTGATCTTCGGCAACTCAATCGTTAAGATACCATCTTCGACCTTAGCGGCGATCTTTGCCTCGTCCACATTGTCCGGCAAGGTGTACTTCTGCTCGAAGTTCGTGTAAGCAAACTCGCGTCTCAGATAGTGCTCATGTTTGTCTTCTTCCTTGTGCTCGAACTTATTCTCGATGGCAACACACAGGTTGTGGTCTTCATCGACATGTACTCGGCAGTACTCTTTCTTAACACCCGGAGCAGCTAACTCAACGGTGTAACTGTTAGCGGTCTCTTTGACGTTGACCGAAGGCGCCACATTGCTGGCGGTGTTCAGCATGTCATTGTTCAAAAACTCGTCGAATACGGTGGGGAACCATCCGTTTGTCGGCAGCCAACTGTTTCTACGATAGATTGCAGGTTTCATAATTCATAATTTTGTCCTCCAAATTTAGTTAAACATTGTTTAACGTAGCTTGCGTAGTTTACGTTGTTGGCGTAGTATGCGTAATTGCGTTTTCACCCTAATAGTGGCAAATTATGTGCCAACCCCAAAATCTCTGCCAATATGTCCATCTTTCGTGACAAATTGTCCACTATCTGCCATTTTGTCCATCTTGAAGGTGCAAAAAAAAGACACAACCTTTCGGATGTGCCTTCAATTTGATGGTTTGCATAGTGATCATGCCAACTGGCTTTGGACGACTTGAGCGACGAGCTTGCCGTCGGCGTTAGGCAGGGCGGCTTTAATGGCTTTGACGAAGAGGCCCATGTTCTTCTTCTCAGCCTCCCAGCCGTTTGCTTCTTTGGCGGCGTTGAAAGCACGGACGATGTCTTCTTCGCTGGCTGCTTTGGGCAGGAAGGTCTCTAATACGTTGATCTGTGCCTGTTCTGCATCCGCTAACTCCTGACGCTTGGCAGCGATGAATTGCTCCACAGACTCCTGGCGTTGCTTAACCATCTTTTTGATGATTTGGATCTCGTCCGCTTCGGTCAGTTCTTTACCGGCGTTCTCTTTGCTGGTTTGCCAATTGAGGAACGCACTTTTGATGGCGCGCAGGGATTCTGTGCGTACGGAATCATGGTTTTTCATTGCCTCCATGATCAAGGCATTAATCTCGTTTTTCATATGCTATAATTATACTGCACCTCTCTGACGGTATTGCTTGGCGGTGGTACCCGTGACACGCTTGTAATAGCGGCAGAAGGATGCGGGTTCGTTGAAGCCCACCATATACGCTACTTCCTGAACGGTCATAGCCGGATTATTCTTGAGCAGTTGCTGCGCCTGGGCCACGATATATTGTTCAATCCAATCGGCCGGCGAGAGTCCGTCGGTCACGTCGCGAATGATTTTCGAGAAGTATTTCGGCGTCAGATGCAGTTTCTCGGCGTAGAACTGCACCTCGCGGGACTCGCGGTAATGCGCGACTACGAGGTCGCAGAACCGGTTAAAGAGGTTATTATGACGACTCGCTTTCCATCGTTTGTCCTGTTCGCGGCGGAAGAGGTTGAGGTACTCATAACTAACGGCGAGGAGGGACACCAACATTTGCTTGCGATGCGGCATCTCGTTGGGCGAATACGACAACACCCGGTCAATCTGCTCTACGAGCGAACGAAGGATAGCCCGCTGATCGTCGGTAAGGGTATAGAGCGGCGAGTGGTGGAACTTATCATAGTCGTGGCTGAAGAGCGAGAAGCGCAGGTCTTCGAAAATATTCGGTGAGATCACGACGCGTGCGAACGTATAATCCTCAGAGTGCTCGAGCGGGCGCATGACGTGCCCGGGCATGATGACGAACAGGTCGTTGGGCTTGTTCGAGGAGACCTCCACCAAGTCGCACATGGCGCGCGCACTACCTTTAATGGTCATGATGAGGATGATATGCGGAAGCACTACATCATTATTCAATTGGGTCCAACCGTGTACCTCACGATCGATAGCAATGCCGTCCCGGTCTGCCCGGCGGATAAAAGCTTCAAATGGATTTTCCATATTGCTAAAATATTTGTTTTGTACCTTTTGTTACTAATTCGACTGCAAAAGTAGTATAATAATTGCAAATATGCAAAAAATACTACCTATTGTTAATAAAATTACGAAAGCAGTATATACAAAAAGGAAAATCCGGCCTTGCGGGGGCGGATTTTCTTTTAGTGATCAGCAATCAGCTTAGCGAACGCGCTCGCAGTAGGAACCGTCGCGGGTGTCGATACGGATGACTTCGCCCTCGTTGATGAAGAGCGGCACGCGCACTTCAGCACCGGTCTCTACGGTTGCCGGTTTGAGTGTGTTGGTAGCGGTATCACCCTTCAGACCCGGCTCGGTATAGGTGACGGTCAGTTCTACCTTGGTCGGCAGTTCGGCGAAGAGAACGGTGTCGGTCGAAGCGTCGGAAACAACTTCTACGTTCATACCCTCTTTGAGGAAGTCCACACCGGTGATCAGGTCATGCGCGATGGGCACTTGCTCGAAGGTCTCGTTATTCATGAAGATATAATCTTCACCCTCTTTGTACAGGAACTGATACGGGCGGCGCTCTACGCGTACATCCTCGAGTTTCTCACCGATATTGAAACGGCGCTCGAGTACACGGCCATCCACTACATCTTTGAATTTCACGCGCATGATGGTGTTACCTTTACCCGGCTTCACGTGGAGAAACTCAATTACGAAATACAAACGGCCGTCCATGCGGATACAAACACCGTTCTTAATGTCTTGGCTGTTAATCATAAAACTATTTCTATTTAATCAATTTTTCAGAAAATCGCTGCAAAATTACAACTTTTCTTGCATATATGCAAATTTTTCACTAATTTTGTGGCCGATTTTGAAGAAAAAGGATATACTATGGAGGCATTACGTACTTTTTTCGGACCGATTGACATATGGCAGATCTTGTCGTCGTTTATCTTCCTGATTGCTATCATTGACCCGTTCGGCAACATCCCCATCACCATCTCGATGCAGCAGAAGGGCATTAAGATTCATGCCGGTCGCGTGTGTATCGCGAGTCTGACGATACTGATGGCGTTCCTGTTCTTGGGCGAATGGATCTTGAAACTCTTCGGCGTGCAGATAGAGTACTTCGCCATCGCCGGAGGATTCATCATCTTCCTGATGGCGCTAGAGATGATTCTGGATATCACGATCTTCCAGAACGATAAGTTGGAAGGCGAATTGAGTAGTGCGAGTACGATTGTTCCGCTGGCCTTCCCGATGTATGCGGGTCCGGGTGCATTCACGGCGCTGCTGGCCATCACGGCGGAGTACAGCATCGGCAATCTCTGTATCTCGTTGCTGCTCTGTATGGTGGTACTGTATCTGGTGCTGATCGGCACGAACTGGTTGACCAAATACCTGGGTGCGACGGCGCTCTATATCATCCGTAAGTTCTTCGGCATCATCGTGCTGGCGATCGCTTGTAAGCTGATGTTCGGCAACCTGGCGACCGTATTTTAGTTCAATAGTTAACCTGTTAAATCGTTAGATATGAAAAGTTTTTCTGAGATGACCATTGCGTTGGCGAGTGACCACGCTGGTTTTCCGCTTAAGCAGCAAGTGCAGTTGTTTTTGGAGGACAACGGCGCTAAAGTGAAAGATTTCGGTTGCTACAGCACCGAGAGTTGTGATTATCCCGATTTCGCACACCCGCTGGCTGAGGCCGTAGAGAAAGGTGAGTATGAGTTCGGTATCGTGATCTGCTCGACGGGTAACGGTATCTGCATGACGGCGAACAAGCATCAGGGTATCCGTGCAGCGCTGTGCTGGGACACGAAGTTAGCGGAGTTGGCGCGTGCGCATAACAATGCGAACGTACTGGGTCTGCCGGCGAACTTCATCTCGGCGGTGAAGGCGCTGGATATCGTGCGTACGTTCTTCCAGACGGATTTCGAAGGCGAGCGTCATGAGCGCCGTATTAACAAAATCCCGTGTAAGTAACGCAATCCGTTGCTATTGGAATTACGCACTGAGCCGGATGGGCTTGGTGCGTATTTCTCATGCGCCGCTGTTCGTGAGTGTCGAACCGGCGGCGGTGTGTCAGCTCCGATGTCCCGCTTGTCCTGTGGGGCGGCGGGATACCGGTATCTCGGAATCCCGGAATACCGACAAACTGATGTCTCTCGATTTATTTCGGAAGGTGCTTGGGGAAGTGAAGGAATATGCGCACACGATGCAGTTCTATTTCCAGGGCGAACCGCTGCTGAACAAAGACTTGGCACAGATGGTCGCGGAGGCGCATGAGGCGGGACTATATACCATCGTCAGCACGAATGCGCAAGCGATGACACGCGAGTTGGCGGAGGAATTGGTACAGGCCGGTTTGAGCCGCATCATCGTTTCGATGGACGGACTGACACAAACGACCTACGGCACCTACCGTGTCGGCGGAGATGTGGAGAAAGCGAAAGCGGCACTGCGTTATCTAAAAGAAGCAGTCAGTCATCAGCAATCAGTTATCAGATGTCAGATTGAGTTGCAATGCCTGCGGCTGAAGACGAACGAAGAGGAATGGAAAGAGTTAAAGCGGCAGTATAAGGCTTTGGGTGCGGATCGGTTGAGTCTGAAGACCGCTCAGTTATATGACTACGAGCATGGTCATGACTTGATGCCTTCAGACGCGCGCTACAGTCGTTACGAAAAAGGAGCGGACGGACTATACCATAGAAAGAAACGCACTCGTGGGTGTCTGCGCGTGTGGAGCGGGGTTGTGGTGACCACGACGGGCGAGGTGTTGCCGTGTTGTTATGACAAAGGGCACGCCTATTCGTACGGGAACGTGAAAGACGCACCGATAGCGGAGCTGTTTCGAAACGAGAAAGCACTGGCTTTTCGCCGTGCGGCAATAGAAGAACAACCGAAAATTTGTCAGGAATGCTGGAGATAAAATGTTTTGAGTTCGGGCCGTTTGGTACCAACACCTATGTGGTGAACGACGGGCAGCATGTGCTGATCGTCGATCCGGCGTGCTATGTGCAATATGAGCAACAGCAGCTGTACCGATATGTGGAAGATTTGAGATTGCAGATTGCAGATTGCAGATTGCAGATTCTGGCGACGCACGGTCATCTGGATCATCTGTGGGGTGCTCCGTGGGCGTGCGAGCAATGGCATACCCAGGTGCTGATTCACGAGGCGGATATCCCTTTAGCGAAGGCGATGCAGGAGCAGTATGACCTATTCGGCGTGCGGGCAGAAGCCAAGCCGTTTCCTATGGAAGCATTGAGCGATCAGTTATCAGCAATCAGTTGTCAGATATTGGAGACGCCGGGGCATACACCTGGAAGTATATGCTTGTATTGGCCGGAAGAGAAGACTTTGTTGTCGGGCGATACGCTTTTTTGCATGGGTTACGGTCGCACGGACTTGCCCGGCGGAGACACGGATCTGTTGTTCCGATCGCTGGGGCAGTTATTCGCATTGCCGAGCGATGTACGAGTGTTCGCGGGACACGGAGAAGCAACGACTATTGGGGCTGAACGGCGATAAAAAAAAGGACCCGAAGTCCTCGAGCGGAAAGAGAGGGATTCGAACCCCCGGTACGTTTCCGTACTTCGGTTTTCAAGACCGACGCAATAGACCACTCTGCCATCTTTCCGAAAAGCGGGTGCAAAGGTACTACAAAAAAATGGAATACGCAAATAAAATAGAAAAAAAATCATTTTTGATGCTTGCTAAAACCTTCAAGGGATTGGAGGAAGTATTGGCACAGGAGTTAACAGAACTGGGCGCGGACGAAGTTCAGATCGAAAGACGAGCCGTTTCTTTTAAGGGAGATAAGGCATTGCTGTACCGCGCAAACCTGTGTCTGCGCACCGCTATCCGTGTGCTGGTGCCTGTAAAGGAGGCCTCTCTCCGGCTTTCCCTCAAAGGGAAGAGAGAAAAGCCCGAAGATCAGGTCTATGAGATCGCGAAGGCGATTGATTGGAGTCGATATATGACGGCTGACACGACGTTTGCGATTGATGCGACGGTGTATAGCGAGCTGTTCCGCAACAGTCTTTTCGTGACCTACCGCGTGAAGGACGCGATTGTCGATTACTGGAAAGAGAAAGCAGGCAAACGGCCGAACGTGAGTACGGAGAATCCGGATTTGCGCGTGAACCTGCATGTGGGGAACGACCGTGTGACGATCTCGCTGGATTCGTCGGGCGAGAGTCTGCATAAACGCGGTTATCGCGTAGCCAATACCGAAGCGCCGATCAACGAAGCCTTAGCGGCAGGCATGTTGCTGCTGGCGGGATGGAGAGGTCAGTCGGATTTCTACGACCCGATGTGCGGTTCGGGCACGCTGCCTATCGAGGCGGCACTGATAGCACGCAATATCGCGCCGGGTGTGTTTAGGAAGTCGTTTGCTTTCGAGAAATGGCCGGACTTCGATGCGGACCTTTGGTCCGACATCTATAATGACGACTCGCAAGAACGGGAATTTACGCATAAGATCTACGGTTCGGACGCATCTTTCTTCGCCATCCAACAGGCTACGAAGAATGTCAAGGCGGCGGGTGTGGGACGAGATGTGGAGCTGAGACAAGTGCGGATGGAAGAACTGGCAGCCATCAGTAATCAGTCATCTGCTCTGGTGATAATCAACCCGCCGTACGGTGAGCGCTTGGCGAGCAACAAGGACATGGAGGAATTGTACGGCAAGATTGGTTCGGCACTCAAACACCGTTTCACAGGCGCGACGGCTTGGATTATCTCGTCCAATGACGCGGCGATGAAATGTATCGGTCTCAAACCGAGTAAGAAAATGCGTTTGCTGAACGGCGAACTCGATTGCCAGTTCAACAGATATGATTTGTTTGCAGGAAAAAGAAATGAAACCCATCTACATAGCTGATTATAACTACCCGCTACCGGACGAGCGGATTGCTAAATACCCGCTGGCGGAACGCGACCACAGTAAGTTGCTGGTGTATAAGCCGTCAGTAATCAGTGGTCAGCAATCAGAAATCATTGAGGACCGATTCTATCATATCGGCGATTATATCGCGCCGCATTCGCTGCTGGTATATAACAACACGCGTGTCATTCAGGCGCGTCTGGAGTTTCATAAGTCGAGTGGTGCCCGAATTGAGGTGTTCTGTCTGGAACCGATTGCTCCGCATGACTACCAGTTGTCGTTGGGTTCGACGAGCGGTTGCACCTGGAAATGTATGGTGGGAAATGCCAAAAAGTTTAATGTTGAGAGTTTAGAGTTGAGGGTTGAGAGATTAGGGGTAACTCTTCGAGTTAGCAAAGGCGAGCAACACGGTAACACGTACGAGGTGCATTTCAGTTGGGACAACGAGAATGTGTCTTTTGCGGAGATATTGGATGCCGTAGGTGAGTTGCCTATTCCGCCGTATTTGAACCGCAAGACCGAAGAGAGCGACAAGCGGACGTACCAGACCGTCTATTCGCGTATCAAGGGTTCGGTGGCAGCGCCTACAGCCGGTTTGCATTTTACGGAACGGGTGTTGGACGATATCCGTTCGCGAGGCATCGAGACCGAAGAGTTGACGCTGCATGTGGGTGCAGGTACGTTCCTGCCGGTGAAGACGGCTGACGCAAATGAGCACACGATGCACACGGAGATCATCGCCGTGCCGAAAAAGGCGATTGAGCATATCATCGCGAAACTCGGCCATATCGTAGCGGTGGGAACGACCAGTATGCGAACGCTCGAGAGTCTGTATTTTATCGGGGCGAAACTTCGGGATAGCGAGATATCGGAATACCGGGATACCGAGATTCATGTGGGCCAGTTTGAACCATATGAGCAGGAGTTTACTTTGAGCGTAAAAGATTCCTTGCAGGCTATTGTCGATTATCTGGAGGCGACGGGTCAGGAGACATTACACGCCGAGACGCAGATCATGATCAAACCCGGTTATGAGTTCCGCGTGGTGGACCAGTTGATTACGAATTTTCACCAACCGCAATCGACTTTGTTGTTGCTGGTTAGTGCGTTTGTGCATGGCGATTGGAAGACCATTTACGACTATGCCCTAAGTCATGATTTTCGCTTTTTGAGTTACGGAGATTCCAGTATTTTAACACGATGATAGACACCCATATCCATATTGATGAAGAAGCCTACGCGGCGGATCGCGAGGAGGTGATTGCGCGTCAACGCAAAGCAGGTGTGGAGGCGATGATTGTGCCAGGCGTGAATGCTCAATCGATAGACGGTATCCTGGATATATGTCACAGACATAAGGGCCATTGTTTTCCTGCTTTGGGTTTCCATCCGCAGGATGTGAAGGAAGACTGGCAGGAACAATGGGCTATTATTGAGAAGGCTATTCGGGAATACCGGAACGAACTGGTGGCGATTGGTGAGATCGGTTTGGATTATTACTGGGACACCACCTTTAAAGAGGCCCAGCGGGAGGTTTTTCAACGTCAGTTGGACCTCGCGCAAGAGTTAGACCTGCCGATTATGATTCATAACCGCGACGCGACGGAAGACACCCTAAAGATTTTAAAATTGCAGATTGCAGATTGCAGATTTGCGCATCCTCTACGAGGAGTGATGCATTGCTTCAACGGCAGTAAGGAGGTGGCGAAGCAGATTCTGGATATGGGATTGTATCTCGGTATCGGCGGTGTGCTGACATTCAAGAACTGCAAACTGTTCGAGACCCTGGAAGTGGTGCCTTTGGATCGCATCGTGCTGGAGACCGACGGACCGTATCTGGCGCCGACTCCGCATAGGGGTGAACGCAATGAGAGTCGATTGATGATCTTCGTGGTCCAACGTCTCGCGGAGATTTATGGGACGACGCCCGAAGAGATCATTGCGCAGACCACAAAAAACGCAAAAAAACTCTTTTTTGCGTAAAAATTTGCATATATGCAATTTTTATAGTACCTTTGCAGCCGCAAAGGTTTTTTTATATGAAAGAAATAAGTACGAAAAAATTATTGGATACGATTATTGAAGGTATCCGTAACCGTAAGGGACAACGAATTGTGACGATTGATTTGCGGAAAATCAAAGAGGCACCGGTGGAGATGATGCTGATCTGCGAGGGTCAGAGTAACACGCAGGTGGCTGCTATTGCCGACGAGATTGATGATTTCGTTCGCACCCAGACGCACATACACCCGTTGAGTGTGTCGGGTCAGGAGAATGCGGAATGGATTGCGATGGACTACGGCACAATCTTTGTGCATGTGATGCAGCGTGAGCCCCGTGCGTTCTATGATATCGAGCACTTGTGGGCGGACGGGAAGGTTACGGAGTTGCCGGAAATCTTGTGATGTAATGTGTAAGGTGTATAAACATGGCAGATAATAGAAAAAATCAACCACAGCCGAGTGGTCCGCGCAGGTGGATCAGTATGCTGATGTACCTGGCGGCTTTTGCGGTGCTGGGTTACTGGATATACGGCGACCGGGCAGACAACGGTGCGACGAAGGAATTGAGTTATACGAAGTTGACGGCATATATCGAAGCGGACGCGATTGATAAGGTCGTGGTATTCGACGACTTAAACCTCAACGCCAATGTCAAGCCGGCCAAGTACACCGTAGTCTTCGGCGGACAAGCCGATGGTGAGCGGGCGAAAGGACAACTGCAGGCGCAGGTTCCTTCGGTCGAGGAGTTCTCGAAATACATCGATTCTGTGAATGCCAACCGCAAGGAGCAAGGCTTGGCGGTAATTGATGTGAAATACGAGAAGTCGCATAACTACTGGTATCTGATACTGGTGAATGTGTTGCCGTTCGCCTTCCTCATCTTCTTCCTGTTTTACATGAGCCGCGGTATCGGCGGTGCGGCCGGTGGCGGTGGTATCTTCGGCGTGGGGCGTGCTCGTGCGCAGTTGTTCGATAAGGACAAGAAAGACAAAGTGACGTTCAAGGACGTGGCGGGTCTGTACGGCGCGAAGCAGGAGGTGCAGGAGATTGTGGAGTTTTTGAAAAACCCCAAGAAATACACGGAGATAGGTGCGAAGATTCCGAAAGGCGCGTTGCTCGTTGGTCCTCCGGGAACGGGAAAGACGCTGTTGGCGAAAGCCGTAGCCGGTGAAGCCGGTGTGCCGTTCTTCTCGATGAGCGGTTCGGACTTCGTAGAGATGTTCGTGGGAGTCGGTGCGAGCCGTGTGCGCGACCTCTTCCGTCAAGCGAAAGAGAAAGCGCCGGCGATCATCTTCATCGACGAGATAGACGCTATCGGTCGGGCGCGCGGCAAGGGCGTGATGACCGGCGGCAACGATGAGCGCGAGAGTACGCTCAACCAGTTGTTGACTGAGATGGACGGTTTCGGAACCAACTCCGGCGTGATCATCATGGCGGCCACCAACCGCGCCGATGTGCTCGATGCGGCACTGCTGCGTGCCGGTCGTTTTGACCGACAGATACATGTCGAGTTGCCTGATCTGCAGGAGCGTAAGGAGATTTTCATCGTGCATCTTCGCCCGCTGAAACTGGACGAAACGGTGGACATTGATTTCTTGAGCAAACAGACCCCAGGCTTCTCGGGCGCTGATATCGCGAATGTATGCAACGAGGCGGCGCTGATTGCTGCCCGCGGCGGACGCAAGAAAGTGGGCAAACAGGACTTCATGGATGCCGTCGATCGTATCGTGGGTGGTCTGGAGCGCAAGAACAAGATCATGACCGAAGAGGAGAAGAAGTCCATCGCTTTCCATGAGGCGGGTCACGCGACCATCAGTTGGATGCTTCGTTGGGCCAATCCGCTCGTCAAAGTGACGATCGTGCCGCGCGGCATGGCTTTGGGCGCAGCGTGGTACTTGCCCGAAGAGCGTCAGTTGACGAACGAAGAGCATATCCTCGACGAGCTGTGTTCGTTACTCGGCGGTCGTGCGGCAGAGCAGCTCTTCCTCGAGCAGACTTCGACGGGTGCGTTGAACGACCTGGAGCGTGCCACCAAACAGGCGTACGCGATGGTGGCGTACTACGGCATGAGCGACAAGTTGAAGGATGTGTCGTTCTATGACTCGACCGGTCGGTACGACTACGGATTTGTCAAACCCTATTCGGAGGATACCGCCAAGACGATAGACGAAGAGACGCAGCGAATCATCGCTGACCAGATGGCGCGTGCCAAGCAGATATTGACCGAGCATGCGGAAGGTCATCATCAGATAGCGCAACTGCTGATTGACCGCGAGGTGATCACGGCCGAAGACGTAGAGCGTATCTTAGGTCCGCGTCCGTGGAAGAGCCGCGGCGACGAACTGCTGGAAGCCAATGCGCAGTTGGCGAAAGAGGAGCCGAAGAAAAAACGCGCTCCGCGAAAGAAGAAAACAGAACAAGAAAACTCTGATAACAATGAAAAGAATCTTGCTTAACATCGCGCTGCTGTGTGCAGCGATGACGATGTCGGCGCAACAGGCGCCTGAGAAACTGGCAGTGGACCCTGAAGTTCGCTACGGTAAGTTAGACAACGGCTTGACGTACTACATCCGTCACAACGAGCAGCCCAAACAGCGCTGCGAGTTCCACATCGCGCAAGCGGTAGGTGCTATCCTCGAGGAGGATCATCAGAACGGTCTGGCGCACTTCCTGGAGCACATGGCGTTCAACGGTACGCAGCATTTCCCCGGTAAGGGCATCATCAACTATTTCGAGTCGGTGGGTGTGAACTTCGGCGGTAACATCAACGCCTACACCTCTATCGACGAGACCGTGTATCGTCTGTCGGACGTGCCGACCTATCGCGAAGGCATCGTGGACAGTGCGTTGCTCGTGATGCATGACTGGAGTTGCGGTCTGTTACTGCTTCCGGAAGAGATCGATGCCGAGCGCGGTGTCATTCTGGAGGAGTGGCGTACGGGTCGTACGGCGCAACGTCGTATCTGGAAAGAACTGAACGCGAAGATGTATCCGGGTACGCAGTATGCGAAACGTGACGTGATCGGCGACACAGCGGTGATCAATAACTTCGAGTATCAGGCGCTGCGCGACTACTACCATAAATGGTACGGACCGGACAACCAGGCGATCATCGTTGTCGGCGATATCGATGTGGATGCTATCGAGGCGAAGATCAAAGAGCTCTGGAAAGATGTGCCGCGTCGTGTGAACTTCGGCGAGCGTCCTATATACACGGTCAATCATAACGACAAACCGCTGGTGGCTATCGTGACCGATCCCGAGGCACAGCAGAGCCGTATCACGATGGAGTATAAGTTCGACCAACTGCCCGAAGCACTGCAAGGCACAGCGCAGGAATATGTGATCAAGATGGTTCGTGACCTGGCGTGCGACATGCTCAACAACCGCTTCTCGGAGTTGGCGCTGGATCCGAAGGCTTCTTTCGCAGGTGCATATGCGTACTATGGCGAGACGGCAAAGAAGATGGACGCTTTCACGGCTATCTATGTACCGAAAGACGGTCATGAGACCGAAGCATTCAACGACCTCGTTTTCCAACTGGAGAAGATGCACCGCTACGGTTTCACTTCCGCGGAATTGGAGCGCGTGAAGAGCGAGAAACTGAATGAGATGGAGCAGTATTACAAAGAGCGCGACACCCGTAAGAACATCACGCTGGCTCGCGAGTGCATCCGTCATTTCGAGGACGGAGAGTCGATGCCGGGCGCACAGTGGGAATACGATATGGTTCAGGCTACGCTGCCGCTCATCAGTCTGGAGGCGGTCAACAGCATGGCACAAGCGCTCATTCATCCGAATCCGACCGTAGCCATCTCCGGTCCGGAGAAAGAAGGCGTGAATATCCCGTCGGAAGAAGCGGTATTGGCTACGCTGGCCGCTCAAGCTGATTTGGTTATCGAAGCACCGGTAGAGGAGAAGATCGATACCGAGTTGGTAAAGAAAGCGCCGCGTAAGGGTAAGATCAAAGCCATCAAGCAGAACGAGGATCTCGGTTTTACCGAGTTCACGCTAAGCAACGGCATCAAGGTCGTTATCCGTCCGACGGAGTTCAAGGCTGACGAGATCCTGATGCAGGCTTTCTCGAAGGGTGGTTATACACAAGTGAAGACGGAAGATCTGCCTTCGGCAGAACTGGCTTCGAACCTGATTCAGATGTCCGGTATCGGTCGTTTCAACGCAACGCAGTTGGAGAAAGCGCTGGCCGGCAAGACGGTATCCGTTCGTCCGGAGATCTCCGAGTGCGTAGAGCGTCTGCACGGTTCGTCGAGCGTGAAAGACCTGGAGTCGATGTTGCAGTTGACCTATCTGCATTTCACTGCGCCGCGTCGTGACGAAGAGGCTTATCAGACCCTCCTCGCACTGTTGCGCACGCAACTCGCTAATCGCGACAAGAACCCCAAAGCTGCTTTCCAGGATTCGATTCAGATGATGGCGTCGAACCACTCGCCGCGTACCGTGCTGATGAATCTCGAGACGCTGGATAAACTGTCGTTGGACAAGGCGATGGAGGTTTATCAGGCGCGTTTTGCGAACCCGGCAGACTTCACCTTTGTGTTCGTAGGAAACATCAACCCGAATGATCCGAAGGTGCGCGACCTGATTTGCCAGTGGCTCGGAAGTCTCAAGACGAAGAAATGCCGCGAGGAAGTGATTGACCATCACGAGACGGTTGCTCCGGGTATCCAGAAGAACTATTTCAGCCGTAAGATGGAGACCACAACGGCTTCCAACCGCATCCAGTACACCTCGTACGACATGCCTTATACCTTGGCCAATGACCTGAACATGGAGATGATCGGTCGTATCCTCAGCACGCGTTATCTGGAGTCCATCCGTGAGCGCGAAGGCGGTTCGTACGGCGTAGGTACCTACGGATACATGGTATTGCTTCCGTCTCCGCGTGCCGGTCTGCTGATGCAGTTTGACACTGACCCGAAGAAACAGGAGCGCCTGATGGAGATCATCCACGAAGAGGTGAACACTATCATCAAGGACGGTCCGTTGGCATCCGACCTGCAGAAAGAGAAAGAGTCGATGCTCAAGGATTATCAGGAAGACCTGGAGAAGAACGGCTGGTGGCGTAACATCATTTACCAGTACTACATGTACGGTCTGAACTATGTGCGCGATTATAAGCCGGCGGTAGAAGCTATCACGGACGAAAGCGTTCAGCAGACCTTGCGCAAGCTGGTTGATGCCGGTAATGTGTTCGAGGTAGTAATGTTCCCGGAGAACTGATAACGGATGAAGTATTTCCTGATAGCGGGAGAGGCGTCAGGGGACATGCACGCAGCGGTGCTGATGACGCAGATCAAGCAGCGTGACCCCCAAACGCAATTCGTAGGACTCGGTGGTAGCCAAATGGCTACTGCCGAGTGCCGTCTCTATCAGGATATCCGTCATATGGCCTTCATGGGTTTTGCGGCTGTGCTGGCGAACATGGGGCAGATACGAAGGAATTTCCGCATCGCCGAGGAGGCGTTATTGCAGGAAAAACCCGACGCACTTATATTGGTGGACTATCCGTCCTTCAACCTTCGAATAGCCGCGTTCTGCAAAAAGCATCTGCCGACTACGAAGATTTACTATTATATCCCGCCGAAAGTATGGGCATGGAAGCGCCGCCGTATCCACCGCATCGCGCAGTTATGCGACGAAGTGTTGGGCATCTTCCCCTTCGAGCCGGCTTTCTATGCCAAGTACGGGTACCGCTGCACATATGTGGGCAACCCCACCGCGGAGCAGGTAGCTCTGAATACTCAGAATAATCCGAATACTCCGAATAATCAGAGTTCTCCGAATCCTCCGACGATCGCTATCTTGCCCGGAAGCCGCGAGAGTGAGATTCGGCATTGTCTGCCGAAGATGCTGGAGGCTGCGCGCAGATTCCCAGACTACCGGATAGTGGTATGTGCCGCGCCGGGTATTGACGAAGCGATTTATCGCGCATGTATGCGCGAAGGCGAGACGCTGACGCGCGAGACCTACGAGGCGGTACGGCAAGCGAAAGCGGCGGTGGTCAATTCCGGTACAGCGACACTTGAGACAGCTTTGCTCGGTACGCCGCAAGTGGCGGTATATCATCTGGCGTGCTCCGGCATCGTGCGATGGATTCGCCCGTGGATTCAACCGCTGATGTTCTCTATCCCGTACTTCACGCTGGTCAATATCATCTGCGGCAAAGAGGTGATCCGCGAGCTGTTAGGCGAGGATTTCACAACCGAGAAAGTGACCGCCGAGTTGCAAGGTCTGTTGACCGACGAAGCCTATACAAAAGAGATGCTCGTCGAGTACGAACACCTCTCTGCACTTCTGGGCACTCAGCCCGCTGCGGCTACCGCCGCACAGATTATCACATCGAAACGATAAGGGATGCCAGGATATACGGCATCGCTCCGCACAAGACGCCTTTGGCCAGGCGCCAGGTATCCGTCGTGTAGAAGACGAAGATCAGCGCCAGGTCCGGAAAGACACTCACCAGCAGCAGTTTGCTCAGTACGCCACCGGCTTGGAACTGCAAGGTCTGCAGCGGGTACCAGAGGTTCATCACCTCGATATATGTCAATCCGAAAGCCGCCGGAATAAGAAAACCGACGAGGATGCCGATCCAGTATCTGTCAAAGCGATCCATAATCCGTCAAGTCAATCGAGATAGGCGTGATAGCCAATAACTGATGGCCCATCGCCCAAATATCCGTGTCCTGCGCCAGGGGTTCATCGTTCACGAACTCTCCCGCCAATCGCCATGCACTCATAATCCCTTCACGCTGCGGTTCGTCGGTTGCTTCCACCAACTCATTGGCCCAGTGTCCGCGGCATTGGCGTGTCCAGCGGATACCTTCTATCTCGCCCAGCGGCGCGTTGATGTTATAGCATGTGCCGGGCGCGATGCCTTCTTCGAGCAGGTGTTGCGTGATGTCCGCCAGAAAGGGTTGGAGCCAATGCAGGTCGGTGTCCAGCAGATGACTGTTGATGGACCATCCGATAGCCGGAATACCTTTCTCTGCCGCCACGAGGCACGCACCCATTGTACCGGAATAGATGACGTTGATAGCGGCATTGCTACCATGATTGATGCCGGAAACGACGAGGTCTATCGGTTGGTCTTTGAGAACCACCTCTTTGGCTAACTTGATACAGTCGGCGGGTGTGCCGTTGGTGACGAACACTTCGGCGCCGTTGAGATCATGCTCTTCGACCCGCTTCAGATAGATGGCGTTCGTCACGCTGATGCAGGCCCCGAAACCGCTACGCGGACCATCAGGCGCTATGACGAACACCTTGCCGAGTTTCGTCATCTCTTTGGCCAGCAAGCGGATGCCTGCCGTTCCCCATCCGTCATCGTTTACCACTACTATATTCATATCACAGCCATCACTTTTTGTGCCAGCGCATTGGCGGCCTCCATCGTTGCGGCTTCCGAATAGACGCGGATGATGGGTTCGGTATTGGACTTACGCAAGTGAACCCAACCGTCCGCGAAGTCGATCTTCACGCCGTCGCGGTCGTTCACACGCTCGTTTTTGTATAGGTCTTTGACGCGCGCGAGAATAGCATCCACATCGGTGTCGGGCGTCAGGTCGATACGGTTCTTGCTGATGCAGTAGTCGGGCAGGGAGCGACGGAGTTCACTCACTTTCATGTCGAGATGCGCCAGATGACTCAGGAAGAGTGCGATACCTACGAGCGCATCACGGCCGTAATGGCACTCGGGGTAGATCACACCGCCGTTGCCTTCGCCGCCGATGACGGCATGGACACGTTTCATCTCTGCTACTACATTCACTTCGCCTACCGCACTCGCGCTGTATTCGCCTCCATGCGCATGCGTCACATCGCTCAGCGCGCGGGTCGAACTCATGTTGCTCACGGTGTTTCCCGGCGTGTGGCGCAGGATATAATCGGCTACGCTCACGAGCGTATATTCTTCGCCGAACATCTCGCCGTTCTCACAGATGATGGCCAAGCGATCGACATCCGGATCAACGACAAAACCCACATCGGCTTTACCGCTCTTGAGCAGGTCGCTGATCTCGGTCAGGTGTTGCGGCAGGGGTTCTGGGTTATGCGGGAAACGGCCGTTGGGCGTGCAGTTCAGTTCGATGATGTTTTTTACGCCGACGGCTTTCAGGATAGCCGGAATAGCGAGTCCGCCTACGGAGTTGACGCAATCGATCGCTACGGTGAAGTTGCGCTTGCGGATGGCCTCTACGTCCACCAGTGTCAGTTTTAGCACTTGCTCCACATGGTAGGGCAGGTAGTCCTTGGTCGTCATGTGACCAAGGTTGTCCACTTCGGCAAAGCTGAAATCTTCGCGCTCGGCAATCGCCAGCACTTCTTTGCCTTCTGCATCGTTAAGAAACTCTCCTTGCTCGTTGAGCAGTTTCAGCGCGTTCCACTGTTTGGGGTTATGACTGGCCGTGAGGATGATGCCTCCGGCCGCTTTCTCGCCGGTGACGGCCAACTCGGTGGTAGGTGTGGTTGCCAGGCCGATATTGACAACATCATAGCCCATGCCCATGAGTGTGCCGCAGACAATCTGCTCTACCATCTGTCCGCTCAAGCGGGCATCGCGGCCCACGACGATAGTGTTGTTGTTCGGCAGTGCCGCACGGCATTGTGTTGCGTACGCCGCCGTAAAACGAACGATATCCACGGGGTTAAGACCTTCGCCTACACGGCCGCCTATCGTGCCGCGGATACCGGAAATAGATTTGACTAAACTCATATCAGTTTTTTACTTTAATATGCAATATATAGACGTACGGCGTGACGGATGTCTGGTCGCTGTCGAAACCTTGTTTGCTGGGTACGATGATCTGACACATCGACTCCGGGTATTTCATCAGTCGTACCGCTTCGTGCCATCCGATCGCCTCGCAAATCTGCGTATAACCGGAGGCCGTTCCGCTCGTTCTTCCATAGAAGAACTCGTACGGGTGTGCCTGGTCGAGTGTCGTCCAGTAACTGAGGGTGTCGGCGTACTCGGTCAGTCCGAATTTCTTGTAGCGCGCGATGATCACATCGTTGAGCACGATCGTCATGTCAACCGTGTCCACCTTTGTGGCACTGATGGTATCGAGGCGAATGGAGTCACCGCGAGAGATAAGATGGAAATAGAGGTTGTCATAACCGGGCACCTTATAGTAGTCCTTCTCTCCCCACACATAATCGATAGCGGGTTCTGCGGTAAGCACATTGATGGCGTTCCGACTGAGGTAGTTGGCGATCAGTCGGTCCTCTTGTTTGCGCAGGGCAGAGTAGGTGTTACCCGTGCAACTGTTGAAGAGAATCGGTAATCCGATCAATAGACAAATAATAACTCGTTTCATTTATTTCAGTTCGATTTCTATAATTACATTTTCGTAGGGCGGAATAACATCCGTTCCTTTGATGCCGTAGGCGGCGTACCAGGGAGCCAGCAGTTTCGCCTTCGTACCGTGGTTCCACTCGCCGATATTGGCGTCCACCGCGGCGGGAAACTCATACTTGCCGGCATGTGCCGTCTGTTCGATATCACTGTACAGGCGTCCTTCGAGGCTGTATATCCGCATGTGTACGGTGCATTCTTCGCCTTCGCGAATGGGACCTTGCGCCGCATCGCCGGTGTCCCGTAAGAGTACCCATGTCCCGTTCTCGTATAGTGCGTAGGGTTCGTCTTGCGCTTGCGCCAGGCGATAGAGGGCTTCGTCGGCCGTTTCGGTCAGTTGCTGGTTGAGGGCGAGCAGTGCTAACTGCGCACTGTCGGCTTGCGGCGCCTGACCCATTCGTCGACTCGGACGCTGCGGCGCTTGCGGACTACAACCCACCATCAGCAACGCCATTACTCCTATGAACAACCGTTCCCTCATTCCCTCATTCACTCACTCTTTCCCTAATCGCTGTTTGCGGTATTCGCTCGGCGTGACACCGTAGGTATTCTTGAAGCACTTGGAGAAATAGCGGCTGTCATTCATACCTACCATGTACGTCACTTCGGTGATGTTGTATTTGCGGTCTTCGAGCAGTTGTGCCGCGCGTTTGATACGCATCTCACGGATGAACTCCACCGGACTTAAGCCCGTGAGGTTCTTCAGTTTGTTGAAGAAGACGGTGCGGCCCATGTTCATCTCTTCTACCAGTTCATCAACCGTCAGTGTGTTATTGTCCATCTGCTTGTCCATTACGTCCAGCAGTTTCGCCAGGAACGCGTCGCCGGGAACGGGTTCTTCCGTTTTCTGGGGTTCCAGACGCATCAGGCGCTGGCGGTAACTCTGCTCCAGGTGCGTGCGTTGCGCGAGTATATTTTGAACGCGCGCGCGCAGGTACTCCGGTTCGAAGGGCTTGGTGACATAGTCGTCCGCGCCGAATTGCAGCGCCTGCAAGCGGCTCTCGATAGCCGTTTTGGCTGTCAGCAGGATCACGGGGATATAGTCCGTGTCGGGGTTCTTCTTGATGAACTGCGTCAGTTCCAGTCCGTCCACATTCGGCATCATCAGGTCGGTTACCACGACGTCGATGTGCTTCGTGCGAATAATCTCTTCGGCCTCTGCGCCGTCAGATGCTGCTTCTACGTTATAATCGCGGTTGAAGATACCGACGAGGAACTGCTGCATGTCCTGACTATCATCAACGACGAGGATGGTACGGCGGTTGTCTTGCGGCTCTTGCGCCAATTGCTCCAGTTTGTTCTCAAACGACGACTCCGTCGGATGATCGACGATCGGCAGTTCTTCGCCTTCAATGAATTCTACGTCTTGGTCGAAATGTTCCTTACCGGTGTGCAGCAGGATGGTTACCGTTGTGCCTTTGCCCACTTCGCTATCTACCTCGATATGTCCGTGGTGCAAGTCCACTAACTCTTTGGTGAGGTTGAGTCCGATACCCGTACCGGTGGTGTTGGAGTTATTCAACTCGTTGTTGCTGGAGAAGCGCTCAAAGAGCACGCTGCGTTTCTCCGGCGCGATACCGATGCCTTCGTCTTGCACAGCGAGCGTGACAAATCCCGGTTTGGAGTCAATCACCACGCGGATGTTCTTGCCGGCAGGCGTGAACTTAAATGCGTTACTGAGCAGGTTCCAAAGGATGGTGTCCATGCGTCCGCGATCAACCCAGACGGTGGAGTCGGCGGCATTGTTCTCAATCTCGAAATGGATATGCTTGTCGTACGCCTCTTTCTGGAAGTTCGCGCAGGTCTCGTTGACTAACTCGCTGAGCAGCGTCTTGCGCACTTTCAGTTTCATCTTCTGGTTTTGCACCTTGCGGAACTCTAATAGCTGGTTCACCATGCGCAGCATGCGCTGGCTGTTGCTCTGTACAATTTCCAATTGGCTGCGTACACTCTGGCTGATACGTTCTGTCTGTAAGATGTTCTCTACCGGCGCTACTATGAGTGTGAGCGGTGTGCGAAGTTCATGGCTGATATTGGTGAAGAAGCGCAACTTAATGTCCGTCACCTGTTGCTCCACTTTCACTTTCTGGCGTAACTCGTTATAGGTGTTGAAGATATAAACGATTAGACTGATCAAGCCAATGATGGCGATTGCGTAGAGCAGGAATGCCCACCATGTCAACCACCACGGGCGCTCGACGATGATGAGCAGTGTCTTCTCGTTGTCCACATCGCCGCACTCGCGGTTGGTGGAGCGCACATGGAAGGCGTACGTGCCGTAGCGCAGGTTGTTATAGGTCACACGGCGCACGTCTTTCGCATGAGTCCAGTCGGCATCGATGCCGTCCATTTTATAGGTATAGACAATCTTGTCGGCGCCCACGTACTCCATTGCCGCGTATTCGATGGTAATGTTACTGCCGTTGGCAATAGTGATCGTGTCACCCGTCAGCTCCTGGTCTTGCGCTTCTATTCGGGTGATACGCAACGGAGGCACGGATGTCGAGCGATGGATAAGAGACGGATCGAATTCGCAGTAACCGTTCGAATAACCGAAGAGCAACTTGCCGGTAGGTGTGCGTAGCGCCTCCGCCTCTGTGAAATAGGTGTTGCTCTCTCCGTCCAAGGCATCGTAATAATGAAGTTCGCCGGTCTTGAGGTTCAGTTGTGCAATGTCGCTCTCCGAGCAGAACCAGAGGTTCTCGATGTCGCCGGTCATACTGAGTATGATATCGTGGAAGGTCTCTACGCGCTGAATCTCTGCGCGAGGTTGTTTTGGATCCATGACTAACAAGCCACCGCCGAACGAACCCAACCACAGTTTGTCATGGCTGTAGTAGATGGCGCGGATGTCGTAACTCGGAATGACCTGACTCTCGCGTTTGTCGAGGTTGATGCGTAAGATACCGGTTGTCGTGCCACACCAGAGGGTATTGTCCACGATCTCGATATCGCGCACTTTCATTCCTGGTCCTACGACGATCGGCTCGTCCCAGTTGTTCTTCTCTTCATTCCAACTGATGATATTGACGCCGCCGCCGTAGGTAGCGATATAAAGCGTTCCGTCGCGGCCTTCTTCGATATCATAGATATCGGGGTGGCTGGTAGGAATCCTGTCACCTTTCACCTTTATCAGACCCGAGCCTTTGGTACCATAGAGCATACCGTGAGAGGTCTCTAAGGCGCAATAGACATTCGTTTCGGATTTGACGAATGTCAGCACTTCGCCGTTTTTCTTTCGTGCGAAAGCACGCACCTCGCCGTTGTCCCGCTCCGAATGACGCAGGTCATGCAGCAAGTACGGCGTGGGATCCATGTTCACGCAATCCACACCACCGTCGTAGGACGAGATCCACATCTGACCGTCGCGGTCCACGTACGCCGTGTGAATCATGTTCGTCAGGCCTTGTATCGGATAGACTAACTCGTCTTTCTCGAAGTCGTAATAACTCCATCCGCCACCGGTCGGGTTTACCCACGTGCGCCCCTGCGCGTCTTCGAGCGTAAAGAAATGTTCGCGCAGGCGTCCCGCGTAACGGCTGTCCAACGGGGGCGTGAAGCGTTTCCATTGTCCGAAACGGTAGCGCTGGATACCATAGGTATCGTCGGCTTGCCAAATCACGCCGTGCGAGTCCACTTTCGTCTTCTTGTCGCGCTCGCTCATCTTGACCATCATCCCTTCCGGCAGACTGTCAAAAGGCTGTTCGGTCGTCACGAGACGCGAAGCGTCCAGGCGGTAGAAATGGCCGTCGTATGTGGCCCACCATATCTGCTCGTGCTCATCTTCGTAGATCAGATCCACGCGGTTGTTCACGCGGGCCTCGACGTCGTTGTTCTTGGCTTTGAACACCTCGAAGGTATAACCGTCGAAGCGGTTCAGGCCGTCCCAGGTTCCGAACCACATAAAGCCCTGCTTGTCCTGCAGGATTGCCATCACGGTGTTCTGACTCAATCCATCTTTGATGGAATAGTGCTGAATCACATAGTGCTCGTGCGCAGTCGTAACAAGGACTTGCGCCATCAATCCGAGTGTTAAAAGAAAACGTTTCATTTTGCGAGTCTTTCGAGGTATCGTCCGTAATTGGTTTTCATCTCTTTGCCGAGCGCGGCCAGTTGCTCCGTGCTGATCCAGCCGTTGCGCCATGCAATCTCTTCGATACAACTTACGTAGAAACCCTGGCGGTTCTGGATGGTAGCGATGAAGTTGCCGGCTTCGAGCAAGCTGTCGCAGTTACCGGTGTCGAGCCAAGCGAATCCGCGGCTGAAGAGCTTCACCTTCAGCGTGCCTTCGTTCAGATAGAGTTTGTTGAGATCGGTGATCTCATATTCGCCGCGCGCACTCGGTTTCAGGTTCGTTGCTTTCTCGCATACGCTCGCGTCGTAGAAATACAGACCGGGCACGGCATAGTTGCTCTTCGGCTCTGCCGGCTTCTCCTCGAGGCTCTTCACCCGTAGTTCATGAGTCTCGGCTATCGGCTCAAACTCGACTACGCCATACGCACGCGGGTCAGCGACTTCATATCCGAAGATTACTGCGCCGCCTTTCTGCGCCGACTCAACGGCTTCGCGAAGCATAGAGCCGAAATGCTGGCCGTAGAACATGTTATCGCCTAAGATTAAACATCCCGGCTTGCCGTTCAGGAACTCGCGGCCTAACACGAAGGCTTGCGCCAGGCCGTTGGGCACCAATTGCACTTTATAACTCAGCTTCATGCCGATTCGGCTTCCGTCGCCGAGCAGTTCTTCGAACATCGGCAGGTCACGCGGCGTACTGATGATCAGCACTTCGCGGATACCCGCTAACATAAGAGCCGACAACGGATAATAGATCATGGGTTTGTCGTAAACCGGCATGATTTGTTTGCTGATTGCTTTACTTAAGGGGTACAGACGCGTTGCGCTTCCCCCGGCTAAAATGATTCCTTTCATAATTCAAAAATCTTTGCGGTTGCAAAGATACTACAAAAAAATGATATATGCAAATAAATGTGTCATTTTTTCCACATTTGTTGAATTTTTTGTGGAATAAATGACGAAAAGCACGTGTCACGGTGATTATTTCACGTCATTGCAAACGCGATTTTGCAAAAATCACAATTTTCGTATTTTTTATTCAATTTATTTGCACAAATGAAAAATTTGTTGTAATTTTGTGCCGCATATGTATTTTAATACATAAATATGTTTTATAACATAAAAATCAATAGGAATCTATAGGAAAATAACCCTCGCAATTGGAAAGAAAGAACATAAAACGGGAGCATCACGGGACCATGTCCCGAAAAGGACCCAATATAGAACAATTCTGAACATATACAAAATCGAATAAATTGAAATACAAAAAATATGGCAAAGGCAAAGTCGGACATATTACATGTAAAAGGGATTGATGTGGGGATCTATACGGAAGATTAGAATCCGGACTGAGGTAATGTTTATAAAGAGCAGGAACTAACTCAATCAGCAACTTGTAAGAAATCCTTAATAGTTCAAAATGAAGGAGGACGAGCGGGAGATGAGCGGCACAAGACCGAGAAAGATAATTGAAGTACAAATACAAAGTACAGGACATGTCAAATAGCATAGATTATACTATATAGAACAGGACCATCACGGGACCATGTTCCGAGAAGAACCTAAGAAAAGTACAATTAGAACAATCACAAAACAATAGTACCGACAAAGGTAGGACAAGAAAACAGGGGTTGTGTCTTTTTTGAGGAAAAGTTGGAGAAAAAAAGACACAAGGTATATAAAAAAGGAATAGGCTGGATAAAAGAACAAAAATAATGTCGCTATGTCGCTATTGAAAAGAAGAAAAAAGATGGAACTTTGAAACTTTGATGAGACTTTGTAAGAGCTTGTAAATGAGAGAGATATGTGCGAAAGTCTCAAAGTTTCAACAGTCTCACGCACAAAAAATAGAAAGCGACAAAGCGACAAAGCGACACGACATTTTTTGCAAAAAGTGCAGAAAGTGCAAAAAGTGCAAAGCCAATTTTTGCGTTGAATGGGGTTGGTGACGGTAGTCTGTGGGTAGCTGAATATCTAACGAATAACGAACGAATATCTAACTAATAACTAACGATTGGAAGGTAAGAACCTCGAAGTTGAGTTGGAAACAGACACGAGCTTAGTCCGAAAAGGAACAAGCTAAGTCCCAAAAGGAACAAGTAAAGCAAAAAAAGGAACAGGCTTGAGAATGAATACGAAAGTTAAAATAGAGGAGAGGGTGCAGAGATTGGTGATGGTAATGGGGAAAGGAGTACATCCGAGACGTGAGTTGATGGCGGCTTTGGGATTGAGACAAGAATCGCGGAGAAACTTCTATGACAACTACATGAAGCCGGCCAGAGCGAGAGGATTGGTAACCATGCAATGCCCCTGGCACCCAAGTATACCGGAACAGACGTACCGATTGACGGCAGATGGTTTAGAGTATTTGGAGGAACTTTCAAAAAAGGAACAGGCTATACAAGGGAGTTAGTGAATGAGTGAGTTAGAGAATGAGGGGAGATGAAATGAAAAAAGGAACAGGCTGTGCGGGGAGAGGGAATGTTGGGCAGAGTGAGCGGGTCAAAAAAGGAACAGGCTATGCGGGGAGAGTGAAAGTGTGGGGAAAGAGTTGAAAAAAGGAACAGGCTGAGTAAAAAAGAGGAACAAGTAAAAGAATATCAGGATGAAGGATTGAAAGGATGAAAGAGTGAAAATCACGGGATATATACATAGTATATATAAGGTGGTGCAGGATACGCGATAGGTCCTACAATGGTCCTACATTGATCCTAAAATGGACCGAAAACGAAATCAAAACGGAAGTATATTAATTGTAACGAAAACAAAATAATAGTTGTGCTCGACACAGATGAGGGGAAAGAAGATATAGTACTATCGTTCGGTACTTAAAACGGGAACGAAAAGATCTTTGACATAGTGGATTTACCGTAAAAAGAAGAGAAATCAGAAGATTTTTCTCCAAATGCTTGCGTATGTCAAATTTTTGTTGTACCTTTGCGGTCGCAAAGGTTAAAACAATTAAATATTTGAGAAATATGCTAGCGACACCTGTTAGGGAAAGTGGCAGTCAGCCAATAATGAGTAACTGCGAAAACGAAGTGTATTACACACGTGAGGAGTTTATGGATGAATTGGCAAAACAACTTGGTCAAGCGTATGGTTTGAATGATATTAGGGAGGCACGCTGATGCGTTATACCATTCGATTTAAATCAAAAGCCTATTCTGATATAGCTCAGTTAAAGGAGTTCATTCATAAGAAATGTGCGGCTCCTCTAACGGCTCGCAGGCAGTTCGAGATTCTGGAAAAGCACTTAGATTGGATAGAACAATACGCAGAACTTCCTGGCGTGGATGTTGAGTTGTCCATCAAATATGGTCAGTTGATGCGTAATGTGACATTTGGCAAAAAGATGGCTATTCTTTATACTGTTGAAGGAGACATTGTTTATATCCATCGTGTTATACCTCAAAGTATGATTATCCTGTAACCCCAACACCTTATATAATTATAAAACGGTAATTCCACTATAGACGGAGTTGCCGTTTTTTGTGCGTGTACACCATTCCACGCGCATGGGCGCAAAGGCGTGTGTGCGTACAACCAGGCACTGAAAACAATGGTTGAAAGATCTTTGACATACTGAAATAAACTAAAAAAGTAGTTGAAAAAAGGAACAAGCTGAGAAAAAAAGGAACAAGATGGACTGGAAAAAGGACCAAGTAAAGTTTGTCAACTTTGCCAAGTTTGTCATTTCAATATTTAGTTATTTCATTATGTCAACATAAAAAAACGGGTATAGGGGATTGGAGTTCCCTATGCTCACAAAGAAGCACACACGTGCGTGCGCGAAAAATAAGGAGTAATAATTATAATACAAAATACAATGAGAAAAAAGAAGTTCACAATCGGTGGAGTAGTATTACTACTTTTCGTGGTAATGTGCATTCCCATCATTCTAATTTGGACATGGGGCCTTCAACAAGAAATTGTTGACCGCCCGCTCTTGACATATTATTCGGCTTCAGTATTTGGCAGTTTTGCAACATTCTACACCGTAATTTTAGCTTTGTTCGGGAATCGTATAAAGAGTTATCTGTACTCCGAGGAAGTAGAGGTGTGTATTGACGAAGACACTTTTAAGGAAGACGTCGTTAACGAAGATGCCCCGGATGTAACTGTAGAGAAATATCATTGTGATTTGTTACTTAAAAATATAGGTATGAAACCTATAAAAAAATGCGAACTGAGAATAACGGATATTTCTTATAAAGCTAATAAGACTGGACGGCAAAGAAGCATTATGCCTCGGGCACTCTCTTATCTAAAGGTTCCTATTTGTGGTGAGGCCAAAAACTCGTTGTTAGAACGCCAGTCATTGTCTACGACTATACTAAGCATTATTCCAGAAACGGAATTAGGGACACCAGAGAATAATGAACGAACGCCATTGCATTTGGAAATATTAGGTCATAATCTTGAGTTGCAACATGCTCGCACAGGTGTTTGGAATATTAAATATATTCTTCAAACGAGCGATAAGATAATCAAAGCATTTGAAGTTAATCTTGAGTGGACTGGACAATGGAGAGGACGATTAATGGAAATGAAAAATGAAGTAACCATTAAAATTTGCTAGTTATGAATCAAGTTAAGATAGTCTATTACGACACCAATCAGGTTTCCAAATCCGAGATAGAAGCAAAACTAGTTGCTTTAGGAGAGATTTTCCCTATTAATTCTGGTTTGATATTCGTAAAATACGGAGGAACCGCGCAAGAATTATATGATGCTCTTGCTATTGAACAAAAAAGAATAATGGTCTTGGATCTTGATGATGATTCGCATCCATATTGGGGGTACATGCCATCTTCTGTCTGGGAATGGCTTGCAGCAAATAGAACTAACAGTCAAAAAGTAAAAATATGATACTCCCGCATGCGTGCGCCGGCGATAAAACAAGTAAATAAGGAATAGTGCGGCAGCTGAGCACTTTAAATAATAAGCAGAGTGAACATTGATAATAAACAACAGTCAACTAATCAGCAGAAACGAAACTGCGGGTACAACGAAGGTCTCCCTGAAGTTAAACATTGTAAAATATTTAAAAGACGGAGGACATGTTATGAAGAATCTCTTTATGATTGCAGTTGCACTCTTTAACATCTATAACAATATGATGGTAGTAAAAAAACTCACTGGTTTTTGTGGTGGCGGGCAGGGCGCTGTCAAGGGAGTATCTCTCGTTGCCGTAGTTTGTGCAGGAAGTTGAAGGTGGTGTTGATAAGCGTCGGCTTTTGCCAGCCTGCTCCCGCCCTATAGTGTTACTATCAAGCACTTATGAATTTGATAGAGGTTATGCTTCCGTAAAAAGTGAAAGATCTTTGAAATGATGTAAATAAAGAAAAAGAAGGCAAAAAACGAAAAAAAGTGCCGAAAGATTTGCATATGTCAGAAAAAAGCAGTACTTTTGCGTCGCAAACGCAAAACGACAATAAATAACTGACATATATGTTGCAAGAACAAACGTATTCAAATGTGCTAGATTTGGCATTTACACTGCCAATTGTAGATCAGAAAAGGCTTGTCAGGGACATTCTGGCTCACGTGGGTCACGCTCCAGCAGAGGAGGAGCTTCATCGATACACATGGGAAGAGCTGCGTGCAGAAGTACGTGAAGCCGAAGAGCAGATTGCTCGCGGCAAGGTATATTCCGATGAGGAAGATGACCGAATGTTTGATGAGTATCTGAAAAACGAGTTGAGTGTCGCAGTATGAATGTCAAAATTTCAGAACGAGCCAGGTATAATCGCAACAAAATAACGGATTATATATTGCGTAAGTTCGGAGAGAAGGCGTTGCTGGATTTTCGCGCAGAGTACAAAAGAACGAAAAAACTCTTGGCGGCAGATCCGGGTATCGGTTCTGAGGAGTTGAACTTGTCGGACGATAAGCATAGGTACAAATATACGGTCATCAACGGATTAAGCATAATGCTATATCGTGTTGAGAATGAAACAGTATATATTGTTGATATGTGGGATACCCGCCAACAACCTCCCACTATTGTGCGTTTGTAATTTCTAACACATTTTTCTATTTTTGCCGGACATGAGAGAAATCTCGTGTCTTGCTTTTTATTTACATCATTCAAGAAAAAAGGAACAAGAGAAAAGGACTAAGTGAACTTTGCCAACTTTGCCACTTTGTCAGAGCAAATTACAAAAGAGTGCCAGAGTGCCAGAGTGTCACGACAAAAAAATAATACAGGCTGAGAGTTGAATCAAGTAAAATTAATACAGGCTATAAGAAAATTAATACAGGCTATAGCGGTGAATTGATAAAAAAGATACAGGCTGGAGTGAAAGGGACTAAGTAAACAATACAAGTACAATACAAGCACAATACAAGCTGGAGTGAAAAGGACTAAGTAAAAAAGGGACTAAGCATCCTACTGTGACGTTCAGGATGGTCGCGAGATGATCGCGGAAATGAATGCTAAATGAATAAAAATACAAACAATAAATAATAGTTGCGCCCGGCAGGGATGAGGGGAAAGATAGAAGATGGCAGAAGAGATGCAAACATATGGTCAAACAAACGAATCTGTAGTTATATACCAAAGCGCGGATAACGCGGTTCGGTTGGATGTGCAACTCGCCGAAGAAACGGTATGGCTGACGCAGCAGCAGATGGCACAATTGTTCGACACTACTCCACAGAACATCACTCTATATATAGGTAATGTTTATAAAGAGCAGGAACTAACTCAATCAGCAACTTGTAAGAAATCCTTAATAGTTCAAATTAAAGAGAAGAACATAAAGTCGTTCGGCAGTGTCGAACGAAGGCAAATAAAATATTAAAATATGGATGTAGCATCATTGTTAAAACAATTCTTTCCGAAAACAGAGACTATCACGATAGATGTCTTTGATGCAAAGAATATATACGACGTATATCATCGTATTGTGGGTGTTTTAACGCAACATATTGATATCGAAACGACTGTCTTGCAGGCGATGAGTTATTGCTTTTATGAAGTGCTGGATAATGTACTTACTCATTCGGGAAAAGAACTTGGAACGGTAATTACAAATTATAATGCTGAAAAACATCTCTTGGATTTTTTGGTGGCTGACGATGGGAAAGGTGTCAAAGAGTCGCTTGCCGAAAACGAGGAGTATGCTGCGATTTCTGAGGCCGAAGCTTTGACAAAATGCATTCAGGATTCGGTGACAGACGGAAAAGGAATGGGATTTGGTTTGTATTCGACGTCTTTGCTGGCCCGCGATGCCGGAGTCCGATTTGAAATATATTCCGGCACACATAAATTAGTCTATAGAAACGATGCATTTTCGATTGAGGAAGCTCCTCTCTGGCAGGGTACAGTCGTGTTTATGGAGATTACGACCAATAAAGAAATCGACCCCAAGGAGGTGGTGGCTAATCGCACGGATTGTGCAACACAATATAATGAATTATTTTTGAACGATACAGAATTAGAGCAACTATGGTAACATTTGAATTTAAACGTTTTGGAGAAAATCTGGGAACTCGGCCGCTGGGTAAGCAGGCACGAGAGGAATTGTTGCCGTTATTAAATGGAGACGAGCGAGTAGTGCTGGATTTTGATGGCGTTAATGTAGTGAGTAACTCTTTCGCAGATGAGTGTATTGCCAAATTATTGCTCTCTATGCCTCTGGAGGATCTAAAGGCGCGCACTACTTTCCGGGGCCTAAACCCTGTGGCAGCAGATAGTGTATTAACGGCTCTTCAACGCCGCCGTATTGCAATGAAATAACAGATTGTAAAATCTAATAACAAGATAAACATTTAAAGTTGTGCCCGACACGGATAAGGGTAAAAGGGACCAAGCTAAAAGGAAACAAGCCTGTAGCTTTTTTAGGAAGAAATACAAGCAAAAATAATACAGGCTGAGAGTTGAACCAAACATAATTAATACAGGCCATAAGAAAATTAATACAGGCTATAGCGGTGAATTGATAAAAAAGATACAGGCTGGAGTGGAAGGGACTAAGTAAAAAATGCAAGTACAATACAAGTAAGGAACAAGTAAAAGAATATCAGGATGAAGGATTGAAAGGATGAAAGAGTGAAAATCACGGGATATATACATAGTATATATAAGGTGGTGCAGGATACGTGATTGGACCGAAAATGGACCGAAAATGGACCGAAAATGAAATTGAAGTGGAAGTGAAACGGAAGAGGGAAAGGAAGGATATTAATTGTAACAAAAAATAGAAAACAAAATAACAGTTGTGCCCGGAAGGGAAGAGGAATAAGAATATGGCAGAAGAGATGCAAACATATGGTCAAACAAACGAATCTGTAGTTATATACCGAAGCGCGGATAACGCGGTTCGTTTGGATGTGCAACTCGCCGAAGAAACGGTTTGGTTGAGCCAAAAGCAGATGGCACAATTGTTCGACACTACTCCACAGAACATCACTCTGCATATAGGTAATGTTTATAAAGAGCAGGAACTAACTCAATCAGACAAGTTTAACAGCCAATACGGAAACTTATCTCTCCATCAAACGAACCGCGTGCATGATCGGTTTATGATTATTGACAACCAAACGATTTATCTCATCGGAGCATCATTAAAAGATGCGGGCAAACGGCTCTTTGCCTTCACCAAGATGAGCGCCACGCATATTGAGGAGCTAAAGAAACTATTGTAGAAACTAATATCAAAAAAGTTGTGCCCGGCACGGATGAGGGTAAAAGATTATGAGGACTATATTTGTGATATCAGGATTTCAAAATGCAGGAAAAACGCACACGGCTTGGCTTGTGTATAATTTGTTAAAGGGCATGGGCGAGGAGAAGGAATTCCATTGCGACAACAAACAGCGCTGGACATATGATGAAGTCATAGATAAAATCAATGAGTTTCTCCCAGATTTCAGAGCAGTCATAGAGGTTGAAGGACGAAAAATTGCTGTATTAAGCCAAGCAGATAAACTATTCGTATTCAAGAAAGAAATTCAATGGGCCATCAAAGATGCCAAAGTTGACTATGTTGTATGCTGTTCAAGAAAGCGAAATCGCGAAAATTCCGTAAAGTGGGAATTAAGGACTAAATATGGTCTATACATAAGTAATTGGAAGGAAAAAACATATTACCAACCATCAAATAAAGACAAACGTATCAATGATGCGAGGAAAATATCAGAAGAAGTATATCAGGCGGTAATCAATAAATTAAACAACGAAGTAACTTTGTTTCTTCCTGTGGATCATGACGACATGGCAACAATGAGTTCTCTTTGTCGAGAGTTGTCAAGCATTCCCGGATGCGAAACGAACATGGATGACAAAACACTAACATTTGATATAACAAATGACAAATTGCGAAATTGCATTTTTGCTATTATGAAGAAGTGCCCTCCTGTATATTATTCAGATAAATACAGAGAGTTTGAGGGACAAATAAATGACTTCCTAAAATAATACATATGGTCAATATGGCAAATATAATACACACTTACGAAGATATGATAAAAGAACAGGATGAGAAGTCAAAAGAAGTGAACTTCTATTGCCAACTATTCTTTCATGTTGCCTCAGAGAAATATAATATTGGAGACACTATTACCCCTAACAACTATCAGTCTTCTTTGAAGCCCCAACAAAAAAAGATTGAAGAAGCACTAGAAGAATACCGAAAGGAGAAATATCCCAATAAGCCATCAAGAGATCAGGCAACATTTGCATTTAAGCAATTATCGGACGCATACTACTTTTTAAAACAACATGGTGGTTACTTATACATTGTATCACTTGACACGAAAAAGTTAGCAACTCAAGAAGGAGCTCATATTGGGGATATGGGAATAGTTGAATTACTTATGCGGGTCCCAGAGAGTTCACATCAGGCATGGATTGCCAAATATTGGGAGGGGGAAATTCTTTATAAACCAACTATAGAATGCTTAATAGATCAGCTGGTCGTAAAAGAAGTGCTTATAGATGTAAAGCAAGAACCTGTTTATACTTCGATATGCATGTATAAAACGCTTATAGAGTTTGATAAGGAATATAGGCAACTCCTTAATAAAGTTTATAATAAAAATATTTAATTGTACACATACCATGACAGAGCAAGAAAAGCAAAACATTAGAGATGCATTTGACAAAATGGTAACTCCCGTGCGTTTTGGGCCACAGGAGCGCAACAAGGATTTCTCTTTGCAAAATGCACAGACAATTTATGATGAGGACTATCTGCGAGTGATTGTGTCTCCTGCTTTTAGAAGGTTACAGGACAAAGCACAGGTGTATCCCCTTGAGGCAAGCGATTTTGTGAGAACTCGGTTAACTCATTCTTTGGAAGTGTCTTTTTTTGGTCATGCGCTTGGAATGCAGGTAGAAAAACTGTTGTTCAATCAGAATCTGATAAGTAAGGAAGCGTATTTGGCTCATGCTATTCCATGCATTCTAAAAGTGGCGGGCTTAATTCACGATATTGGTAACACTCCCTTTGGACATTTTGGAGAACAAAGTATACAAGCTTTCTACCGTGATATAGCTTCTCGACCTACGACTGACGATATTCGAAAAGTGTTCAACACACTTAATGCAAAAGAAAAATGTGACTTATACAACTTTGACGGTAATGTACAAGGCTTACGTGTCGTAACAAAACTAGCATCTGCAAAGCACACTTTATCATTACATTTAACAAAGCCCGTTATTTCGACAATGATAAAGTATCCGAAGAATTCAAGACAGGGACGCAAAAATCAAAATGACGACTTAAGCCTTTCGAAATTTGGTTATTTTGAAGCAGAAAAGAAAGAATACATAAAACTAAATGAGACATTAGGGCTTTCACAAGAGCAACGTCATCCATTGACCTATTTACTAGAAGCGGCTGATGACATAGCATACTCTGTTAGCGACATAGAGGATGGCTTCAATATGAAAGCTCTAACAATTGAGGATATTTGCGATGCATTCAAAACGCATCAATTAAGCCAAATGTTATCTCAATTTGACACATATAAAGATGGAAGGCAAGATGTGTTTGTCCAATTACTTAGATTAAAAATACAAGATAAGATGGTATCTGATTGCGCCACCTATTTTGTTGATCATTTTCCTGACATAGTAAAAAATCAGTATAATAATGCACCCATTTTGGAAAGTTCACAATCAGGAATTCTAAGAGAGGCGACAAAAGAGATAGCGACACGCAACTTCAACGATAGACGAGTAATTAAACATGAGATTCTTGGAGGAAGAATCATCAAGGACTTATTAGAATTATTCGCCCAATCTATATGTGACCCAAATCTTATTATTACTGAGACAGAACTGAATACTAAGTGCAAGGCATATCGTCCTTACCTATTAATCTCCAATGGATTCAAATATGTGCAACTTGGAAACACAGGGAAAGTACTTCCCCAAAGTGGTTATGGAAAATTTTTATTAATCAATGATTTCATATCAGGCATGACTGACTCATATGCGCTGCGCATGTATAAAGAATTGATTTCTGGTGATATAGTTTAACAAATATTATCAAGCAAGAAACATATGGAACTATCCGAACAAAAACTTAAGCAGTATATTGCTGGTGCAAAAAGCCTGCAAGAAGCATTACAGCAGTTATACCAGAATGCCCCTGCAACACAGGAGGTGGATTATTTTCGTGCCATGTTGTACTATTTAAATAATAATCCTCATAGCCATCTCATAGAGACTCATAAGCATCTTGTCGGAAGACTTAACAAGACCATTCAATGTGAGATATCTGATTTGCTGCTGATTACTTATTCTCCAAAGAGGTCGGCTATGAAAATCAATTTTCTGCAAGCTAAATTAGCAAAGTTTGGAGATAGTAAACAAGGCCTGATCTGCTCCACAAGCGGAGAAGAATTTTTCAAGTTCCATATGGATGGTACTCAGTATCGTTTGTTAAAAGATTGTCCGATTATTGATCCCAAGAACATAGGATTGCCTCCCAACATCCTTTCAGATGCATGTTCTGATTCGATTACATCCTATGGCGTATTTTATAAGAAAAACCGAAATATTGAGATGGCTTATGAAATAACTCAATTATTAAAGCCACATAACATATCAAAAATTGCCATTGACAGTGGAGAAAGAATCTGTTATTTTGATACTATTCATACAAAATATAGCACAACTCTCCGTCGACCAGTTTGGTGCTGGAGGTGTGATCCGTTATGGTATGAATGCCCTCTCTGTTGTATAGGACATTTGGATCTTGTCTCGTCATTGAACTCTAACTTATTTGAGAGGGCTTTATTAAAATTCCAAATAGGTTCTCCCTTATGTGGGCAATTGGCGATAGAATTTGTAAATGCGATTATTTCACGATGGAATAAGAATGGCGAGGTGGCGGATTTTGAGAGATTTGCGCAAGAGTCGATGCCGCTTTGGGAGGAACAGGAACAGATACGTCGCCGCCATTTAGAAAGGGAAAATAGAGATGGAGAGGATGGATATAGAAGGGAAATCAGGTTTGATGAAGATGTGAATGGAGTTCCTAAATTCATCTTATTCATTAATGTAGACGAAGAACAGGAAAGGCGAGATGAGGAGGATATAAATTAAATTTAAGCAGCACATAAGTTTCGCGCATGCGAGCGCGTATGTGCGTACATTATAAATAGTAAATAATATAAAATACAATATACAATGAAAATGTAGTGTTCAATCCTAACACTTAAAACTTTGGATAATTGATCTTTGACATAGTGGATTTACCGTAAAAAGAAGAGAAATCAGAAGATTTTTCTCCAAATGCTTGCGTATATCGAAATTTTAATGTACTTCGGCACGCCCTTATGAATAAGGAATCCTCCGAAGGTACAGTCGCACGTTTGTGCGAATGACAAGCCTTTCTGCGTAAAAAATTGAAATAAATTTGATTTTTCCAGTAAAAGTCTTGTATATTCCAAATTTTTGTTGTACCTTTGCAGCGTCAAAGGTAAACGACACACAAAGTAACGATATATGGAAGCAGTTAAAAAGGAAAGCATGTTCGCATTGGACGAGCAATTGGTTGGACAAACCTTAATCGATCCGGATTGGCGAAATAAACCGAAGCGTCCTTGGACGGAAGTTTACGAAGATTTGTGCCAAGATTTGGGGCATCATTACGGGTTGAATGACATTAGAGAGGCTCACTAATGGCGCGGTTTGAGATTTTTGTCACAGAAGAGGCAGAGAATGATCTTCATGAGCTCCGCGATGCCATCGAGTTCTCGTATCAAGCGCCCATAACAGCCAAGCGATATGTTGAGGAGTTGAACATGAAGATGCAGTGGTTGGCAAATGGGGCCGATTATTTTCCTGTTGTTCCTGAATTGTCATACCAATATGGATGTGACATGAGGAGATTGAATTTCAAAAGAATGGCGATTCTTTATAGTATTGAGGGAGATATAGTTAATATTCTGCGTATCATACCTCAAAACATGGTGATTTATTAATCAACACCGTATAATACTTACAAACGGTAATTCCACTATTAAACGGAGTTGCCGTTTTCTGTGCGTGTACACCATTCCACACGCATGGGCGCAAAGGCGTGTGTGCGTACACAATCATAAATAACGAAATACAATTCGAAACACACTCAAAGATAGTGCTACACCAGGCACTGAAAACAATGGTTGAAAGATCTTTGACATACTGAAATAAACTAAAAAAGTAGTTGAAAAAAGGAACAAGCTGAGAAAAAAAGGAACAAGCTGGACTGGAAAAAGGACCAAGTAAAGTTTGCCACTTTGTCAACTTTGCCAAGTTTGTTATTTCAATATTTAGTTATTTCATTATGTCAACATAAAAAAAACGGGTATAGGCTATTGGGTTGCCCTGTACTCACAAAATATAACCACACGCACACGCGTGTGTGGATAAATAAGGAGTATTGGAACAATAATCGTTCCGAAGAATTGAGGATAAGAAATAATCGTTCCGAATGAATATGAGGATAAGAATATAAATATAAAAACCAAATACATTATGAAAAAGTTAATTACTTATTTGAAAGCTCTGTGGAGGCGGGGATTGGACTCACAGAGAAAGAAGGTTGGAGTGATCTCGGGTGAAGCAACCATTGAGCAGCCATTGAGCACCCATTCAGCACCCTTTGGGACCTGCTGGCAACCAAGTGGAAAACTGCATTCGGTAGTGAGATGTGCCGCAATGCTCGTAATGCTTTTCACCATCGGCAGCGGAAATGTGTGGGGAGCAACAAGTACAATTACGCTTACCCAAAGTAACTTAGGGTTGACAGGCTCATACTCATCGGGAGCTACCGCAACTGTTGGTGGAGTTACTTTTACACACACAGATTTAATGAAAAATAGTGATAATATTCAAGTGAAGGCATCTACCGGAGTATTGTACAATAGTACTGCTATGCCTGGAAAGATTACGAACATCACTATTACTCACACAGGAACGGCTAGGAGCACAAAAGTTTATTATGGCACAACAGCTCAGCCTACTACAAATGAAAATAGCTTTAGCGGGTCTTGTAATATTGATGTAAGTGGTAATAACACCTACTTTAAAATTACGCGTGGTTCAAATGCAGCATATTGGTCAAGCGTTGAAATCACTTACGAAACTGCTCCTGCTTCCGCTTGTACCGTAACCTTTACAAAAACGGATGGCAGTACAGAGGCAATCAAAGAAGCATCTGCCGGTGCTGGTGTAACACCTCCTGTAATGTCTACTCCTTGTGACGGATGGGCATTTCAAGGATGGAGCACATCACAATCCACATCAACGACAAGCACAACAGTGTTGAGTACAGTTACATTAACCACGGGCAAATATTATCCAACGTCAAATGTGACGCTCTATCCTGTATATACCAAATCTGGAGGCTCCGGATTTAGTAAATATGAACTCGTTGCATTGGGTGGGACTATTACTGCTGGTCAATATTTAATTTCCACGGGTTCATACACGATGGCGGGCGACGGGAAATCCGGTGCTAGTTTTACTCCAGGAACTACCGAAGCGACTTCAAAAGAGTATACTATTGCTATTAATGGCTCTAATTTAACAATCAAAGGCCCTGATAATAAATATATTGGAGGTTCCTCGGGTAGTGCTACGCTATCTTTTAGTGCGAGTACCCCCAGCGACAACAACTATAAATGGAAATACACTTCGACGGGCATACAATTCCAAGGGCAAACTACTCGTTACATCAGAGCTAATGGTACTACTGACTTCCGAAATTACACCACATCTAATGGTACTGCGGCGAAATTGTATAAGCGTATTGAGGCAGACGTAACCTACTATTATTCGTATCCAACTTGCGCCGCTGTATGTGCAACGCCGACTGCTCTAACAAAAGGGTCGTTTAATCGAGGCACTCAGAAGATGCCGATCAACTGGACTTCGGCTGCGGGGAAAGTTGATGTGTGCTATTCTACGAGTAGCACTAAACCAGCCGCTTCGCCTAGTGGGAGTTATACGGTGGTTTCGGATCAGACAAGTAGTCCCGTTAATCTGGATGCGTCTGGTTTATCTGCCGGTACGAACTATTATGTTTGGGCACGTAGTGTATGTGCCGCAGACAACAAGAGTGATTGGGTTGCAGTAACCGGTAATTATTTTACTCTCCCGACTCATACTTTGACAGTCAGCAAGAGTGGCGGTGATGCCGGATGTTCTGTAACACCGACAAGTCAGACAGTTGTGGAAGGACGAACAGTAAGTATCTCTGCAACAGCCGGTTCCGGCTATAGTTTCTCATCGTGGTCGGTAACAGGAGCAAATGCATCTTTGTCCTCTACGAGTACTAATCCGACCACGTTTACAATGGGAACAGCAAACGCAACTGTGACGGGTACGTTTGTAGAATCTTGTGCCAATTCCGTAACTATTCAACCGGCAAATGGGACAGGAACCAACTGTACGTTTACAGTAAGCCCAAACGGTGCACAAGCCTCGTGTGATGGTGTAACAGCGACGGTGACTATAACGCCAACCGCGGGTTATGGTACGCCGGTGGTTACTCAGTCAGGTGCAAGTGCGGCTCCGTCGATTTCGGGAGGCGGTAGTAATTCGCAGACTGTGACTTATGCAGCAAATACGACAGGAACATCAACAATTAGTGTGGTTTGTTCGGCGAATAATTATACGATAACGCTGGATAAAGACCTGACACCTACTACGGCTGGCACGGCAAGCATTACAGCGACTTATAACTCCAACTCAAATCTGACGAGTGCGATTACCAAACCGACTAAGACAGGTTGGACATTTGCCGGTTACTTTACCGCTAAGAATGGCGGCGGCACGCAGATTATTGATGCAAGTGGAAACGTTATTGCCAGTGTAAGCGGCTATACCGATGCAAGTAGGAATTGGAAACATGCGGGTAATATTACTCTGTATGCCAAATGGACCTGTACGGTAACATGGAGCGTAAACGGTCTGACGAATGTGTATTCGACACAAACCGTAACGTATAACTCTTCGGGAAGCAAGGTGGCATCTGTTCCGACTCCTGATCCGGCTTCCTATTGCGGTGACATCTTTGCCGGCTGGAGCCGAAAGAATGCCGGTGCTGAATCCAAGACAACATCATATTATGATGATTTGTTCAAGACTGTCGGAGATTCGCCGGATATAAAAAGCATAGGAAATATAACATTCTACGCAGTATTTGCGAATGAAGAATGATAATAATCGAATTGAAAATTGAAACATGAAAATTGAAAGGAGATTTATTATGAAAACTACAAATACAATAAAGAATTTCGCGAAACGCGTAGTAATGGCGCTTGTAGCCGTTTTGACGGTAAGTAATGCGTGGGGAGTAGATTATGAGTTAGTGAAAAACATCAGTAATCTATCTATTGGAGATGAAGTATTATTGGTAAACATTGCTAATTCATATGCACTTGGAACACAACAGAACAACAACAACAGAACTGCTATTGCTGTAACTATTTCCAATGATAAAATATCTGATCCCGGGAATACCGTAGATGTATTTACGGTAGGAAAGTCTGGTGATAATTGGACATTTTACTCTAATAATGGTTCCGGAACTGGTTGTCCTGGTTATTTATATGCCGCTTCTAGCAGTGGTAACTATTTGAAAACACAAGCGTCGAATAATAGTAATGGCGAATGGGCAGTTACTATAAATACCACTACAGGAGAAGGTTCCTTTGTCGCGCAAGGAAGTAACACCCGTAATGTAATGAGATATAATAATAGCAGCCATATTTTTGCGTGTTATACTTCTGCAAACGCCACTGCTCAGCTTCCAATATTTATATTCAAAAAAGCGTCATCCACTTTTACTGTTACTTATGCAGACGGTGGTGCGACCAGCGGTTCTGTGCCGGTAGATGGAAATAGTTATGCTTCTGGAGCAACGGTTACTGTATTAGGCAATACGGGGAGTTTGGCAAAAAGTGGCTTTAATTTCACCGGTTGGTCAGGAGATAATGGTGTTGGTGCTAAAACAGCAGGGCAAACCTTCAGTATGCCTGCTGCCAACGTGACCATGACTGCTCAATGGTCGGCTGTGAATTACACTAATTATCGTACGTTGTGTACGCCGCCGAGTGATCCGAGTATAACTGTTAGTCCTGCGAGCATAACCAATCTGGATTATATTGTTGGTCAAGGACCAAGTGCGGCGCAGAATATTACTTTGGGTGGTAGTAACCTGACAGCAAGTATTACTATTACTGCTCCGACGAATTTTGAGGTGAGTACAGATGGAGGTAGTACATATGGCGACAGCAGAACTGTGACCCAGACAGGCGGAGAGCCGGATGTGACGACAGTCAAAGTGCGTTTGAAAGCAGATAGAGCTGTTAATACCTATGGTAGTTCAAATGTCACATTTGAGAGCACCGGTGCTACCACACAAAACGTGGCCGTTACCGGACATGTATTTAAGCCGTTGATAGAGGCGGATCCGAGTCCTGTCAGTTGGAGTACTTCTGTTGGAGTAGCTCCGAGCACGACAAGTGTTAGCGTGACGGGTACTAACCTGAAAGCCAATATTACGGCTGTAAAAGGTGGGACCAATGCGTCTGATTTCACCATTTCACCCGCAAGCATCACACAAACAAGTGGTTCGGCGAGCGGATCAATAACTATCACTTATACAGGAGCCTATAACGCAGTAACCACCAAGACGGCTACCTTGACGTTGAGTTCGACGGATGCAGATGATGTGGTAGTCAATATTACCTTCAACGTGATTGTTGATCCGAACAGATATGTATTGACATCGTTTGGAGAGATTGGTCCGAAAGATAAAGTGATTATTGTTGGAGACAATGGCACGAAGTATGCTATGAGTAATAACAACGGGACAACAAATCCTCCGTCAGCAATAAATGTTACGGATTATATTCGAGAAGCAGGCGCGGCTTTATCTGTAGAAAGTGCAACAGCCTCCAATATGTTGTGGAATATTGTCAAAGCTGGAGATGGAAGCTTTAAGATAAAAAAGCAGTCAGATAATACGGTATGGTTGTATTGTACATCGTCGAACAATGGTGTTCGTGTAGGAACTAGTGCAGAGAATGATTTCGTTATAGTCAATGATGGAGATGCTGATGGTTATATACGCAACACTTATCGTGACGCACTTATTGGTGTCTATCAATCCACGGATTGGAGAAGATATGAGTATGGAGTTGGTCATACCATCGGTACCAATATAGCGGGCCAGACGTTCTCGTTCTACGTACAGAAATCGACCGATCCGTTTGTTACGTTAACCTCAAGTTTCAGTGAGTTTACGTATGAACACAATCATGGTCCGAGTGCAAGTCAGTCATTTACAGTAAGCGGAACAAACTTGCAAGGAAATATTACTATTACACCTCCGAGCAATTATGCGATTTCAACGGACAATAGCAGTTTCAGCACGAGTGCTATTAATCTCAGTCCGACAGACGGAACTGTAGCTTCTACTACTCTATATATTCGATTGGTAGCAGGATTGGCAGTGGGTACTTATAATGTTGAGCAGGCGAGTGGATTGAGTGTGACGAGCACAAATGCTGACGCAGTAAAAGTTGCTGTAAACGGTAGCGTAACGCCGGAGTCATTCACGGTAACTGCGACGAGCAGCAATGTCAGTCATGGTACTGTATCTCCGGCTTCGCAGAGCACTACTACAAATATGACGATTACGGCTTCGCCGGTTGATGGTTATCGTGTAGTCAGTGGTGCAGGCGGTTATACCGTAACAGTCGGAACAGCAACTGTGGTTAACAATGGAGACAATACGTTTACCGTAACGCCGAGTACGGATTGTACGGTACGTATTAACTTTGAAGCTATTCCAACGCACAAAGTGACATACTGGGCAAGCGGGACGAAGATTCAAGAGACAGATGTGCGCGAAGGTGCGGCTATTCCGGACCAGACGACAGAGACAGCGTCCGAAATAGAGGAGTATTGCGGTAACCGTGATCACTTTGTAGGTTGGACTACTAATTCCTCTTATTCGCACGCGACAGACGCGCCCGCAGGCATGATAACAAGCATGTCTCCCGGCGGAACGATGGGTGCCAGTGATGTAAACTACTACGCGGTATTTGCGAATACGGGTGGAATGAGCACGACTTTCAGCCGTGTGACCAGTTTGTCACAGTTAGCGGATGGAGATGTCATTGCTATTGTTGCAGAGCAATCCGGTGGACAAATCTTTGGTACCAGTGCTGACCATAAGGGTGGTGCTGCTCCTTCGGAGACAGCAGGCAAGATTACTGTTAGTGCAAGTACAAACCAATGGACATTAGAGGCTTCTTCTACAAGTTGGAAATTGCATAAGGGCAATAACTATGCTGAAATTTTATGTGCTGATTTAGGATATACAGCATACGGTAATGCAATGAGCATTGTGGATGCTGTGTCTGCTAATTATTTCTACATTAAGAAAAACTCGAATTCGTATCTGGAATATTGGAGCAATACCTGGCAGTTCTATACAAACAATTCGCCAAATAACGGAAATATTCGTTTAAAGATTTACAAGCAGGATGCAGGATTTGTGGATTATACAACACAATGCTGCTCGCTGCAACCGGTAACGGATGTGGTGGTTAACTCGATGACCAATACTTCCGTGACATTGGGCTGGACTTTACCTGCCTCTACAGCCGGTATTACCAAGTTCCAAGTAATTGATGTGGATAATGGTAATGCGGTAGTAAAGGACAATATCAGCACCAGTGCAACCAATTCAGGAAGTATCAGCGGATTAACAAAATGTAACACATACCACTATAAGGTCGTTTCGTATAGTAGTACGTGTACGGTAACTTCTTCTGCTATTGAATTCCGGCCGTTTGGAGATGCCAGAACGGTTAATTTCAACTATAATGGTGGATCCGGAACCCCGGCTTCGTTCACGACTTCTTGCGATGGTACGTCAACGACTCTTCCGACACCTGATGCCCGTGACGGTTACACGTTCTTAGGTTGGTGGTCAGCATCCAGCGGTGGTGATAAGAGAGGTGACGCAGGAGACAGCTATACTGTAACCGGGAACACTACTATTTGGGCTCATTGGGCACAGAATTTTACGGTAACGTATAATAGAAAGGGAGGAACGATAGTCTGTGGAGGTTCCGAGATTGGTGTTGCAGGTCAGACATTTACCATTTGTACAACCGAACCGACCAGAAGTGGTTATATCTTTGCAGGTTGGGATACTGAAGAAGGTGGTACAGGCACCCGTTATAATGCCGGTGGCACGTTCACAATGCCATCTTCGGATGTAACCCTATATGCACAATGGACGGCTAACTGGCGTAACTTGACGTTTAATGTTCCGACAGACGGAGGTTCTATCACCGGTGGTCCTGCAGGAAATCATGTACTTGACGGTCAATCGTTCACGATGCCAACTATTACCGGCAAGTCGGATTCTAAATGGTGTTGGACCTTCTTGGGTTGGACAGAGGCAGCTCCGAACGGAAGTGGTAGATGGGATGTTACGCCAAGCTATATAGCAGGTGGCGCAACTTCAGGTGCTATTACAAGCGATAAGGTCTATTATGCGGTTTATTCCAAGACCGGTGCAGGTGCAAGTGGAACGGTCGAGTTGACGAGTAGTGATATCTCACGACTTTATACAGAAAATGTGAGTGGTACAGAAAATATTCCTTATGGGACCTCACATAGCGTGACCGCTACTGACGGAAGCGTTTGGACAACAACGGGACAGCAAACAAATGGAAATAAAACTATAATTCAGGTCACGAATGCCAGTGGCGTTTGGATACAACTTCCTGTTGTAGGAGGAGAATATAACTCTATAACAATAAGTCACAACTCAAATTCCTCTGCTCGTTCTATAGCATATCGAACAGCAGCGGCAGGAAGTGACGTGGCTTCGGCTACTACTGCCGCATCCTCGTCCGGTCCGACAACAATTACAATAAGTAGTGGTGGAACAACGGGAGGCTACATCGTGAATACAAGCGGTTATCAGTACCAAATATCAGGTATCACTGCTTCTTATGGTCCTCCCGCAGTGTATGGTTACACGTTGGATGATTGTCCTTGTGTCGTTGAGGAGTTTGATTTGACATACGATGCAAACGCGACAACCTTCCCCGGTTCGACTACGACTTGCACGGGTGTTACTGACTACAGATGGGAGGATCACGATAATGAATATACCATTTGTTCAACCGAGCCGACTCTTGAAGGTTATAAGTTTACTCATTGGGCGACGAACGCTAACGGAAGCGGAACAACGTACGATGCGGGCGAAGTGATTACCTGCGTAGGCGAGACACCTATTACATTATACGCACGATACGAGCGCGTATATACGGTGACCTTTAATAATCAAGGAGTGACAACTCCTGTAACGCAGGCATCCGAAGGAGCTGCTATTGCTGTTCCGAGTGCAACAAGTCCGTGTAGTGCCGAATGGGCATTCGTAGGATGGAGCGAGACAGCTATTGCTCCGATGTCGATGCTTCCGACCATAGAAATAGCTTCGGGTACAAGCACTTATACTCCGACGGCTGACAAGACGCTCTATGCGATTTATCGTAAGACAAGCACATCGGATGCATTTGTAGCCGGAATGAGCGGAGCGTATAAGATTACAAACGGTAGCACCGTTTATGCGGGTGCTTGCAATAACAGCAAGTTACCGGAGACGGATGCAGCCGGAGCGGCCGTATTCTATATCAAGTACACATCAGCCGACGGCGGCAAATACACGATTCAGCAAGCCGATGGCAAATATCTGAAATATTCGGGCTCGTCAACCGGTTTGGCTTTGAATGATGCTGCAACTCCATATTATTGGACAATGGCCAAGAACAGTAGTCTATGGCATGTACTTGGTGTGGGGTCTGGTCACTATCTGCAATATAGCAGTGGAACAGGCTTCAAGGCATACAATACCAGTGGCTATACCGATATTGCATTCGTTGCAGCAGAAGGTCAGTATTATTATCGTACAATGAGTTGTGCGGATGAGTTCGATATTACCTTCCATGACAACGGAACGACCATCAACTGGGCTGAAGGTCATCCAGAAGCGACATACAAAGACTTGGCGGATGCCACCGTGGTAAGCACTTTCCCGACGGCGACGTTTGACGGCTGGACATTCTTAGGTTGGCGTACGGCTGATTATGAAGAGAGTACAACTGCTCCGGCAGCTTCCGGTATATATAGTACCGGAGGAAACGCATTAACGATTTCTTCTGCCGATGTAGATATGTATCCAGTATTCACACGCTTTGAGGATAACGAGCCATTTGATGAGATTAATGGTGGTGACTACTATATCTACTTCTTGGATGAAGGCAGCGATGATGGATATGGTGCTGCACAACGCGTATATGCGGCATCATACGAAAGTCACAAACGTTACAATAGTTCCACGTTGTGTTCCGCAGCTACTACCTTTACGTTTACCAAACTGGAGAACGGGAACTGGACAATATACGATAATACCACCAATATGTATCTATACGGTATTGAAGATGATGACTTGAAACAACAGGCGAGTGCTACAGGCGCTGAATGGACGCTTACTATAAACGGAAACCAGTTCGATGCCTACCATGTCGGAACCAGTTATGGTCAATTGATTGCTAATGGAAATGGCACGAGTGCAACGTTCATGAACTACCGCCGTACTAATGTGACGACAAATCCCGAATTGTACCACCGCGTCTATTTGGGTAGTTGTACGAACCGTGTATTCTCATCTAATCCATCGACTATACCTGAGATTGATTTGAAGGGAACGGTAGTAGTGACGGCTTCTCAAAACGGAGCAGTACGTAATACCAATGTACTGACTGTTTCCGGTCACACCTTGACACCGAGCACAGGAGAGATTACTATCACTTCGAACAACAGCGATGTCTATTTCTCTACTTCGGCAAATTCTTCATTCGCAATGGCGGCAGCTAACCAGCCGAAGCCGAGTGTTACCGTGGTAGCCAATGCCAGTGGTATTGTTACTCCGACATCTATTTATGTCCACTACAAACCGAGCAGTAATACTGACACTTGGACATCTGCAACTATTACGGCAAGTTACACAGGTGCCGAGGATGCCGAAGTAACGGCTGAGTTGCGCACCGTGAAGGAGAACTTCGTGATTGCAGCTAAGGTAGCAGGCAATTGGTATGCGCTACCGGCAAATATGGCTGCAGAAGGTGTGTTTGAACCGGTGCTGATTGATGTGGACGAGAGCGCTAAGATTGCTTACGGACCTGCAACGGTAGGTTACAAGATGTGGCCGGTACAAACGGTTAACGGCGGCACGGACGAGTATGCGGCGAATGGTGACAAAGTTCGTTTTGCAGGCAATAGTAACGCCGGTTTATGGGCATCCAACTCCAATAACCACATCCGTAACTGGGCGACTATCACCGCTATCGGAAGTACTGCTGAGACACCGGCATCATACGAGTGGATTATAGAGACCGAAGATCGTGAGGCTTATACGTTGAAATCGATGTATAGCACTAACTATCTGAATCTGTACCGTCCGTCAAGCGGCGCTCATGCCGGCAAGTTGGTTTGGGCAAGCAACAGCACTTACGAGACGAACGAGATTCATTTCTTCCCGCTCACCGAGCGTGAGGTGATCACTATTATCCCGCGTGAGTGGAAAGCGAACGGACTGGTATTCTCTGTTCCGGCAGATAACCAGATTACGGCTGTAAGTTACAAGATTGGTACCGGCAGTGAGACAAGCACTACCTATACCCGTCACTCCACCGGCGGTTACGGTCTGTACGAAGTTGTACTGCCTGACCTGACCAGCCAGTACGGCAAACTGCTGACACTGAAGTTGACCATCAGCGGCACGCCTACCTACGCGACAACGACCATTCCTATCATCGTAAATGCGAACAAGAGTACGAAAGACAGCGAGCCGTTTGCAACCTTGAGTGCCGCCACAAAAGATTATGACGTAGTGGTACTGGACGGCAAGACGCTGACCACAGATGCTATCGCCAGCGGAGCATGCAAGTTCCAGAACTTATATATCTATCCGGGTGCAACCCTTGTGAACGCGGCCAACAATAATCTAAGTGTCCGTTATTTAGAGTTGCGCGGCGGTATCAAAGGTATTGACCACAAGAGCGATTTGGCACAAAGCGTACCTCACCTGAAGTTAGACAAAAACTTCAGCAGTACAGCGGGAGCAAACCTCGATATGTATGTGAATACCGCTCACTCGTACGCACTGAGCGTTCCATTCGATGTAACACTGTCCACCGTGAACTTCGCGAACTCGCTGAATACCGAGACGAGCGCACCTATCAATGGTACACTGGATGCACAGTTCATGATCATGGAATATGACGGCGAGCAACGCGCTTCCACCGGAAAGGGATGGAAACATATCACGTCCACGGAACGCGTACTGCATGCCGGCGAGGGATATGTGATGCAAGGCAAGCGTCCGAAAGGCCAGCCGTTCGCAGTCATCCGCTTCCCATTCAGCAGCGTAAGCGGTTGGGCAGACGGTAGCGGCGAAGTAGTCAAGTCTGCAGTAAGCATCTCAGCTCATGAAGGCGGAGACAAGACCCCGGACAACGACAAGGGATGGAACTTAATCGCCAACCCGTACATGGCAACGCTTTCGTATAACGGTGCAGACGAAGGTTGGGCTGCGGACTTCACTGTCGGATCGCTCGTGAAAACAGACACCGATCCGTGGGACGGCAAATACGAATGGGAGAGTACGACCAATGCATACGTGACGATGCCTAATGAATGGTACACCGAGTTCCCGCAATATCGTGCGAACTCTGCTCAAGCGGTATTTGAGCCATTCAAGAACTTCTTCATCCAAGCGAGTGCGAACGGTTCGGTAACATTCGACAAGTCGAAGCGTGCATCCGCTCCGCGTCACCTGCTGGCGCAGGCAACAAAAGCACAACCGATCTATGCGGACATCAACCTGACGCACGGAGAGGCATTTGCTCAAGCAGGACTGACCGTGGACGAGAACGCAACAGCCGGCTATAAGTTCGGCGAGGACCAGAACATCTTCGAGAACCGTGAGGCATTGACTTACCTGAAGGTTTACACCGTAGCGGACGGACATTATCTGGTAGGTAACACGATGACACCGGCTGAAACGGAAGAACTGATTCCTGTAGAGTTCTATGCTCCGAATGCTGGCGAGTATATCTTCAGCCTGGATGACAATTCCGATATCGACCGTCTGGAATATGTAATCCTGTATGACGCCGTACTGGGTCTGAATACCAACCTGTTAACCGATGATTACACGGTAGAGTTGGATGAGACAGGATTGATTGAGAACCGCTTCTCGATAGGCTTGCGGATCAAAGAGAAAGATAACTCGGCAACAGGCATAGGCGATGTGAGCGGAGATCCGGAACGACCGTATAAGTTTATCTACCGCGACAAGATGTATATCCTCCGCGGCGGAAAGATCTACGACGCAACGGGCAAACAAGTTAAGGAGATCAATAAATAATGTTTAATGTTGAATGTGTAATGTTTAAAGGAGATTAAAGTTATGAAGACATTGAGATATTTATTGATCGTAATGGGTTTGATGAGCGTACTGAGCATCAGTGCTCAGGCGCTCGCCCAAGAGCCGCAAGCACAAATGCAATCCACCTCTATCATGGCTGGTTCGGGTTCGCAATTACCTTCCGCGGCAGTGCAGGGAACGTACGTAACGGGAAGTATTCCGGGAACATATACACCCGCTAATGCGGCGAGCGGACCTTCTCGCGCGAAGAAAGGCGATTGGGAGGATGATGAGTGGGGCGATACCGGTGATCCGTGGGCTACGCCGCTTGGCGATGCGGGATGGCCGTTGGCGTTACTTGCGCTCGCGTATGTATGCGTCCGCGCGTTCCTTAAAAGAAAGCGCGCGTAGGTTGCCGCAAGAATGCGACAAGGATGCACAATAGGGCGGTCGCAAGAATGCGCCCGAGGTGCACAATAGAGACGGTCGCAAAAATGCGCCCGAGGATGCACAATAGGGCGGTCGCAAAAATGCGCCCGAGGTGCACAATAGGGCGGTCGCAAAAATGCGCCCGAGGTGCACAATAGAGACGGTCGCAAAAATACGACCGAGGATGCACAATAGGGCGGTCGCAAGAATGCGACAAAGATGCACAATAGGGCGGTCGTAAAAATACGACCGAGGTGCACAATAAAACGTAGCGCGGAGGAGAGAAAGTTGTCGCAAAAATGCGCCCGAGATGCACAATAGGGCGGTCGCAAGAATGCGACAAAGATGCACAATAGGGCGGTCGCAAGAATGCGGCAAGGATGCACAATAGGGCGGCCGTAAAAATACGACCGAGGTGCACAATAGGGCGGTCGCAAGAATACGACCGAGGTGCACAAAAGAGAGGGTCTCAAGAATGAGACCGAGGTGCACAATAGGAATAAGACTAATCCTGAAAATGGCAAAAGGGCAGAGGACATCAGATGGAATGCGTTATGAGATAGACCATACGCGTCATCATCGATTGAAGAATTGGGACTATCGTGGTCGCGGAATATACCATTTCACACTGGTGATAGCCGAGCGTTTTCCGCTATTGGGAGAGTTGGTCGGAGAGAAACCGGAAGAAGCTTCGATTAGTCTGAATAGTTTTGGACGCTATGTGTTGGGTACTATACAAGGATTGCCGCAATACTACGCGCCAAAGGACTATTCCCTAAAGATAATTGCAGTGCAGATGATGCCCGACCATATTCATGTGGTAATACAAGTATTGGAGCCAATGCCACGAAGTATCGGGCATGTTATCCGAGGTCTCAAATCGGCCTGTACAAAAGAATATAGGCGGATGAGCGTCGAAGAAAACGCGCTCAAAAATGAGCGCGAGGTGCACAATAGAGACGGTCTCAAAAATGCGACCAAGGTGCACAATAGAGACGGTCTCAAAAGTGAGACCGGGGTGCACAATAGACTATATCTTGTGCAATTTGAGCGTATTTTTACGCGCATGGGAAGTATTTGGGAGAAAGACGAGGCGCACTATCATGAACGGATACTACACAAAGAGGCGAGCCTACAAGTTATGATTGACTACGTCAAGGACAATCCGCGGAGGCTGGCGATGAAACGGGCAAATCCGGAGTTGTTCAAGATAAAGCAGCAGACGCAAATAGGAGACGGCACCTATACGACACTCGGAAACATATTTCTCGCGAAAAATCCGCAAAGAGAAGTCCTACAATGCTCGCGTACAATGACGGAAGAGGAGATAGCGGCAAAGAGAGAGGCTTGCTTGGCTGAGGCGGCTAATGGGACGGTATATATCAGCGCGGCGGTTTCGCCGGGAGAGAAAACCATCTGCAGAGCCCTGCGAGAGGCCGGCTATCTGCTCATCATCTTGCTAGCTGAGGGCTTCCCGAAACCAGATAGCCCGCAATACAACTATTACAAACCGAGCGGGGTGTACTTTGAGGCTTGCGCAAAAGGGCGGCTACTGTTGGTAGAACCGAGCGAAGAGCAATTCGAGCGAGGAGAGATAGAGGCGGCGGTAGTAGCAAAAGCAGGGGAGATACCGCATACCTCGCAGCGATACCGGTTCTTGGCGCTAAACGCGATAGCAGAGGAGATAGCGAGGGGAGAGAAACGCGCTCAAAAATGAGCGCGAGGTGCACAATAGGGCGGCCGTAAAAATACGCCCGAGGTGCACAAAAGAGAGGGTCTCAAGAATGAGCGCGAGGTGCACAATAGGGGCGGTCGTAAAAATACGCCCGAGGTGCACAAAAGAGAGGGGCTCAAGAATGAGACCGAGGTGCACAACACAATAAATGAACAAATAAACAATATGAAGAAAATTTTCTTATTAGCGGCGCTGGCGATGAGCAGCGTGATGAGTTGGGCGGCAAGTATCAATGTCCAACCGGCAGTGGTCGATTTCGGAACAGTAAGTATCAAAGGACAGGCGTTGCCCATGTACGGATCTCAAACGATAACCGTGACATGGAGCGGTCTGACCAGCGAAGGAGCAACCATGTATGCGGAAATCAGCGATGGGGTGTTAGACGACGAGACCAATCCGAACGGGTTCTATGTAGGGGATCCGGATTATGTGTCTCTGGGTTACGGCGCCAAGATGGTGACCAGTTGCGAGTTCTCTATCGGCTATAGCGTAAAAGCCGCGGGAACATACACCGGTAAGTTGCACCTATACTCCTACGACACCGGTTGGAACGAGGTTCATAAGTATGTAAATATCACCATCACCGTTACCGACGAAGCGGATGTCGCTCAGACGACGCCGTTCAAACGTATCAACAGCACCTCCGAGCTCAAAGACGGCGACACCATCGTCTTCGTAAGCGAGGCATCCCTTTCCGTAGGCGGTCCGTTATTCGAGACGTATCTGCCGGAAGTTACGGAGAACGTATCCATCGACGCGAGTGCGGGTACGGCAGACATTCCGGAAGAGGCGCAGTTCTTCCGCGCAAAGAAATACAGCGGCAATTGGCAGTTCTTCAATGTCGACACCGACCAGCGTCTGCATCTGGACATTACCGGCAAGGGCGCATTCACCTATGCAGACACGCAAGCGGGGGCCATATTGGCCAGCTGGGGCGTAAGTATCAGTAACGGCGCGGCGGTCGTTTCACGGCCGGACGACGAGCAGAGTTTTGCGGTGGAGTTCAATGCGGGCCGTTTCAAACCCTACAAGAATCCGCAAGGGAGCACGATTCAACTCTATAAGAAAGCCGGCGCGGCGCATGACGTAGAGGCGAAACTGGAGGTGGAAGATGTGATCTTCGGCGACGTAGAACTCGGCGAGACGGCAGAAGTGACGGTCAATTATACCGCGGAACATCTGGAGGATGATATCATCTGGGACATCGAAGGCACCGATGCGAATCTGTTTGACGTAGCGGACAGCGGCGACCGCACGAGCGGAACCGTGACCGTGAGCTATAAAGGCAACGGCAGCCAGACAGGCAGCGTAGATGCACGCTTGGCATACCTGACGATGGACGCAAAGAAAGATCCGATGGAGGGATCGAAAGCCATCAGTATTAACCTCATCCCGACGACCGTCAAACTGACGAACATCGCCTTCGTAGGTGCGCCTGCGACGATTGATCAAGGTCAGACGATAGACCTGGCTCCGTTCGTGGTCTATACGCCGAACGACGCAGCGGACAAATCGCTGACATGGGCCGTGGATCACACCTACCAGGGAACGGTGGACGAGACCGGCAAACTGACGGCAAAGCACGTGACGGGTACCATAACCGTAACGGCTACGTCGGTGCGCGTGCCGAGCGTAAGCGCCAGCGTGACGCTGACCATCGAGAAGCCGACGATCACGGACTTTACGCTCTCCAAGAGCGACGTGACGCTGAACGTAGGAGGTACGGAGACGCTGAGCATCACCGCTTTTGTACCGGATTATGCGAGTGCAACGGCTACATGGGCAAGTAAGGACGCGTCAATCGCGAAAGTGAGCAGCAAGGGCGTTATCACCGCTATGGGACTGGGCGACACGGAGATCACCGCTACCATCGGCGAGGTGGTGAAGAGTTGCGCCGTACATGTGGTGCCCGTGGCAGTAAACAGTATCAGTCTGCCGGCTGAGGCTGACCTGATGCTGGGTATGTCGCTGCAGTTGAATCCGACGGTTGATCCGGCACAGGCAGCCAGCGAGTACACTATCAGTTACGAATCGAGCAATCCGGAAGTAGCGACGGTGGACGAAGCAGGGAAGGTACATTCCGTAGCTCTCGGCGATGCTGTTATCACGGCTACTATCTCCGACAAGAGCGCTCAGATAACGGTTCATGTGATGGCCGCCAAGACATTCGCAAAAGTGACGGACGCTTCGGAGATTGCAGCAAAAGATACGATTATTCTGGCGCTCCAGAGCGTTCCGGTGATTGCCGGTGCACAAGACGGCAAGAAACTATCCGTGCTGCTGGAGGATATCACTGTCACAGAGACGGAGGCCTACGCCGATAACGCGTTGCGTCTCGTCATCGGTACGCTAAAGAACAAGAGCGGTTTTACGCTGCAACCGGTAGGTTCGGACAAAGTGCTGGCGGAGAACAACAACGATCTGTATTTGGAGAATACGACTTCGACCAAGAACCTGACATGGCAGTTCGTAGCAGATGGCAACAAAGGTATCTACGTGCAGAACGTAGGCAACGCCAATGCGATGTTCAAATACCATGCCGGCAACAAGGCGATTAAGCCCTATAAGTCGAATACTTCCGGCGCGGTATATGTGTATGTATATATCCGCAAGTTTGTGAACTCGGAGGGTATAGAGGACGTGAATGCAGAGGTGAAGGCGCAGAAGATTGTTCGCAACGGACAGGTTCTCATTCTGCGCAACGGCGAGACCTATTCGATCACCGGCGCAAAAGTAGAATAAGCGCGCAATTAGAAAGTAGCACGGAGAAGGAGATGAAGGTCCGTGCGGGTTTGTGGGCGGCTGTGTGAGGCCGCCCATGACTTTGCATAGAGGGTCTCCGAAGCACGGAAATAGAGCGTCAACTGCGGGAGAATCTGCCAGCGAAGGCAGAGGAAAGTGCGGCCGCCGAGACCATACACTGCGGGGATGGAATAAGCATAGAGGACGTCGTACTCGTAGCAATAGATGCGGTTGTCCCAGTCTTGGGCATCGAAGAATTGGAGGCGGAGGCGTAACTCCAATGGTATTTGCGATTTGCCATTTGCCATTTGAAAATTATAGGCAAGGTCTTGAAAAACAGAGACACCGTAGGTGATGGGTAATTGATTATTGCTAATTGATGATTGATTAACCAAGTTGGCGTCGATGTTTGTGCGGAAAGACCAGCCGTTATATTGGCAATCGAACCAGGCGCGGGAGGAGTAGGTGGAATTGGCACCTTTCTTTTTCGCTCGGGCGCGAAAGGCAAGTTGCCATTTGTGATTGTTGATTGATGATTGTTGATTTATGATAGGTGAATGATATTGCATCTCAAAGAGGGCATCGTAGCCGAGGGAAGGGTATTGCGGAATGCCGTATTTGGGTCCGGAGAAATAGAAAAGGTCGCCGTAACCCCAGAAGCGCCAGTTCTTGAGGCGCGAGATCTCGAAACCCAGATAGCCTCCGTTCTCATCGCCCAGACGCGAAGTCTCGGAAAACGCATAACCGAGGGCATTGTCGAAATAGGGCGAGTAATAGCGGTAGAGGGCTATTAACGAAATCCCATCTGTGGGGTAAAATCTGGAACCTATAATAGTTCCAAAACCCCAATGGGATTTTGTTATTGATGATTGATTATTGCTGATTGGTGATTGTTCGTTGTTCTGCGCAGCGGCTACTTCGGCGAAGGCATCGAACCAGCCGTGGTTGTAACGGGCGGAGGCGCCAAGGACGGCTTGATTGTAGCCGCGGAAATAGTGGCGGTTATACGCCGCATTGCGGTAAGGATGAATGCTGTCGGACCAGATATTTTCGATAGCCGTCAGTTGGACCTGTAAGCGCTTGTGTCGGACGGTGACATTCGCGCCGACGAGATGATGCCAAGTGGAGTCATTCGCGCGCTTGAGGCTGTATAAAGCACTGACATCCAGGCGGGTGGATTTGTTCCATTCCCAACGCAAGGTCGCTCCTGCGCCGTGGAGTCCTTCGCCATCTACGGAAGAGTAATAGCGGAGTCCTTCGGTGGTCTGTCCAACAGAAGTGACGTAAGCCGATTTGCCGGAACGAAAAACGGGCGCGAGTACAAGACCTTGCCCGAAAGAGGCTTGGAAATTACCGGCAACGAGCGTATGAAGATGTCCGATGTCGCGGAGTTGGAGGTAGGCGCCGTATTGAAGACTTTGCGCATCGCCTCCGGCGGGTCGGCGAAGTTGAAGACCGAAGATCACACGGCGCTGATAATCAAAGCGATAGCGCGTCTGGACGTACATGGGATCGGTGCCTTCGAAGGCTTCGATATTGCGGGCATCGACACGAGTAAGAATTTCATGCTTAGCATCATGAAAAACATCTTTTATGTTTAATGTGTGATGTGTAATTTGCCATTTGTCATTTGTGATCATGACAAAGGGCAGGAGGTCGCGGATCTCATAATCGGCGAGGCTCTGGATCATGCGAAGTTCGTAAAGCGATTCGAAGGGATGTTTGTCGGCATAAAGAAGGATGTCGTCAATCTGGCGGGGCGAGAGGAAATGGAGTTGGGAGAGTTCCTCTTCGGAGGTGTGGTTCAGGTCGATAGGCGATTCATGAAGGGTGTAGAGGTCCGATTGTAGTTGTTCATAATCGATTTCGCCGAGTTCGGTGACGGCATTATAGATGTCGAGGACGATGTCGTCGAGATTTAAGGAGTGAGGGATTAGAGAATTAGGGTTTAGAGGGAACGCCCCAAGCCCCCACAATAGAATACCGATGAGTAGAAATCTTCTTTTCTTAACCATAAAGGTACGATTAACTTCGTTTTTCACTCTGCAAAAGTAGTAAAAAATTTGCAAGTGTGCAAAAAATGTTGTAATTTTGTAGCGAATTTATGGATAAAAGGCGGTTGATATATATTATCGAATGGGTTATTGCGCTGGCGGCGTGCGGGTGGTTGGTATGGAAACTCGCGACGTACGAGGACTATGCGGCGCTGGGCGAATGCCTGCGGAGCATGGGCTGGACGCAGTGGATTGCTATCGTCGTATGCATAGCGCTGATGCCGGTGAATATGGCGCTGGAAGCGTGGAGATGGCGCACTTTGTGGAATGATGAAATGAGCCGCGAGCAAGGCTCGCTTAATGAGCCGCTTACGCTCAATGATGCACAACGGCAGGTGTATTACTCGAAATTGGCGGGACTGATAACGCCTTGGCGATTGGGAGAATACCCGGCGAGAGGGGTGTTAATGAATGGTGAAAATGGTGCAAATGGTGAAAATGGTGGAATATGGCCGAAGGTGTTGAGTATGGGTGCAGTGGGAAGTGCGACGATGACAGTGGCGATAGTAGCGACAGGAATGATCGCACTATCATTGGAGATTGGAAATTGGCAATTGGAGAATGAGTATATCTATTTTGTCGGCGCAGTGCTTGTGCTTCTCATCCTTGCTTTGGTTCTTGCGCCGCGTGTGCTCAAACGCTATGCGGATGTGTCGCGTAAGCTGATAGTGATTAGTATCGGACAGAGTTTGGTACGGTTGGCGTGCTGGTGCGTGCAGTTGGCACTCGTGCTATACGCGTTGGGGGCTATCAGTATTCAGCCATCAGTAATCAGTTTTTTATTCATTTATTATCTCTTAGTGACCGTGACTCCGAATGTCCCGGTAGCGGAAGCGGGAGTTCGCGGGGCGTGGGCAATCGTGGTGTTCGGAACGGTAAATGCCGCCTTGGCGGGTGTGGTTCTGTGGGGCATAAATACCTTGCTACCATGCGTAGTAGGACTTTTTTTAAGCAAAAAACGATAAAAACTTGCATGAATGCAAATTTTTTTGTACTTTTGTAGCGAATTTCGGTATAGCGGTATATCGGAATAACGAAGATACTTAATAAAAACACAATATCATGAACATTAATTTTCAGATTCATTATCGTGCCGAGTTCGGGCAGAGTCTTTGCGTGATTGAGACGCAAGAGTCGATTTTGGGATGGACCAGAAAAGATCCGCTGGTATTGACATGCCAGGGGACGGATTTCTGGCAGGCGAACGTGCCCATCAGTGATTTCGCAGGCAGCATACAGTACAAGTATGCGATTCGCGTAGGTGAGGGACAGTATATCTTCGAGGCCGGAGAACCGCGTACGCTGACGCTGAAAGCAAGCGACAAACGCATCGTCGTTCGCGACGCATGGCAAGCCAGCACGTATGAGGACAGTTTCTATACCACGGCTTTCGTGAAGGCGCTGTTCCATCGTCTGAGTCCGGCGAAGCCGAAAGCTCCGAAGGGCAGTATCCGTTTCTCGATCGACCTGCCGCAAATCCTGCCGACGCAAGGTGTAGCGATCATCGGTAACTGCGATGCGTTGGGCAACTGGGATCCCGCCGGCAAGTTGGTGATGAGCGATGCGGAGTTCCCGCTCTGGCGCGCTGACATCGATGTGAAAGGGCAGAATATAGTTGAATACAAATACGTGGTATATGACCTCAAGAGCGGTGCGGTAGTGGATACCGAATGGGGCGAGAACCGCCAGATCTGGGGTGTGGAAAAAGGTCAAGTCATTTATCAGAACGATCGTGGATTCCGTCGCACCCAACCGCGTTGGAAGGGAGCAGGCGTAGCTGTGCCGGTGTTCTCGCTGCGTAGCGACGAAGGCTTCGGTATCGGTGAGTTCCAGGACCTGAAGAAACTGGCCGATTGGGCAGCCTCGACGGGTCAGCAGATGATTCAGACACTGCCGATCAATGATACGACCCTGCGTCACAATAACTTAGACAGCTATCCGTACAATGCCGTTTCGGTATTCGCGTTGCACCCAATCTATATCAATATCGAGAAGATGGGACGCCTGACACCGGCGCAGAAGAAGAAATACGATGCGCAGAAGGCGGCGTTCGATGCATTGACCTTCGCCGATTATCAGAACGTGTATGACGCGAAGATGGTGTTCTTCAAGGCGCTGTACAAGCAAGACAAAGAGGCGTTGTTCAGTAGCGAGGAATACAAGGCGTTTATAAAGAAGAACGACAGTTGGCTCGAGCCGTATGCTGCGTTCCTCGCAAAGCGCGACAAACAACCGAAAGATTTCTATAAGTTCCTGCAGTTCCACGCCGACAAACAATTGTCGGATGCTGTGGCATACGCACACTCGATTGGCGTGGCGATGAAGGGCGATATACCTATCGGAATCAGTCCGGACTCTGTAGATGCGGCTGTTTATCCGGAGCTCTTCAATCTGGATGCGAGTGCAGGTGCTCCGCCCGATGACTTCTCTATCAGTGGTCAGAATTGGGGCTTCCCGACCTATAACTGGGATAAGATGGCGGAGGATAACTTCGGCTGGTGGCAGAAACGGTTCCAGAAGATGCAAGATTATTTCGATGCATACCGCGTCGATCATATCCTCGGATTCTTCCGTATCTGGCAAATGCGCAAACAGGACGTATGGGGACTATGCGGACATTTCGTTCCGGCGCTGCCGTATAGTTATGATGACCTCTGCGCACAGGGAATATGCCTTGATTGGGACCGTATGACGAAACCGTATATCCGCTCAAATTTCTTGGGCGATGTGTTAGGTTTCGACACCGAATGGGCGAAGGCGCACGCGCTGAACACGCACGACGGCTATGTCTATTGGTTCAAACCGGAGTTTGACACCCAGCTGAAAGTGCAGGAATGGGCGGATCGACTGTTAGGCGACGAGAAACAACTGAAGGCTTCGGGTCTGAGTGCTGAGGCGGTGAAGAATATTTGCAATGGCCTGATTTACCTGCATTGCGAAGTGCTGATGGTAGAAGACCAGCGCCGTCCGGGATGGTTGCACCCGCGTATCTCGATCTATCAGAGTCACTCGTTCAACGAGTTGTATTCGGATCAGAAAGAGGTATTGATGCGCATCTATAACGACTATTTCTTCCGCCGTCATACGCAGTTCTGGCGCGACTCGGCGATGCGTAAGTTGCCGACGCTGATCGGTGCTACGCACATGTTGTGCTGCGGCGAGGACTTAGGCATGGTTCCGGCATGTGTGCCCGATGTGATGCATGAGTTGCAGATTCTGAGTCTGGAGATCCAGCGCATGCCGAAAGATCCGACGGTTAAGTTCGCTCACCCGGCTGACGCACCGTATCAGAGTGTCTGCACGACCGGTACGCACGATATGAATCCGCTCCGCGCTTGGTGGGAAGAAGACCGTGCAGTGACACAGCGCTTCTACAACGAGCAGATGGGTTGGTGGGGCGACGCACCGAAAGAGATGACGCCCGAGATCGCGGAGTTCATCATCAATCAGCATATGTACAGTCCGGCGATGTGGACCATTCTGCCGTTGCAGGATTGGCTCGCTATCGACGGCGACGTACGCCTGAAAGACCAGTTTGCCGATCGTATCAATGTACCGGCTAACCCGCGGCATTTCTGGAATTACCGCATGCATCTGAAGTTGGAAGAACTGATGAAGTGTAAGAATCTGAACGCGAAGATCAAAAAGCTGACAAGCGTTCGCTAACCTGCTCCATAAGCCATTGCGGCGTGCTGGTAGCTCCGCAGATGCCGACTTTTATGTCGGCGAATGAATGAGTGAATGAGTGAATGAGTGAATGAGTGAGTTCATCCGGAGAGGAAATGAAGATTGTGTTGGGGTTGACCTCAACACAATTTTTATATAGTACGCGGGCGTTGGAGGACTTGGTTCCTCCGACGAAGATGACGAGGTCGTTGGCGCGGGCGAAGGCTTGCAACTCTTTCACTCTATTCGCTACGCTTCTGCAAATCGTGTCATGTACCTCCGGTACAATTGATGATTGATGATTTATGATTGTTGATTTAATTGCTTCGACGAGGGCTTGGAAGCCTTCGACGGATTTGGTGGTTTGCGAGAAGAGATAGATGGGGCGGGAGAAGTCGATGCGGTCGAGTTGATCAACAGATTCGATGACGATGGCGGTGTTGTTCGTCTGGCCTTGGAGCCCGATCACTTCGGCATGTCCGGGTTGGCCGTAGATGATGATCTGCGGTGGGAGAGACTCGTCGTTGCGGTGGGTCTCGTAGCACGCGCGAATACGGTCCTGGAGTTTCTTGACCACCGGACAGGTGGCATCGATGATTTCTATGCCGCGTTGCTGCGCGATCCAATAGGTAGCAGGCGGTTCTCCGTGTGCGCGAAGGAGTACGCGCGAATGCGAAGGGAGTGTGCGCAGGTCGTCGTAGTCAATGGTCTGTAAGCCTTGGAGTTCGAGTCGCGCTACTTCCTGTCCGTTATGGACGATGTCGCCCAGACAACAGAGCGAGCCTTTGCGGAGTTCGCTCTCTGCTGCTTGGATGGCACGGGTGACACCGAAACAGAAGCCGCTGTTTGTATCTATTGATACAATCATCGATGATTGATTATTGATGATAGATGATTTTATCAAAGAGGTCGATGACAACCTTCATCTGTTCGTCTGGGGTGAGATGGCTGTTATCCACGACGATGGCATCTTCGGCTTGTTTGAGCGGAGATTCTGCGCGATGCGTGTCGCGGTAATCGCGATCGTTGACGTCGGCCAAAACGGCTTGAAAATCAGGTTTCTCTCCTTTGGCTACCAGTTCATCGAAGCGGCGTTGTGCACGTACTTCGGGGCTGGCGGTGAGGAAGAGTTTGAGTTCGGCTTTCGGGAAGACGACCGTACCGATATCGCGACCGTCCATGACGATGCCTTTGGCTTTGCCCATCGCCTGTTGCTGCGCCACAAGAAAAGCACGAACCTCTTTGATCTGCGAGATCTGGCTGGCGCGGTTTCCTACTTCGAGCGTGCGGATGAAGCGCTCCACATCTTCGCCATTGAGGGTCGCGTGTTGTGCGCCATCGACGAGTGTGAAGCCTACTTGCACGGCAGGCAGGGCAGCAATGATATCGGCGTCAGAGGTGATGTTATGACGAAGCATGTAAAGAGCAATCGTGCGGTACATGGCGCCGGTGTCCACGTAGGTATAACCGGCATAGCGCGCGAGGGCTTTGGCAATCGTCGATTTGCCGCACGAAGAGAAGCCATCAATGGCTACAATGATCTTTTCCATTTATTTGAGTAAAGCGTTAATATCAAGGGTCAGTCCTACCTGGTAGGAAAAGTTTGACTTGGTCATCTGGCTGATGGCGAAGTCGATATGCGCCTGTTTGATGCGTACGCCCGCGCCGAGTGCGAAGCCTGCGAGCGACTTCTGGTCGATGAGGTTGAGTTCCGCCCGCCGACGATGGTTGTAACTGAGGGCGATATAGAAGCGTTCGCTCTTTGGCACTACTTCGATGGCGAAGATGGTATGGCGGAACATCATGTCGTACCACGGGATGTTGTGCGGGATGAAATCGCCGGTAGTGGGACTCTTGTCGTGACTCGTCCATTCGTAGTTGAGGTACCAGGTCTGCATGTTATGAATCTGCATGTGGAATCGCAGCGGCGCATGCTTGACGCGGTAGGTGAGTCCGAGTTGAAGATTGAGCGGTAACATCTCATGGTTGGAACCGCCTTCGTCGGAGTAGAAACCTTTGAGTTGCCAACCGATATTTTGCAGTACGAGTCCCATCTGGAAGGTGGAGTCCCGCGTCTGAAAATGCGCACCGACATCCGCGCCGATGGCGAAGGACGAATAGGCTTCGTAGATGGAATAGACGGGTTTGAGCGTCACGCCGACCTTGAAGAGCGGTCCGAGTTGGCGCGCGTACATGACGTCAATAAGGATATCGCGTGCGCCGAAGGTTCCGCCGGATAGATTGCCATTCTCGTCCGCATAACGCATACGACCGTAGTCGAGGTAATGGATGCCGACAGCAAAATAGTTGGGTTTGTCGGGTTCTCCGTCGCCTTCGAAAGGTTTCTCAATCGGCGAGCGGCCGAAGTTATGCCCGTAGAGCACGGATCCGAACATCGTGCCGGGCAGGTAATAGGAGAAGTTGAGTTCCAGTTTCTGGTGCGAGTTCGCGTGCAGCAGGGCGGGGTTGCACATGCCGAGCGCGATGTCTCCGTCGCTAAGCGAAGCACTGGAACCGCCGAGTGCGTTGAGGCGCGAAGAGACGGGCAAGGCCATGAAGGAAAACACCGAACGACCGGCGTTTGACACCTGCGCATGGCAAGTTGAAAGTTGAAAGTTGAAAGTTGAAAGGAGAATCAGCAGCCCCAACAACCCATTTCTATGTATTCTTTCGTCTTTCATTTTTTATAAGTCCATACTTCCGCATTTTAATTTCGGCTGCAAAGGTACGACTTTTTTTGCATATATGCAAATAATAAAAAAAGAAAAACGGCCTTGCGGTCGTTTTTCTTGTGGTGCCAACGGGAATCGAACCAGTGACACAAGGATTTTCAGTCCTTTGCTCTACCAACTGAGCTATGGCACCGCGCTTACACTAGAACTCGCGCGACTTCGTGCGATGCACTCGTATAGCGCTACGTTCTGTGCTACGCTTCCCCCAAAAAATAAAATTTCCGGGGACCCCAATTAAGGGGGTTCAGCGAAAAAAGCGTGCAAAAGTACTGCTTTTTTTTGATATGAGCAAATTTTTTTGGATTTTTTTTGCAAAAACTTGTAATTTCGGTATATTTTTTGTACTTTTGTCGTCGTAATTGGCTCGATTATGACGTTAAAAGTGATTGCATACGCCCGAAACGGGCACACGGACAAGTTCGGTATTCCGCGTCAGAGTAGAGAGGAGAGTCCGATTTTGACGCGCATCGTTTTCGAACCGGAGTTTCGAATTCCGGAAGCGCTTCGCGGGATCGAAGGATATAGCCATTTGTGGCTGCTTTGGGGATTTTCGGAAACGGATTCTTGGAGTCCGACGGTGCGTCCTCCACGGCTGGGCGGGAACAAGCGAATGGGGGTCTTTGCGACCCGCTCGCCGTATAGGCCTAATCCTGTTGGATTAAGCAGCGTTAAATTGGTGGGAATGGAAGATGGCGATTTGATCGTGAGCGGGGCGGATGTGCTGGACGGGACGCCGATCTATGATATCAAGCCGTATTTGAGTTTTAGCGACAGTCATCCGGAGGCTAAGAACGGGTTTGCAGAAGAGGCAAAGGACTTGAGACTACCGGTGGACTACAGTGCGTTGACCGTAGCCGAAACTCCCATTAATAACCCTGAAACCACACAGAAACCACCCCGTAATCACCCCCATTTGCCATATAAAATTCTGGATGAACTGACGTATATTTTAGGACAGGATCCGCGGCCGGGGTATCAAGACGATCCGGAGCGGGAGTACAAGCTCGACTACGCGGGCTACCGCGTGACCTTCTGTGTACAACCACAGAAAGCCAACCAACCCATACACCAGCCAGCAAACCAACACATACACCAGCCAGCCAACCAACCCATACACCAGCCAGCAAACCAACCTGTCAGCCAGCCAGGCAGAGTTGCCAAAGAAGAAGCAAAGCTTGTGGTTGTTGTGAAAAAAATCGAACAGATAGATTAATAAGATAGAAAAAATACAATTTTTTCCTCAAATATTTGCATATGTCCGATATTTTTTGTACTTTTGCAGTCGCTTAAGTTAAAAACTTAAAAAGAACAGAGTGTATCAAATAAACAAATCAATTAAGGAGCCATGAAAAAGTTCAATTTACATATCTTCTCTCTATTGTTTTTTACGTGCGCGGGCGCTTTTTCGAGCGCAGGCATTGTGCGTGCGGAGAATATCGGTGTGCCGGCAGAGTGCGAGGACGTGATGCTGCAGGCGTTCTACTGGGACAGTTACAAAATGACCGGAACCAAGTACGGCTGTACTATGTGGTCTTACCTCATGAAGGACAGCGTAGCGATTCGCGATAACTTCGATTTAGTGTGGTTTCCGCCCAGTGCCAATTCGAATGGCGGTGGTGTAGGGTATTATCACTATAAATTGAGCGACCAGAATAGCGAATGGGGAAAGAAGGATAAGTTGACAAAGTTGATTGCTGCGTTGCATCGCGGTGGTACCAAAGTGATTGCAGATATCGTAATTAATCACCGTAAGGATAAGAACTGGTGCGATTTCGAAGCGGATAATTTCGGAACAGGTTATGGTGCGTTCCAATTGGAGACGAAACATATATGTCGATACGACGAGTGTTTTACTTCGACCGAAGCAAAGGCATCTTCACCTTGCTATAATACGGCGTTAGAGAATCGCGGTGCAACGGATACCGGCGAGAATGACGGTGGCGCGCGCGACTTGGATCATACGAATGAGTATGTGCAGAATTGGGCAAAAGCGTACGTGCGTTGGATGATTGAAAAGATGAAGTACGATGGATTTCGCTATGATATGACGAAAGGTTATTTGGGCGAGTACCTGAAAATGTATAATGAAGAGGCAAAACCCTATTTCTCCGTTTCGGAGTTTTGGGATAATGCCAATGCAATTGCAGAACATTTGGCGGCTACGGGTTATAATACGTTAGCGTTTGATTTTCCGCTCAAATGGGATTTAAACAGTGCGTTTTCTACGGCGAATGCGAACTATGGAAAACTGAAAGGTTTGTCGAGTACGTTACGCGGTAAAGGTTTGGCCAAATATACGGTGACGTTCATCGATAATCACGACACGTTTGACCGTGATAATAATTGTGAGTTTGCGGGTGACGATGCAAATCTGGATGACGCGACGATTAAGAACAAGATTCTGCAGGCGAATGCGTATATATTGATGATGCCGGGTGTGCCGTGCGTGTTCTATCCGCATTGGGTTAAATACGGAGATGCCATCAATGCACTGATCGCTGTGCGCAAATTGGCGGGTATTCACTCGGAGTCTGTAGTGTCGAATGAAGACGGAACAAGCACGAAGAAATACTACAGTGCAATGATTCAGGGTCACCGCGGTAATATCGTGTTGCGCTTGGGCCCGAAGCGTTCGACGACTGTTCCGGAGGGCTATCATTTGGCTTTGGACGGTTCGGAGTATGGCAGTGAGTTTGCGATTTACGTATCGGATAACGTGCAGGCGATTGATGAAGTGGGCGTGCAGGAAAAGAGCAAGAAGTTCATGAAAGACGGGAATCTCTATATTCGTCATGGCGAGAGAGTTTATGACGTGACGGGCAGAGTGGTAGAATGAGACATTACTTAAAATTAACAATACAATGAAAAAAGTTTTTCTGTTTTTGGGATTGATGCTTTGCGTGACGATGACGTTCGCGCAGAGTTACGGTATTTTGGTGAACGGCACAACGTATTTTGCCGGAACCCAAGTAGATGAAAATGGTGGTTTCAAACAGTATTTGGCACACGTGTCGGTAAAGGCGGGTGACAAGTTGCAATTATGCGACCCCGGTAATAAGGCTGTGTGGGCGGTTGCGTTGGACACATGGTCAGTAGAGGGTTTTACGCTGAATGGCGACCATTATGATGCTACGGTAACCGGTTGCTACGACTGCTACATCAAGTTGAAGTATGGTGAGGATCAGTTGTACATCGGCAACGGTTCGAACTGTGGTGAAGGAGTGCCTTATGATGACGGACAGGGCGGCGGTACTTCCGGCGGCGGTGGCTGCGAGGAATCGTACGGTCTGTTGATTGACGGTGTGTACTATGCAGGAACGAAGAACCCGAGTCCGCTTGATCCTTCGTTTATTGAGTATTATCTGCAAGGCGTTCAGTTGACGGCAGGTCAGCATGTGCAAGTGCATAGCAAGTGCGCAGACGCATCGTGGGTTATTACCAAATATGCAAACACGAGTTATGAGTTTGCCGTTGAAAACGATGCATACAAAGTGAGCGAGACGAGCACCTATGATTTCTATCTGAAGTTTAAGATGGGTGCGGATGAAATATATATATCTTGCGCCACGTGTAAGGAAGCGCCTGTGACGAGCGGTTCCGTACCCCGTCAGTGTGAGGACGTGATGATTCAGGCGTTCTATAACGAATCGTACTGGCCGGATAGTGCGGAGTTAGGTACAGACCTGTACGGCGATACCAAATGGGCTACCTTGCTGCCGCAGGCAGAGGAGATGGCACACTCGTTCGACCTGATCTGGTTGCCGCCGAGTGCCTACGGCGACGGAATGGGTTATCACCCGAAACAGTACAGCAACCAGAACTCGAACTGGGGTACCCGCGAAGAGTTAGAGGCGCTGATTGCTGCTTTCCACAACGCAGGCAGCAAGGTGGTTGCCGATATCGTGATTAACCACTGCGCCAGCTGGAGTACCTGGTGTGATTTCCCGGAGATGGACTTCGGCGAGTTCGGTAAGTTCCAACCGGATGCAAGTTATATCTGTTCGAACGATGAGGTGAACTGGGAAGAGAATAAGCCGACCGAAGAGAAAGAAGGTTCAGGAGAATGTTGGGGAACCGCAACCGGTAGCCTCGATGACGGTGATAACTGGAGTGGTGCGCGTGACTGGAGTCATGATAAGGTGTATGTGCAGGAGATGTTCATTGCTTATCTGAAATGGATGCGCGAAGTGATGAAGTACGACGGTTTCCGCTACGACAAGGGCGACGGATTCAACAACTGGCATCACTGGAACTATAACCAGCATGCAAAACCGTATATCGCTTTCATGGAGAGTTATAACGGTACGGATGAGATTCAACGTGAAATCAATGAGGCCAAAGGTGACCTGATGGGTCTGGATTTCGACCTCAAATGGCATGTGTTCAACTCGATAGCGGGTTGGGATTACAGCCGTGGTCGCGGTGATTGTATCATGAGCCGCGGGGACGGCAAGCACTCGGTAACGTTCATGGAGAGCCATGACTGGTTCCTCCGTCCGGATAATGAGAATGAGTTCTGCGGTCGCGGTAACTCGATGAAGCCGGAAGTGAAGGCACGTTTGATGCAATGTAACGCCATGCTGTTGTCGTTGCCGGGTGTTCCGTGTGTATTCTATCCGCACTGGGCGAAGTACAAAGAGGACCTGAAACCGATGATAGCTGCACGTAAGGCAGCGGGTGTGCATAGCGAGAGTTCGACGAACGATGAGGAAGCTTCGGCAACCGGTTATAAGATAACGGTGGTAGGTAAGCGCGGTAACCTGATTCTGATGTTGGGCGACAAAGTGCAGGGTGACACCCCGGCGTCATGGTTGCCAGATAATAATTACTATAAGATGGCATCCAACTATAGCACAATGGAAGGTCATAACGAGAGTTTTGAAATCTGGGTAAGTATGTTCGACGGCAGTGATCCGAGGGAGTATGATCCTTCGAAGCCGGTAGATCCTGATCCAGAACCGGAAGTTCCGGAAAATCTCAAACCGGATCCAAGCTATAGCAACTCTGCTCCGGAAAAGTGTACGGACGTCATGATCCAGGGCTTCTATTGGGACAGTAACGAACTGGAAACCATGCCTGGTAGCACCACGTCTGTCTACGGTAGTACAGCATGGGCTCGATTGATGAAGAATAAATCGAAAGAGACAAACGAGTACATCGCGGACGAGATGGGTAAATGGTTCGATTTGATCTGGTTGCCTCCGTTCTCCCGTTCCACCGGTGGTACAGGTTATTTGCCGATCCAGTACAGTGACCTGAATAGCGATTGGGGTACGAAGGCGAACCTGAATAAACTGATTAAAAAATTCCATGGTCTGGGTGCGCGTGTGATTGAAGATATCGTGATCAACCATTGTTCGGGTGAACCGAGTTGGTGTACGTTCCCCAAGCAGGACTTCGGCGAGTACGGTGTTTACCAGCCGACGGCCGCATGGATATGCAAGACGGATGATATGAACTGGTCAGAAGATGCAAAAGATCCGGAAGAAGGTGCCGGATCCTGCTTCGGAACAGCGTCCGGTAATAACGATGAAGGTTATGACGGCTTGGATGATTTCAAAGGCGGTCGAGACTTGGATCATAAGAACGTAAACGTACAACTCATGTGCAAAGCATATCTCAAATGGTTGGTCAATGATGTGCATGTAGATGGTTTCCGTTATGACTACTGCAAGGGCTTCAAGAATGGTTACATCGCGGATTACAACTCGGTAGCCAGTCCGTACTTCACGGTAATGGAGATGTGGGATAACCGCGTAGGAGATTTGCAGTATCACCTGAATGAGGCAAGACGTACCTCGATGACGTTTGACTTTGCAACGAAGTTCTCGGCTTTCAACGATGGTATCGCAAACGGCAACTATGGTGCGCTGAGAGGCAGTGGCTTGTTAGGCGCCGGCGAGAGCCGTTATGCCGTAACGTTCATTGATAACCACGATACGTTCCTTCGTGATGAGAAGGAGTTCCTGGGTTATGGAAACTCGTTGGCAAACGATGAGAACAAGGCGAAAGTGCTGCAATGTAACGCATTCATTCTGTCCATGCCGGGTGTGCCGTGCGTCTTCTTCCCGCACTGGATTACCTTCAAGAACGAGATCAAGGCGATGATTAACGCACGTTATAAAACGGGTGTACATAGCCAGAGTAGCGTGGAGGATGAGGCAAGTCATGATTACTACAAGGCTACTATTCACGGTACGAACGGCGATATTCGTCTGTTGATTGGTCCGGCATCGGGTTACAACAGCACGCCTGCCGGTTATACCTTGGCGGTAAAGGGCACGAACTTCGGCGTTTACTATAAGCTGAACTCGCCGCGCGGCGACAAGGATACGGAGCGTACTCCGATTCCGCAAGGTATCGAGGATGTAGAGGAAGGACAGAATGCAGTGATGACCGAGAAATTCATCCACAACGGTCTGCTCTATATCCGTATTGGTGACAAGGTTTATGATGTAATGGGAAGAAATGTGCAATAATTCGTTTTTTAAAATCTTGTGCGTGTGGGGCGGCTTGAGTATAGCTGCCCTCGCGTGCGCAAGAACCTTATATCTAAGGCCGAGCAGCAATTGGAAAAAAGACAACGCCCGTTTTGCCATATATATGTTCGGCAACGGTGATGGATGGACCAGTATGACTTCTGTCTCCGGTGAGACCGATTTGTATCAGGGAACGATAGACGACAAGTATCCGTATGTGATTTTCTGCCGTATGAATCCCGCTACGACGGAGAACAACTGGAATCAAGGTGTTAAATGGAATCAGACCGGAGATCTGACCTTAGGTACAGAGAATATGTACACTATCGCAGAGGGTACATGGGATTACGGTAACGGTACGTGGTCTACCTATACCCCTGCAGGTGGTGATACCCCGGGAGGAGGTGACAATCCCGGAGGCGGAGATAATCCAGGTGGAGGCGATGATCCTGTGACGCCGGGCGATTATGAGAAAGCGGTTCCGGCAGAGTGCGAAGACATTATGCTGCAGGCTTTCTATTGGGACAGTTCCAACGATCATGGGTTTGGTACCAGCACCTGGGCAGCGCTTAGCGGAAAGACGAGCGAGATCAATCCGTATTTCGATATGGTCTGGTTGCCGCCTTCCTGCAAGACCAAGGATAATATGGGTTATATCCCGGCGCAGTATTCCAATCAAAATAGCAATATATGGGGCAACGAGTATGAGTTAAAAGTGCTCATCAATGCGTTCCATAATAGCGGTACGCGCGTGATTGCCGATATCGTCATTAACCACTCGGGCGATGTGAATACGGTGGAGTTCATGGACCAGGATTTCGGTGAGTATGGTCATTTCTATCCGCAAACGAGTTGGATCACGCAGAATGATGAGCATGGTCAGTCAGGCAGCCATCCGGATGATGGTCAGCACAATGCCAATTATGGTTCGGCACGCGACTGGGATCATCAAAATGCGCAAGTACAGAACATGTGTAAAGCCTACCTGAAGTTCTTGAAGAACAAAGTGGGTTATGACGGATTCCGGTATGACTACGCCGGTGGTTTTCATGTGAGTCACCTCAATGATTACAATGCGGCATCCGGTCCTTATTTCTCCGTTATGGAGTATTGGGTAGAGAGCGCGAGTGAGATCAAGTCACGCGTCAATGAGGCAAGTCAGAACACCTTGGCCTTTGATTTCCCATGCCGTGCTGCGGCCTTCAAGAACGGCATAGCGAAGAACGACTACAGCAAATGTGTCAATGCCGGATTACGCGGGCAGGGAATCAGTAAGTATGCCGTGACGTTTGTGGATAACCATGATACGTTCCAACGTACGAACACCGAATCGGATATCGTGAACAGTACAGACGGCGCGAGCGTGAATGACCGCGCACTGATGCTGCAATGCAATGCGTACATACTGTCGATGCCGGGTGTGCCGTGTGTGTTCTGGCCGCATTGGATAAAGTACCAAAGCGAGATACAGAAGATGATCATTGCCCGTAAGTCCGCCGGTATCCATTCGGAGAGTACGGTAACGGAGCAGAGCGGTAACGGCTGGTACGAAGCCACCGTGACGGGTAAGCGCGGTAAAGTGGTGTTGTACTTGGGTTCGTCGGCAACGAAAGCTGCGCCGGAGGGATACACCTTGGCGCTTAAGGAAAGCAAGATCGCGATGTATTACACGGGAGATACCTATGTGCCGAGTACGGACACCGGAGGTGGAGGCGAAGTATTGCCCGAGATTGATCCGGACGTATATGATGGCGTGACGTATAAATTCTATGCCCTCGGCTGGATCAACGGAGCGGATGCCAATACCGGTAGTGCATGCGATGACAAATACCTGTTCGTGGATGGCAAGTTGACCATTGATTGCAAAATGGGTAGTTATATCGCTATCAAAGATGAGCAGGGTAACTACTACCAGGCTAAAGGCAATTCTGTTGTGCAAGGTAATACGGCAACGCTCAGTTGGTGTAACGGTTGGGCCGGTGGTCAACGCTGGGCGCTCTTGGAAGGAACGCGTTATATCATTATGCGCAAGGTGAAATTCAAGGGTGATATCGTGTTGGAGAGTGTAGATAAGGCGACGTATGATGCCTATCATATCATTCCTCAATCCACTCAGGCAATTGATAATACGGAAGCACAAGAGAAAGCCCGCAAAGTAATGATCAACGGTCAGTTATTGATCCTTCGCGGAGACAAAACATATACCGTCACAGGTTCGCTCGTACAGTAATGTATATCGCTATCGCAGGAAATATCGGAGCAGGAAAGACGACGCTGACAAAGATGTTGGCGAAGTACTACGGATGGGAACCGCGCTTTGAGAGCGTGAGTTTCAACCCTTACCTGGAGGATTACTACGGCGATATACAGCGTTGGGCCTTCTGCTTGGAGACCTATTTCCTAAAGGAGCGCTTTAAAGATATGATGGCGGTGCAAAAAGCCAGCCATACCATCGTACAGGACCGTAGCATCTTCGAGGGCGTGTATGTGTTCGTGCGCAATAACTACGAGCGTGGCGACTTGAGTGAACGCGATTTTACGACCTTCATGGAACTCTTTGACCTGATGAAATCGCAGATGAAGATGCCGGATATGATGATTTATTTGCGTAAGTCTGTGCCGGCGCTTATTGCGCAAATCCAGAAGCGCGGCCGCGATTATGAGCAGACGATGCAGATAGATTATTTGAAGGACCTGAATGACAAATACGAAGACTTTATCTTCCATAAATACGAAGGTCGCGTGCTGGTGATTGATTCGGACGGGATGGATTTTGAGAACAACCCTGCGGACTTCCGCAAGGTGGTGGATAAGGTAGATGCCGAGTTGTTCGGCTTATTCAGCGAAAATAACTGGTCGAAATAAATTATACAATTATGCATATAGCAGTTGCAGGAAACATCGGGTGCGGTAAGACCACCCTGACAAACATGTTAGCCAAACATTATGGCTGGGAACCTCGTTTCGAAAGCGTGGAGTACAATCCGTACCTGTCGGATTTCTATGCCGACATGGCACGCTGGTCGTTTAATCTTCAGGTCTATTTCCTCAATAAGCGTTTCAAGGACGTAGTGGAGATCGGGAAACAGGACAAGTACATCATCCAGGATCGTACGATATACGAGGATGCGCGTATTTTTGCGCCGAACTTACATGAGCAGGGCTTTATGTCCGATCGCGATTTTGACAACTACCGCGATCTGTTTGACTTGATGATGTCGCTCGTTAAGATGCCGGACCTGTTGATCTATGTGCGCGCTTCGCTTCCGACGCTGGTGGCGCAGATCCAGAAACGCGGCCGTGGCTACGAGCAATCCATCCGCATGGACTACCTGCAGGGCTTGAATGATAAATATGAGAACTGGATCAAGGACTACAAGGGCAAGCTGCTGATTGTAGAAGGCGATAGGATTAAGTTCGGGGAGAACCCGGAGGACTTCCGCTGGGTGACCGATCGTATCGACGCCGAGCTATTCGGTCTCTTCCCCTTCGAGACGAAGGAGCAGACGGGTAAGGAGATCTAAATCAGGACAATCTCCACTCTTCGGTTCATTTGCCGATTATCTTCTGAGGTATTAGGCACAATAGGGTCGCGCTCTCCGCGGCCCTCTATTTCTATCCGCTCGGGGCGAATGCCTCGGTCTATCATCTCTTTCCGTACCTCTTTGCAGCGACCCTCCGAGAGGATCTGGTTCGAGCGGTCAGAACCTATATTATCCGTATGACCGACGATGCGAATGCGTTGCGTCGGACGGATGGATAGGAAGCGGAACAGTTCGTTAAGAGCCGGCTCCGAAGAAGGAAGAATACGTGTTTTTCCCGTTGCGAAATAGATGTTATGCAATACGAAGGATTTGATCTCCTTAGGGTTCATCCGCACGCCTGCAAAACGGGTCGGATCGCTGATGGTGTCGTGGAACGGGAAGTAATCGACCGCCGTAGCATCAATCGTGTAGAACGGAATGCGGTCGTCTAAGAGTACGGCAATGGTGGCATGCAAGGAGTCGGAAGTGGTCTGCATGATTTTTCGTCCGGCGGGGTTGCGCACGATGATGTTGGCTACGACCGGTCTGTCCGTCAGACTGTCCGTGACGGTGAACGTGAGCCGCGTCTCCGGGTACAGGTATAACTGAACAGCGTCTTCGTCTTCTTTATGCTTGAAAAAGACGGTGTCGGAGGCAAAGAAACCGGTCTTGGCTGCGCTTGCCCAATATTGTCCTTCGGGCAACGCCTTGGACACGCGCGAACGCTTAGTGTCTGTCGCTTTGCTGATCTTCGGCTTCCTGTTCGGCCGGGCGTTGACATCCTGCGCGGTGACAAACGTAGCAGGCAGCGGTTCCTGCGTTTTCAAGTTATAGGTATAGATATACAGCAGCGGTTTGCCGTCTTTGATACGTTGCCGCTTGGCTGCTTTCGCTTTCGCCGCCCGTTTCTTCTCCGCCTTGCGCTTGGCCGCTTCGCGTTTACGCATTTGTATCTCTTTCGCCTTCGCGCGCTTCTGCGCGGGCGTACGCGCATACGTGTACGCGCCTCCTATAGATAAGGAGAGAAGGAGAAATACTATGGTCGCGATACGTTTCATTGTCTTTTATATAAGCAGGAGGATAGTCGTTGGGACTATCCTCCTGCTGTGGTCCCACTTGGGCTTGAACCAAGGACCCCCTGATTATGAGTCAGGTGCTACTAACCAACTGAGCTATGGGACCCCGCGCAAGCGTAAGCTAGCGCGAATGTTATTTACCCAGACGAGCGTTGTTGTACAGCACCAGACCTTCGTCTTTGGTGATATCCATCTCTTGCTCCGTCAACTCAGGAATGGTCAGTTCGATTCCCGGGGTCAACTTGTTCGGGTTAGTGATCTTATCCTTGTTAGCAATGTAGATAAATACCCAGCAGTAGGTGTTGTCGTAGTATTGGCGAGCCAACTTGGAGAGGGTAGTGGTAGCTTCGGTAACCACGGTCTCACTCTCGCGCTGCGTGTATTGGTTCACTTTCTCTTTGCGTGCACTCTCTGCCAACGGAACGGTCTTTACCGGTGCGGGTGCAGGTGCCGGTTCCGGCTCCAGCAGAATCTCCTCTTCGAGGACTGCATGTTGCTCATCGAGGTTCGCTTTCATACGCTCGAAGGTGTCTTTGTCCACGAGGCGGATAGCAGCGCGACGGTTAGGACTGTAAGCGGCGGTGCTGCGGCGACCGATGATCTTACCCATACCGCGTCCGTGCAGACGTGTCGTGTCAATACCGTGCTCAGCTTGCAACTCGTCAACCACGTTCTCTGCGCGCTTGTCACCCAACGCGAGGTTGAGCTTATCCGAACCCGTGTTGTCGCAATAACCGGTAACCACTGCGTAGAGCGTAGAGTCATCCGCTAAGCGATCAGCCACCTGTTGGATCGTGATGAGCGCTTTGTTATCCAGATTAGACTTGTTGTTGTCGAAATATACGTAGTAAACAGTCTCTTGCTCTTTCTCGAAATGCTCATAGGTCTCACGAACGATGATCGAGTCATGACGGATGATAACCGTATCGTGGCAAGGCTGGAACTCTTGCTTCTTCTCCCAGGTCTCAAAGCTGGAGATATTACGAACGTGGGTCTTCTTACCGGCCTCAAACTTAATACGCAGGTTTAACGTAACATCAAAAATACCATCGTTGTTCTTCGAGGGGAAGGCAGATTCACTATACTTGTGGTAACCACGACCATCCACGTAGTCACGCGTGAAATACGTGTAGTCGGCACAAACACCAAGCGCGAGCGTACGGTTGAGGTTAAACTCGACATTCAAACCGGCCTGCAGATAACCGATGAGGTTATAGTTGGTATCATAATCTCCGGCGATGTCTCCGTTCACATTTCGATACCAATAGGTGTGTCCGCGCTTGTGCGTCGGGTTCTTCGGCTGTCCTGTTTTCGCATCAATATAGTAATCATCCTTGTAGTAACAAGCACGTCTGTACCATGCAGCACCACCACCGATGTACGGGATAATGGATACGATCTTCTTCTCCAGTCTCGGGAAAATCAGGTTCGTGAAGTCCATCGCCAGGTAACCGCCGGCCTTGTGCATGTGACCATGGAGCAAGGTGTCGGCATTCAGCTGGTCGCCGAATTCATCCTTTGGAGTCGGATCGCCGGTCACCGTGTACATATCGTACATGTACTGGATACCGATACTCCATACCGGAGTAAAGTTATACTCCAGTGCCACACCGGCAGACGGCACAGCCACGTTGTGCTTCATTTCCGAGGTGAAATCACCGTCGAACGCATTGAAACCTGCGCGCGGGATCAACGACCAATGTGCATACTCGGAAGCAACTTCTTTGTTTTCCTCTACTTTGTAAGGATGAGCACCCTTAACTTCTTCATTTTGTTGCGGCTCCTCCTGCGCAAACATTGCTACGGAGAAACATAAAAGCGAGATTACCAGTAAACTTTTCTTCATGATAGAAAAGAGATTGTTTTATTATAGTAATGATTTAATTTCACAATTCAGGGCGCAAAGGTACAACTTTTTTTTGACATAACCAAATATTTTTTGAAAAAAATATATTTTTTACCTAAACTATTGCGCATATGAGATTTTTTTTGTACATTTGCAGTCGATTTTTGAAGCAAATACTTAATCACGTTATATTATGGATATTTTAGAGCAAATGGTAGCGCGTGCGAAAGCAAATCCGCAGCGCATTGTATTGCCGGAAGGCGATGAACCGCGTACGTTAGAGGCTGCAAATATCTTGTTGCGAGACAAGATCGCGCAGCTTATTTTGATTGGTGATCCGGAGAAGATCAAGAGTATGGCTTCCGAGAAGGGTTTTGAGCATATCAAGGAGGCGAAGATCGTGGACCCGATTCATGATCCGAAGATGCCGGAGTATGCCAATCTCCTTTTCGAACTTCGCAAAGCGAAGGGTATGACGGAGGAAGAGGCTGCAAAGAAAGCGCAAGACCCCTTGTATCTGGGTTGTCTGATGATCAAGGCGGGCGACGCAGACGGCGAGTTAGCTGGTGCGCGCGGCACGACGGCCGATACCATTCGTCCTGCTTTCCAGATCCTGAAGACCAAACCCGGTTGCTCCATCGTGAGCGGTGCGTTCCTGATGTTCACGCCGGCGAAACACCTTGGCGAGAACGGTTTCCTGCTCTTTGCGGACTGCGCCGTGAACCCGAATCCGGATGCCAAACAGTTGGCGGAGATCGCTATCTCAACGGCCGAGACGGCACGTGCTATCGCCGGCATAGAGCCGCGTGTGGCGATGTTGTCGTTCAGTACGAAGGGTAGTGCGAAACATGAACTGGTGGACAAGGTGGCTGAGGCTACGAAACTGGCCAAAGAGATGGCGCCGGAACTTCAGTTGGACGGTGAGTTGCAGGCCGATGCGGCGCTGGTAGAGAGTGTGGCGAAGACCAAAGCTCCGGGCAGCCCTGTGGCCGGCAAAGCGAACGTACTCGTCTTCCCGGATCTGCAAGCCGGAAATATCGGCTACAAACTCGTGGAGCGCTTTTCGGGCGCAGACGCCGTAGGCCCGATCCTGCAAGGTATCGCAGCGCCGGTGAACGATCTGAGCCGCGGATGCAAAGTGCAGGATATCGTACAAATGGTGGTAATTACTGCCAATCAAGCAATAAAATAAGTAACCTTATATAATACTATAAAACACAATTGAATTATGAAGATTCTAGTTCTCAACTGCGGTAGCAGTAGTATCAAGTACAAACTCTTCGACATGGAGAGCAAGCGCGTGATGGCGCAAGGCGGTATCGAGAAAATCGGCTTGCCGGATTCATTCCTGTTGGTCAAACTGCCCAACGGCGAGAAGGTGAAATTTGAGAAATCGATGCCGGAGCATACCGTAGGTATTGAGTTGATTCTCGAGAAACTGGTGGACCCGCAAATCGGTTGCATCAAGGACCTCAAAGAGATCGACGCAGTCGGTCACCGTGTAGTCCATGGCGGCGAGAAATTCAACAAGTCGGTGCTCATCACGCCGGAAGTGAAAGCGGAGATCATCCAATGTGTGGACTTGGCTCCGCTGCATAACCCCGCTAACCTGAAGGGTATCGATGCTATCGAGAAGACCCTGCCGGGGGTGCCGCAAGTGGCTGTCTTCGACACCGCTTTCCACCAGACCATGCCGGATTATGCATACATGTATGCATTGCCCTACGAGTTGTACGAGAAATACGCAATTCGTCGTTACGGTTTCCACGGCACGAGTCATCGTTACGTGAGCGCACGCGTATGCGAATTCTTAGGTGTAGACCCGAAGGGCAAGAAGATCGTTACCGCGCATATCGGCGGTGGCGGCAGTTGCACGGCCGTTCTGGATGGTAAGAGCGTAGACACCTCGATGGGTCTGACTCCGGTAGAGGGACTCGTGATGGGTACCCGTGCAGGTGATTTGGACCTCGGTGCAGCTACCTTTATCATGGATAAAGAGCACCTGTCGACGGCGGAGTTTAACAATTTGGTCAATAAGAAATCGGGTCTGCTTGGCGTCAGCGGCGTGTCGAGTGACTGCCGTGATATCGAGGCGGCTATCAAGGAAGGCAACAAACGTGCAGACTTGGCGCGCAAGATGTTTATCTACCGCGTGAAGAAGTACATCGGTGCGTATGCAGCTGCCATGAACGGCATCGATATCCTGGTCTTCACGGCCGGCATCGGCGAGAACGACCCGTATATCCGCGCGGAGATTATGAAAGGCCTCAGTTTCCTCGGTATCGAATTGGACGAAGAGGCGAACAACGTACGCGGCGAAGAGCGTGTCATCTCCAAGAAAGGCTCGAAAGTAACCGTCTGCCTTATCCCGACGGACGAAGAGTTAATGATTGCAAGTGACACGGCTGCGCTGGTATGAGTAAAGCGATCATTTACCAACTCTTTCCGCGCTGGTTTACGAACTATAACGAGACACGTAAACACGCCGGCACGAAAGAGGAAAACGGCTGCGGACGATTTGTCGATATCAACGAGCGGGCACTCAAAGCCATAGTGGATTTGGGTGCTACGCACGTGTGGTACACCGGCGTCATTCGTCACGCTACGGCGCAGTATAATCATCCCGCTATTACCAAAGGTAAGGCAGGCTCTCCGTACGCTATCACCGACTACTACGATGTCGATCCCGATCTGGCGAAGAACGAATCCAAACGCATGGAGGAGTTCGAAGCCCTCGTGCAGCGTACCCACGAAGCCGGCTTGGGTGTGATCATCGACTTTGTGCCTAACCACGTCAGCCGTGAGTACAAGAGTGCCTGCAAACCTGCTTCCGTCAAGGATCTGGGCGAAGACGATCATCCTGAGTGGGCGTTCTCGCCGCTCAATGACTTCTACTATCTCCCGGGGGAGCGATTCACGCTGGACAAGGACCTGCAGGGCTACGAGGAGTATCCGGCGAAGGTCACCGGCAACGACTGTTTCACGAGCCATCCGTCGCTGAACGATTGGTACGAGACGGTGAAACTGAACTACGGCGTCTTCTACCAGGGCGGCATGGAGAAGCAGTTCAATCCGATTCCTTCGGTATGGCCGAAGATGCTGAATATCTTGCTTTTCTGGGCAAGCAAAGGCATCGACGGCGTGCGTGTGGACATGGCCGAGATGGTACCGGTGGAGTTCTTCGCATGGGCCATCGCGCAGGTGAAGAAGAAATACAAGAAATTCATCTTCATCGGCGAGTGCTACGACCCGTATAAATACGATGCGTACCTGGCGGCGGGCTTCGATTACTTGTATGATAAGGTAGGCATGTACGAGTACCTGCGCGGTGTGACCAGCAGGGGCTGGGCGGCAGACGGTATCACGCGCCAGTGGATGCAACATGGCGACGCGCGTATCAACCACATGCTCTATTTCCTCGAGAACCATGACGAGCAGCGTCTGGCGAGCGGTTTCTTCTGCGGCGACGGCCGTTGTGCCGAACCCGCGATGATCGTGGCGGCGACGCTGAACCAGTGTCCGCTCATGGTCTATTCCGGTCAGGAGTTAGGCGAACGCGGCATGGATATGGAGGGTTTCAGCGGTATTGACGGCCGTACGACCATCTTCGACTATTGGGGCGTCAAGAGTATCCAGGCTTGGGCGAACAAAGGCAAGTTCGACGGTGCCAAACTGTCGCCGGAGCAGAAGGACTTACGTGCTTTCTACCAATCCTTGCTCACCGTCGCTCGCGACGACAAGGCGATTCAGAAGGGCCGGATGTACGATATCACCTATGCGCAAGGCGATGGGTTTGACAAGCAACAGCATTTTGCTTTCCTTCGCCATGTGAAGGGCGAGACGCTGCTGGTAGTGGTCAATTTCCATGACCGCGAGCAGCATATCAAGATCCGCATCCCGAATGACGCCTTCGTGTACCTGAGCATGGATGGCAAAGCCGACGCGACAGGAACCGACCTGCTGCGCGGCGGTAAACAGCCCGTGAACTTCGTGCCCGACGGCGAGACGCAAATCACTTTGCCCGCCTGGACCGGAGTCATATTGAAAATCAAATGAATACTTTCACAGATATACTGCGTTTGGTGAGGTGGAGCAATCTGCTCTTCCTCGCCGCGCTGGTATGGCTGATGGAGAAGTGGGTAGCCGTGCCGCTATTGAACCAACTCGCCTTTGGCGAGCAACTGTCATGGTCTGTGCTCTTATTGCTCACCTTCGCCATCGTCCTTATAGCGGCGGGAGGCTATGTTATCAACGATTATTTCGATGTGAAGATAGACCGTATCAATCGCCCGGACGAAGTTATCGTAACGCGTACGATCAGCAAACCCGCCGCGATGCGTCTGAGCGTCGCGCTGAGCGCTGTTGGCGCGCTCTGCGGATTGACGGTAGCGGTGTTGTTACGCAGTTGGACCATCGGTTCGGTCTTCATCCTCGTGCCCGGATTGCTCTGGTTCTATTCGTCCAGTTACAAGCGTCTTTTCATGGTCGGTAACCTGACCATCGCCCTCTTGGCGGCGATGACGCCGATGATGGTGGCCCTGGCGAATGTGGCGCAACTGCAACTGCTCTACGCGACGATCTTGCCTTATACCTCCTTGGTACACGACCTCTATGCCTGGCTCGGCGGGTTCGCCCTCTTTGCCTTCCTGTTGACGTGGATCCGCGAGATAGTGAAGGACATGCAGGATCAGATGGGTGACCGCGAACTGGAATGCCACTCGATGCCGGTGGTATGGGGTGAACTGTGGACGAAGATCTTCGTCACCGCGCTCATCGTCCTCACGCTGGCGATCATCGGTCATCTCTGGTATCGCGTCCTGCCTTTCCCGACGGGCTGGAGTAGTCTCAGCACGCGGTATATTCTCTTCGGCATCGTCATTCCCTTGCTCGGCGCCCTCGGCCTCCTTTGGCCCGCCAAGATCCCGAGTGACTACAAGACCTGCCAGCAACTAATCAAATTCACCATGCTCTTAGGCATGCTCTATAGCCTCTGCATCGTGCGAATGTTGTAGGTCTTTGACCTAAAAAAAACAGAAAAGTGGCATACACTCTTGTGTATGTCATTTTTTTTTTGTACTTTTGCAGCGCAAAAGTTATGTGAGTATGAAAACAAAACAAATGATCGTAATGGCGCTGGCGTTATTCGCCGTGACGACGATGCGTGCGCAGCAGTTGCCCGACCCGCATTTCGAGAACTGGTCGGAGAAGTTTAAAGGGGATGCCCAGTTGAAAGATTGGCATGGATCGAACGTGAGCCAGATAGGTTCTAAATTCACGTTTATGTACCAAAAGCAAGGGCGTACGGGCTATTGCATCTATGTGGCGGATAGAGCCATCGGTATTCCGAAACTGAACCTCGGTGCTACGGGCCCGGGTTATGTGTCGCTGGGCGTGCCCTGGCAATACCTCAAGGGCCTGAATCTGAATAGCGCCACGGCCGGAACGGAAGGAGGCATCGAATGGAAATACCGTCCGGACACGATGGCCGTTTGGATCAAGCGTACGGGTCCCGATACCGACAAAGAGGATTTCCACCTCCTTTTCTATTCCTGGATCGGCACCGCCAAGAGTTCCAACTACAAGAACAAAGCCGGCGGTTGTACGACGACCGAGCGTATCAACGAAGAGAGTGATGTCCGCTCCGCCACCGATGGCAATGAGTGCGGCATCGATCAACCGGTGAAGCAAGTGGCGGAAGGATGGCTTCGTGCGCGCGCCAAATACAACGAGTGGACACTCATCAAAGTGCCTATCTTGTACAAAGCCAACGGCCGTCCGACGATGTGCAATGTCATCTTCTCTGCCGGCAACTACCCGGCTTTCCGCGCCAACGACGGCCTGTATGACGGCAATGCGCTCTATATCGACGATGTCGAACTGATCTATTCGTCGTGCATCGACAAAATGCTCATCAACGGCAAGGAGTGGAAGGACTTCAATCCGCATAGCGATAAAGTGCAGACCTACAAACTCGAGAGCGGCGAGAGCGTGAAGATCGAAGGCTTGCGCGGCATCGGTACCCTCACGAATATCAAGGGCGAGAAAGCGCGTTTCAATGGCCGCAAACTCGATGCGCAAGAGATGAGTGTCGAGCCCGGCGAGATCGGCGGCAAACCCTGGGTCATCACCGTGAAGGCCGAGGACGGTTCGTCCACACACGTATATAAAATCAAGGTTGTAAAAGCATAAATCCGTGTTGTTAGCATTTTCTATAGTAGAGTGGACCTTGTTCGGCGCGCTGGCGCTGCTCTTCGTGCTGCAGGTGTATTGGTACAGCCGCTACATGGCTGCGCCTGCTCGCAAGATGCGCAAAGACCGCAAATCACCAATGACAAATGACAAATGTCAAATGTCCAATGACGAAGTCCCCGGCGTCACCGTCATCCTCTGTGCGCATAACGAGAGCGATAACCTCTCGCACTATCTCCAAGCCTTGCTCACGCAGGATTATCCGACCTACGAAGTGATAGTCGTCGATGATGGATCGGAAGACAACACACGCGAGGTCGTGGAGCGATACTCAACGCAGGATCCGCGCCTGCATATGACATTCATTCCCATGGGCGCACGGGTCGGTTCCACGAAAAAACTGGCGTTGACGCTTGGTGCCAAGGCCGCGCAATACGACTGGCTGCTGTTGACCGACGCCGATTGCCGGCCGGAGTCGAACCATTGGATAAGTGCGATGATGGCGCAGGCTTCGAAAGACATCGTCCTGGGCTTTAGTCCGTATTTCTACGAGAAAGGACATGTGAACCGCCTCGTGCGTTTCGATACACTCTTCAACGGTCTCCACTACCTCGGAGCAGCGCTCTGCGGTCATCCGTACATGGGCGTAGGACGTAACTTGGCATACCGCAAATCGCTCTTCTTTGAGTCGGGCGGTTTTACCCACCTGATGACCAATCGCGCGGGCGACGACGATCTCTTCGTCAACCATGTGGCGACGAAAGCCAACACCGCCGTAGCCCTGAATCGCGACAGTTATGTATGGTCATTGGCCAAGACCTCGCTACGCACATGGTTGCTGCAGAAACGTCGTCATCTGTCCGTCTCGCCTGCTTACCGCGCGGCCACCAAATGGCGCTTGCTCTTCGAGCCGCTCACGCGCGGACTCTTCTATGCGGCGGTGATAGCTGTGCTTGTCTTCGGTCGATGGACCGAATGGAGAGACATCCTGCCGCTGATACCGGTCATGGCCGCGATAGCGCTGTTCCTCATCCGCTGGATCTTGCAAACGGCTGTTCTTAACACCTCGGCACGCAGGATGGGGCTGCATGGCTTCAGCATGGGAACCGTGCTGTGGTTCGATATCGTCTTACCGCTGGTCAACGTGTGTTTGCTGGTGGTCCCCAAACGTAAAACAAATAAATGGTAAATAATATGGCAGAACAAAAATTAAACATCAACATCGCTCCGGATAAAGCACAAGGAGTGTTTGCTAACTTAGCGCTCATCGCGCATACTCCTACGGAGTTCGTATTGGATTTTGCACAACTGATGCCGGGCATCCCGCAGGCAAACGTTGTTTCGCGCGTCGTAGTAACTCCCGACCAGGCAAAGAAAATCCTGGGTGCATTGCAGAATAACATCGCGCAATACGAGAAGAAATTCGGAACCATCCAACCTATCGGCGGTCCTGTGCCCGGAAGTACCCTGCCTCTCTCCTTCACCGGTGGTGAAGCTTAAATCATCAATCATCAATCAAAAATCATAAATCATCATGAAAACTTTCCCAGCTTCGCAGTTGATCATCAATGCCGATGGTTCTGCGTTTCATTTGCATCTCAAACCCGAGTTCCTCGCGGACAAAATCATCCTCGTCGGTGACCAGGACCGCGTAAATATGGTGGCATCCTTCTTCGACGAAGGTTCCATCGAGTGCGACGTACAATCCCGTGAGTTCCATACCATCACCGGTAAGTTCCAAGGCAAACGCATCTCGTGTATCTCCACCGGTATCGGAACCGATAACTGCGACATCGTCATGAACGAGATAGACGCACTCGCCAACATCGACTTCGCTACCCGCACGGAGAAAGAGCACAAGCGCTGCCTCGACATCGTGCGTATCGGTACCTGCGGCGGTATGCAGGAAGACATCCCTCTGGGCACCTTCCTCGTTTCGCAGAAATCCATCGGTTTCGACGGCGTACTCGCGTTCTATCACGACCGCGACAAGATTGCGGACCTCGGTTTCGAGAAAGCCTTCGTGGACTTCGTCGGCTATCCGAAGAAAGCGGCAGTACCGTACGTAGTAGCTGCTAATCCCGAACTCGTGGATCGCATCGCCAAAGACGATATGATGCGCGGTTGTACGATTGCCGCCAACGGCTTCTACGGCCCGCAAGGCCGCGTGCTGCGCGTCGATCTGGCGGTACCCGATATCAACGAGAAGATCACCGACTTCCGTTACGAAGGACAGCGTATCACCAACTATGAGATGGAAGGTTCGTGTATCGCCGGCTTGGCGCTCCACATGGGACACCGCGCCATGACCGTTTGCTGCGTCATCGCGCAACGTAAGATCGAAGCTGCCAACACCGACTACAAACCGCGTATCAAAGAACTCGTAAAAACCGTACTCGAGCGTATTTAATGAGAAAACATTTTGCAATCATATTGGCAGCTGTGGGGATCCTCTGCGGCTGCCAAAAGAAAGAAACGTCCTTCCAATACAACGTGGATAAGTTCTATGACCTGGAGATCCTCCGTTACGATGTGCCGGAGTTCGATGCCTTGACGCTGCAGCAGAAGCAGTTGATCTACTGCCTTTCCGAGGCGGCGTTGTGGGGACGCGATATCCTCTTCGACCAGAACGGTCGTTACAACCTGCGTATTCGTCGTGCGTGCGAGGCGCTCTACCTCAATTACCCGTACGACACGGACAACGAAGAGTTCGCGGCCTTCGAGCGTTACCTCAAACGCGTATGGTTCTCCAACGGTATCTATCATCACTACAGCGAAGATAAGTTCCTGCCGGAGTTCAGTCAGAAATGGTTCGTAACGGCCCTGGCAGACGCCGGCGTGCAGTTCGACGAAGCTATCCTGCCCGTCATGTTTGATCCCGCGGTGATGCCCAAGCGTACTACCCAGCAAAACGGTGTAGATCTGGTGGCTAATTCAGCCGGCAACTACTACGGCGAAGGGATGACCCAGAAAGAGGCGGAGGCGTGGTATGCTGCGCATAAAGACAACTCGCCGGAGCCGCTTTGGATAGGTCTTAACTCCCAACTCGTCAAGAATGCCGAAGGCAAGGTCGAGGAGCGCGTCTATAAAGTGGGTGGACTCTATGGTGAGGCGCTGGAGCATGTCGTATATTGGCTGCGCGAAGCACTCCAATATGCCGAGAATGACCAGCAACGCGAGGTGATCAACAAACTCATTGCCTTCAACGAGACAGGCGACCTCCAACTGTTCAACGAATATTGTATCGCCTGGGTCAAAGACCTCGACAGCCGCGTGGACTTCGTCAACGGCTTCACCGAGACCTATTCCGACCCGCTCGGCATCACCGGTACTTGGGAGTCGATGGTCAACTTCAAAGACCTCGCTGCTACGCATCGTACACAACTCATCTCGGACAACGCGCAGTGGTTTGAGGACAACTCGCCTACCGCGAAGAAATTCAAGAAAGAACAAGTGAAAGGCGTATCCGCGAAAGTCATCACGGCGGCAATCCTCGCCGGCGATTGTTACCCCGCTACGCCGATCGGTATCAACCTGCCGAACGCTAACTGGATCCGCAAGGAGTACGGCTCCAAGTCCGTCACGATTGACAACCTCATGCATGCCTATAACGAAGCGGCAAAAGGCAACGGTTTCAACGAGGAATTCATGATTGACGATGAGATCCGTGAACTCTATGCGCAGTATGGCGCGCTGTGCGGCGACCTGCATACTGACCTGCATGAGTGTGTCGGACACGGTTCCGGAAAACTGCTTCCGGGTGTTAGCAAAGATGCACTCAAAGAGCATGCCTCGACGATTGAGGAAGCCCGCGCCGATCTCTTCGGGCTCTATTATCTGGCCGATCCGAAACTCGTCGAACTGGGCCTGCTACCGAATAACGAAGCCTATAAAGCCGGTTATTACCAGCAACTGATGAACGGCCTTATGACCCAACTCGTGCGTATCGAACCCGGAAAGGATATCGAGGAAGCCCACATGCGCAACCGTCAACTCATTGCCAAATGGGTTTATGACCATGCCGATGGTGAATTGGCTATTATCGAGCGCGACGGTAAGCACTATTTGCAGATTAATGACTACGAAGGCGTACGCCGTCTCTTCGGCGAACTGCTCGCGGAGATTCAGCGTATCACCTCCGAAGGCGATTATGCGGCGGCAAAGAATCTGGTAGAGACCTATGCCGTCAAGGTCGGTCCGGCGTTGCACAAGGAGATCCTGGAGCGGTATGCCGAACTCCACCTTGCGCCCTATAAAGGATTTGTCAATCCCGTCTATAAGGTGTCGCGCGACAAACAAGGTGCCATCACCGACGTGAAACTCGATTTCACGGAAGGCTATATTGACCAACACCTCCGTTACAGCCGCGATTATAGTCCGCTACCGGATGTCAATTAAACTGCCGATATCGAAATCTATAGCGAACAGAATACTGTTGCTGCAAGCTATCCATGGAGATCCGCTTATGCGGGTCTCTTCGGATATGCCGGATGACGTACATATTCTTCATGACGCCTTAGAGGCTTTGCGGCAACATAGGAACGGTGAACCGCTGACCCTTTGGCTAGGCAACTGCGGCACAGCTTTGCGCTTTCTCCAAGTCCATATCGCCAAATGTTATCCGAACGAACCCATCACACTCACCGGCGACCCGCGACTTATGGAGCGTGACGGAGCACCTACTTCGCAAACCACCTCCGCTCGTATTCTCCACGGCGAGAACATCCCCGTCGTCCCCGACGAATCGCCCTACATCACCATGTCCCGCCGCCTGGCAAACAATTATCAATCATCAAAAACGAAGTTAATCGCGCCCTTGCGGCAGAGAATTATCAATCATCAATTAGAGACTGATTGGAGTTCCGCCGCTTTCTGGTACGAATATGTCGCGATTCATGGAGGTGAGTTATTGCTCGAAGGCCTCAAAGCCGATTCCCTCCAAGGCGACCGCATCGTCGCCGACATTTATGCCCGCCATTTCGGCGTCGAAACGAAGTTTGTGCCCGAAGGAGCAAAAATCTTCAAATCTTCAAATCTTCAAATCTTCAAATCGCTTTCAATCGATTTTTCGCATTGTCCGGATTTGTATCCCGCCATCGCTCTCACATGTGAGCGATTAGGGATCAAACTCGAGGCTTCCGGCACCGAACGCCTCCGTTACAAAGAATCCGACCGTCTCGAAGCCGTCCGATTCCACGAAGTGCGCAACGACCATCGAATGGCCATGGCCCTCATGGCTGCCGATTTTATCCATCCGTTCCCTGCCACCACAGCAGCAGATCAAGCGACCTTGGAGTGCATCAAAAAAAGCTACCCCCGTTTCGCAGAAATTTTGCAGTCAATAACGACGGTCGAACGACGGTCAGCCGACGGTCAACCGACGGTCAATGCTAAGGTCGTTACTGGGTCTATCTCCCATATAACCCCTATTCGTGGCGTCAATGACGACAATTTAGGCAAAAAACATGCCCTCTCCAAACTCATCCATGCCGCCACAAGCGAGTACGTCTGGCTACATGACGACGATGTAGTACTGCCGAAGGCAGTTAATGTACAAAGTGACAAGGTACAATGTACAAAGGCTGATCTCATTATTCTGCCGCTTAAGATGGAGAGAGAAAGCGACAACCCCTCGCTCTTGGAGCGCCTCCAGATAGCCGAATACGCGGCGATTCAAGAACTCACGATGCGCACCGCCAAGCAAAACCAAGCCATCATGTGTTCCGGTGCGAATCTCATCGTTCGTCGCGAAGTATGGCTCGCATGCGAATCCGACCTGCATCCCGAGATTCCTTCCGGTGATGATATGTTCCTTCTCGAAGCCGCCAAGCGTCGCGGATACAAGATCAGCGTGATGGACGAACCCGACTACACTGCCATCGTGCGTCCCCTCACTTCCTGGCGCGCTTTCCTTCGCCAGCGCATGCGTTGGGCAGGAAAAGCACCGCACTACACCGACCGCGACATCCGTCGGTATGGCATGATTATAACATTGGCGAACATAGCTCAGTTACTATGTCCGCCAATTCTGCTTATCAAATTTCCGATTGAGTATTCCCTGATTCGTGCGCGAGAGAAAACCTGCACCGTACACCATACACCGTACACCAAAAAGCCACGCACTCCGTGGTACGTGGCTCTTTTGCTCGAAATTCTCTATCCTATCTACATGCTTGTTGCCTTTTTCGGTGGACTCGTACGCACCAACCGATGGTAAGCAGTAGCATCAGTCCCCACGTCACATCCCCGATAGGCTGCTGATCCAGGAATGGTTCATCATCCTGCCCATAGTCGTCCCAACCGTCTTTCTTCATGCGTGCGGCAACAGCATTCGGACCGTTGTCCTCAATCACTTGTTGCATGTTTTGAAGCGTGTTGTCTGCGGACAGATTATGCTTTTCCAGTCGTTGTACCGGAGTGATAATCATCATAGAGGTGGACACCGTATTTTGCGCTATCGCGCGAGTAGGGTTACTGTGGTTGTAATTACTTCCTGTATAACCGCCACTACCGCCTCCGATGAACATAGGCGCCGCAGAGGATGTAGTATGGATGGTCAAGGAAGAACTGCCGGTGCCTTGATGGGTTGAGTACGAACTCGGTTGCGGAGTTTGTATCGTTATCTGACGCCGCGTCAGTGAAGTGGGACGCATCGTAGGCGTCACGATACCACTGACACCGGAAGGCGCATGGTTAGAAGAGGGTATGACAGCCGGAGCAGAGACATGTACGTGCTGCTCCATCTTGGGCGTCTTAAGTACAATAACGACGACCGCACCCCACGCAATAAGTAATGTTCCGACGATGAGGAATACTCTCAGTTTGCGAACTTTTCTACGTTCAGTATAAACCTCAAACGCACTTCTTATATAAAGTATTGGATTCATATGTTTACGTGCATTTAGAGGTTAATGAACAATAGTACGCAAGAGGGCATTGGCTCCCTCGGAGTGAATACGTATCTGGTAAACACCGATAGGCATGTGGTACGTCACGGATGTCGCTCCATGCGTATGTCGGTTCAGTACAAGCCGACCGTTCATGTCGTAGATATAGATATCTGCCGTTTCAGGTAGTCCGGTGAGCATGACGGCTCCCTCTCTGCCGACGGCATAAATACCGTTGAGCAGATTGTCTGTGCCGGTCGGTATATTTTTCTTCATTACGACAAACAGGCTGAAGCGCGCATCGTTCTGACTGCGTGTGCCTGCAAACGAATAGGTGTCCTCCAACAAGTCCGTGTGTTGACCGGTAACATTATCCGTCAGGTAGATGTGAGCGAATGCGCCGAGGTTGTAGCGTCGGTCGATCGAGAACGTATATTCCGCAGCAGCAGGTATGCGTACGCCGACGGGAATAGGCTTGACAAGGCTATCCGGATGGGTGGCGAGGAACGCCATGCGCATCGCGTCTTCTTGCAAGGTGTAGAGCTTGAGCGAATATGCCGAGCCGAACTCCTTGCTCAGGTCTGCCTGCATGTCGTACGCCGCCGAGTAGTCTTCGCCGATCGCCACGCCGCAGTTGTCTTTGGCGTTGTTGCCGGAGAGCAGCACTCCGAAGCGGGCGACAGGTGATTTCTGCTCCGCACGGATATATGCCGGAGCCGCATTCTTGCGGTGCTCGCGGCTGAAGGTCAGCGAGAACTCGTCGCCGTTGGCATGCGTATCGTCACCTGCCTGGATGAAGAAGGTCGTGAACGGCTTCAGATCCTGCAGAGCCACCCGCTCTTGGGTGTAGTCCGTACGCGTGCCATTGATGAGCGTTACGTACGGAATAGTACCTGCATCATTGACCCACCATCCCGGATGATCCGGATCTTCAATCAATCGACCGGTCGTAAGTACGCCGCCGGCATCATCATCGAGGTGGTTTTGACCATAGGTGGTCAGATACGGGTTAGAGAGGAAGTTCCATCCGCGGTGGTTAGCGCGAATCGTATTGTCTCCCCACGCATGGATAGCCGTTGTTTTGGTGGCAGGTTCACCTTCTGCCAGCGAAGCGTCCGCCATCGGGAAGATTAACTCGCGCTGCTCGTGTCCAGCCTTCTTGGCAACCGCCAGAGTGTAACCGACACCGGGTTGGAGCATTGTGCCTTCGTAGTTCTTCCAGTTGGATGCGGTACCCAAGTTCTGCGCACGAGACTCACCGTCGTAGTAGCGGATCATAAAGTCATCCCCATAGACAGCCGGAGTACCGTCGCTGAAGGTCACATCCTCCAGACGAACCGGATACGGAACGGCAAACTGGTAGAAGCGGTTGGTGCCTACACGTACCTGCTGACGAATCGCACCGCCGTACTGGTTAGCCAGTGAACCGATAGCCTGTATGTTCGGCACATTGACATTCACTTTGTCTGCCGCCATTTCCATGCGCATAATGAGATAATGAGCTCTATAGTGCGTGCCTGACGGAATTACCAGCTGACCGCCGCCATAGACGTAGATGTCGCGTACTTCCGGCATATCATTGGTTGCCCCATCTGTAGCCTTGGTAAGAGTTGCACTACCCAAAATAGCTACGTCGCAAGTTGCGCACTTCTCGCCTTGATGATAGAATAGTTCTTCTGTCGTCATGTGCGTGCCGGCCTTCACTACAATAGGAATCTTGTATTCCGTAGTAGCCAAGATCTTGGAAGCATCATCCTTGTCGCGCACCTCTATTTTAAGGAGCGAGCATGCGCGCGCATCCAGATCCAGCGGATCGTCGAAGGTCACAGTAGTAGTACCGTCCTCTTTTTCTTCCACCTCGTAATCATCGTGCGTAATGGTCTCCCAATCGATGTAATTCTCTGCATAGTCATATTCTGCAATGTCAGAGAATACATGACCGGACTGGCAATAACCATCAGCAGAACCGCCGACCGGTGTACCGTCCCACTCCTCGCAGAGCGTAGCGAAAGAAGTGGTATTGAATGCCACAGCATGCATACCGTCCAAAACGCTGTTCTTGCGCACAAGCATATAACGGTTCGTGGAGAGCGGAATAGGATCGCCTGCACATTCGGCATGGAAGCCGTCGCCGTCGTTTAATGGCTGTGAAGATCCGTTTATATCATAAGTGTCAGTTATCTTTTCTACCAAACCGGAGGTCGAAGCCGGTGCTTCCGATGTGCCGGCGCCGAAGAGATCAATCGCCTCCCATTGTCCTGTTGCCGGATTATAGCGCTCCATAATCATGGAGTCATCGCCGTTGAAGACGAACTGGTTGTTACCATCAGCATCCGGTGTTTGGAAGGTGGTGTAATCGCCCAAACAGAACCAGTTAGGAATCTCCATCGCCTCCATATCCGAATAATGGTATTCCATCTCGCCAATGGTGAAAGTGATACATTCGCGCAATTCGGTATTGCGGGCGGCTGTAGATGATGTAGATCCTTTGTTGTTCGACCAGAAGATTAATTCCGTACCGGAAGGAATCTTCAGTTTCGGATATTGTTCGCGCAGTTTGCTGATGGTACGTAGTTCTACATATCCCAAATCACCTGTCTTTGTCGGCCATTTTCCATCTGTTGTACAGTTGCAACGAACACGGATATCCGAAATATCCATATCATGTCCGGTTCCGTTGAAGATCGCGAACAACTTCATGTTAGAGGCTGCCTCGAAGTACTTGGAGAAGAACAGGTCATTGGCTGCCGTTCCGGTGGAGACGGCATGTCCTTCGCTCAGGTCAAGCGTAATAGTGCCTTCCAAATCGTGCTCGATAACAATCTCGCCGTCTGCCGTCACGCCTACAATATCAATGCTCGGCTCTTTGACTTCCAATTCATATTGCAGCACAGCGGCGCAGTACGGCATTGCCTTTGTCAGACGCAGCGTGATGGTGGTGCTTCCTGTTCCGACAAGCGTTACTTCACCCGCGGCATCTATCGTAGCCACCGCCTCGTTTGTACTGGAGTAGGTAACTGAACCGCTTGACTCGTGAACTTTGATGACCGTGTTGGTAAACGGTGCGCTACCTTTCGTCTTTACTACGCTGGTGCCTAATTCGAATGACCATTCAGGATCTGTACAAGGCGTACATACCGGACTGGTAGCATAATAGCGCGTGCCGGTTGAACCTGCGTAGAGCGTGACGCTATTGGTAGCGATGATATTAGATGTACCGTAGTAGCGAACATAATCCGCATCCTTGTTGGCTCCCAAATAGTAGTTCGAGGATGCCGATGCTGTACTATTCAAGCATTGATAATCACCATATGTACCCGGATCTCTTGTTAGTACGAATGCTGAACCTCCATTGGCGTTATAGTCAATGTTGGTACCGCTTGCTGACAAATATGCCCCCGCATTCGCATTATACAAATAGGCATAGCCTGAAGCATCATATGTGAGGTGCCAAATTTGTGTAGCAGCAGGACTCGAAATAGTTGATGCCGGTAATGAAGTATATGCCTTTGTATATGCAAGACGCCCTTTAGCAATAGTACCATAGGTCAGTAATCCGAAACTCTCATCGCTCTGGGAAACTACAATCGCATAGTCGCCTTCCTCCGGTGTTGATGCACTTACACGTGTGTAGTCGGATGTTGCTCCGGCTTCATCCAAGGTGCTATATACAGCATACAGCGTCACATTGTTGGTTGCCGGCACATACGAAACACCTGCCACACCTATAATTGTAGCCGTAGTATTCGTTTCTCCTACTAACTCTGTCGCACTCCAGCCGACAAAGGTCCAGTCGTCCGCACAAGCAGCCGACGGTTCTGCCTTCGGCAACGTAATTCCGTCGCCACGGCTCGGCTCGGTCAGTGATTCTACACAGGTACCCGTACCGGCATCAAACAATACCGTATAAGGCGCCGGTATCCATTGCGCGGTCAGTGTGAGCGAGAGCTTCAAGTCTTGAACCATCGCCCCTGCGTTGTACAAGGTGCCGTTCTGGTCTTTCCAGTTGGTAAACAGATAACCCTCGCGCGTCGGGGCTTCGCATAGTTTCCAATCGCGCTCACATTCACCGCCGACTACATTGCCGCAACCCTCTGCCAACGTACCACCATTAGCGTTATAGGTTATATTCACGGAGTAACAAACACAACTCGGGTTGGTGTTATATACCGTCGTACCGGCGTCACCTTTAACTAAAACATCATCAGTGGAGTAGGCCGCAAATCGGTCACGCTGAGCGATGTTGGTGTTGAACATAAAGTGACGGCCACTTGATGCCACTAAAGCAATTGTGTTTCCTGTTTCCGTAATGTCCCAACTATATGCATTTTCTATATTTGTGGTGAATAGGAGATCCGTCTTATTAGAGTTATTGGAAACGTACGTGTCGTTCTCTCCGTGCCAGCATAGGTATTGCTTGTCATTCGAAGTCACAATGGTAAAGCGTGCCGCATCCACGACATCAGTAGTAGCACCCATATATTTATTGGTACCCGTACGTGCGGCAACATAGTAGGTAATATCATCTATTGTATAACTGAGCGTAAAGCCGGAGGCACTACCACCTGTCGTTTGGGAATAGACAGCATAGAGTGTCGTCTCTTCTCCGTTGTACAACGTACCCGCAGCATATAGCGTCGGGCGCACTTCTGTTTCGACCGTTACAGCCGACGTAGCCCAACCTGCGAATACATATTCCGGATCGCAGCCCGAGTTCGCTGTTGCTGTCGGCAGTGTTACGCCTCCATTCCATACCGCCTCGGTGAGTGTATTCGTTGCGCAAATACCCGTTCCCTTTTCGAAGGTAAACGTACGCGGCGTCTTAGGCGTGAAGACAGGAGTAACGGTGATGTCCGAAGCCGGCATGGTGAAGGTGTAGGTACAACCTGATCCTGACGGGGTAACAACAGGATCCGTGGTAATGCCGCCGCATTCATAACCTTCATTGGCTGTCAGTGTGATAGTCACTATACCGCCTTCGTCACAACGTTTCTTGTCGCTGGTGCCTTCGCCATGCAGTACTTCAGCAACAGTAATCACGTAGCCGGAGCAGGTAGGTGCAGTCGTATAATACGACGTGCCGCCGCCGTCGATGGTGACGGTGATGGTTTGTATATGTTGCTGTCCGGAACTACCTACAGTAAAGGTGATAGAAGTAGCACTTCCGCTCCATGAACCGCCGGTGGTGTTGGCATTATATTCTTCCTCACTTGCTTCCAATCCTGCGCTTGTCGTACCACCCCAAACAAACTCAATGGCAGAAATAGTGGAGGCCGAACTGATAGTGAGTGTGTTATCCGAGTACATACGAACACTGGTGCCGGAAGAGTAATACTTCGGAGCATTTGAACTATTACCACCGATTGCGAAGGCAAAAGTGACTCCGTCTATTTCTTTGCTGCCGGCCTCTTGTCCGTTGGTGTATTGAGCACTTGTATTCAACACCACATTCGTGCTTCCCGAACCACCTTCGATACGTCTGTATAGCGCATAATAGGTTATTCCGCCGACCGGCATAGGTTGCGGGAAGGTAACGGTCTCCGGCAATTCAGTTGTTTCTGATGTTTGCGCTGCGGCTACCCAACCGACGAAGGTATATTCCTCGCAGGCTTCCGGTGTGCCGGCAGGAGCGGTGATATTATTGCCGGCATATGTAGTCTGTGCAGAACCGTACACTGCGCTACCGTTCATGAACGTAGCCGTGTAGGTCGGTGATGCTGCAAAGTTCGCCGTAATGGTCGAGGTGATGCTATAACCGTGTGTATAAGTGACGGTATAGTTGCCACTTCCGTCAGGACCGGAAATGGATACATGATCGCCGGTAGCAGTTACGCCTGTGCAGTAATAGCCTGCGGCAGGAGTAATATCCGAAACGGTTACCACAAAGTCCGCATCGCAGTTGTTATATTCTCCATCAGCTTTGTTAAGCGCGAAGGTACCGTTACTCTCTGCTCCCTTGGTGAGCGTCACTTTGTTGGTACAAGCCACACAAGTTGTGGAGTAGTTGGAATAAGTGGCGCCACCGCCTGTTCCTGTAATAGTAATAGCGCCAACACCAACATTACTACCCTTAGTGAATACCATACGAACATACTTCTTGGTAAAAGAAGTGGTGGTAGTTAGTGTGCCCGTTGAATTCTGTGCACCGCTAATGGTTAATGCTTGCACATCCGTATAAGAACCATCAGCCGTAGCACATTCTTTGATTGTCATTGTGGAGGTGTTACCACCGCCAATCATTTTATAATTAAATGACAAAGTAGCAGGAACAGATGTGAGATTGAATTGAATATAATCACCATCTCCGTCAAATTTGAGTAAGTAAGGAGCATTTCCTGCTGCATATGTACTTACGCCATTTTGGGAAACGCCATCAATTTCCTCTAAAGTCACGATTCCGGAACCATCATATTCTACCAAATTACTTGGTCCTCCACTTGTCGTACCATCAGCAAACACAGCGTAGTAATTGGTACCTCCAGTAGGCATCGTTTTGGTGGTCGGGTCGTTAAAGAGGTCGTTCGGTGCATCCGTTTCGCTGGAATAGTCTGCAGTTGCTGTCCAACCGACAAATGCCTTCCCATCGCAGTCGCTTTCCGTAGGAGCAGTAATACCGGCTAAGGTCTCACCGGCGTATTTTTCTTCAGCGGTCGGAGTGCCTGCTACATACCAGTAAACAACATCTTTCGGGTCAGCAGCGAAGGTCACATTGATAGTGGTATTCGCATTAATACCGGTGATTGTACATGTGTTGCCACTGATACTACCAACTGAACCTACATCACCTGTAGTAGTGACAGTTTCTAAGTGGTAATGGTCGTTCGGCTCAGCCGTAACAGTCGTTGAGGCGTTGCCTTCGTCAATACAAACAGTACCACTATTGCTTAATACAAAGGTACCGTTAACTGGATCACTACCCTTTGTAATAGTAATTTCGTTTGCACACGGTGTCGGGCAATCAGGAGAGGTGGTGTAATAAGTAGTACTACTGCCGCCACCGTCTACAGTAACAATAATTTGCGTAATACGTGCTTGTTTCCCACTGCTTCCTGATGTACAAGCAGGAGAAGTCCAAGTGCTAGAATTGGGAGTATATGATGTTTCCCAACCTCCTCCATTATAAGAGCCGTCAAATGTAAATGCTATAGATGATATATTGCCTACCGACGATGTTATAGTAAGAGTAGCTCCTTTGTAAATACGGTAGTCAGTGCCATTGTTTAATACACCATTAGAAGTTGTGAGAGTGATGCCATCTTTGGGGAAAGAAGTATCTATGCTAGCATTAAGAGTGATGTTTGTGCTTCCACCACTTCCGCTTCCTTCTGTCTTACTAAATACCGCATAGTAGTTTTGATCTTGAGTAGCGGTAAAGTCAGTAACCCAAGTTTGCGCGGTGGTGTTATCGGTCGCCAATGTAGCAGTCCACCAGCCTACGAACGTATAGCCTTCGCACGGTGTCGGATCAGCCGGTTTAACAGCCGACTGACCTGCAATAACTATTTGATCAGTGCCTACTTGTACGCCGTTATTGAAGAAACGGATAGTGTAAGTTGTCGGGGCTGCTACCGTAATCTGGTAAGTAGCAGTCTTTGTTACTCCACTTTCTGTATAACTTACTGTAACGGTTTTGTTGCCTGCAGAAGACATATCCGGCGAAGAAATACTTGTCGGAGTGACGGTTTTGGACGAGCAGTTGCTGTAGTTCGCAGTAACTATCAATCCTGCCGAACTGAATGTGTCACCAGTAGTAAAGTCTTTTGTTACGCCGGTGGTGTTCAGTGATATACTCGTCAATGCACAGGCAATCGGCGTGTCAGTCGGTGTCGCGGAGTCCGTACCTGCCTCGCTGTCACATGTCCCGTTGGCTACCACCGAAACGGTGTAATCCAAACCATTGATAAGGCCGGAAATGACACAGGTGTTGGTTGTGCCTGAATGAGTGATGGCGCCAATAGAAGAACTTGCACATTCGGTAGTATAACCGACACCTGTTCCTAATGTGACGGTGTAACCCGTTGCGCCGGCAACATCTGACCATGTAGCTGTAATTTGTCCGTCGCCTGGAGTAGCGGTTACCAAAGGAGTGGCCGGCTGCTCTGCACACGAGCAACCTTCGCCGGAGAATGAAGTATCGTAAGAAGAAACCAAAGCCGAGAGACTAACTGTCTCGCCTTGTTTGTTTCCCCAGATATATTCTACCAAACAAGGATAGTCCACAAACGGGTTTCTATTGTGTTGATGTGTGTATATAGCATTGTTGCGAATACGCTCCTTCTCACTTACAGGGTCTTCGCGGTGCCATTTAAGCATCAAGTTTTTCATGTAGTCGGTCAGATTGGCAACACCTCCGTTGTATGTAAAACATACATTACCCAAACCGTCCGTAAAATTAGTTGTCCGGTAACGCGTCACCATATAGAAATATACACGCGCCAAGTCACCTTTGTAACTGCCGTTGGCTCCACCGTCTCCCGGATCAAAGACAGTTCCGGAATAACCGCTGAACGTACTGGTGCCCAAGTGTCCGTAACCATATTCATCACATTCCTTTGGGGCGCTGTTTTCACCATAGGGATAACTTGAACGCAGCGAGTTCATTTTGATGTCCGTCGGGAAGATATGATGTGCGTCGCTCTCCATTGGACTTACATCTCCGCCGAACCAAGACTTCGGAACAGTGTGTTCCTTGTTCCACTTTTGTCCGCAGTCAGACGCCGATGCTCCCGCTTGAGAAGCAGTATATGGGAACGAAGAGTAGATGTCTTCCATTGTTTTGGAAGCACCGTTATAAAAGTCAGACGGGTTGGAAGAAGCCGCATATACATCATCCGGCAGACTGGAATAGCCGATGTTGGTATAGCCGGTGCTGATAATCGTACATAACTGAGTGCGCAATGCATCCGAAGTATTCGATTTACCATCTATATTAGCGTAATAGGTAGTCAGAGAAACCGCGGGATCAGTAGCAAAAACCATTGTTACCGATACTAACGCTATCCACAAAACTGAAAATCTCCTTTTCATATCTCTGTAATTTTCAAGGTTTAGATTAATGGAATACTGCATAATAAGTTACATCTGCCGTGACGGTTTTGCTGCCAGCGGTGTTGAACAAGTCCGCTGGAGCCGAAGCACCGGTGTGATGTTCCGTTGCCGTCCAACCGACAAATGTCTTACCGGCATTATCTGCCGGATTAGAAGCGGGCAAGACAAGTGCCGCACCGTCTGCAAAACCTTGTGTGTGGAATATCTCTCCGCACGCTTTCCATGTGACGGTATAGGCAGTTGGAGTAGAACAATCAGGAGTTGTTGCGTAATAAGTCGTGCTACTACCTCCTCCTGCCACAGTAACAATAATTTGCGTTATACGTGCTTGTTTACCACTGCTTCCTGAGGTACAAGCAGGAGAAGTCCAAGTGCTAGAATTGGGAGTATATGATGTTTCCCAACCTCCTCCATCATAAGAACCGTCAAATGTAAATGCTATGGATGACATATTGCCTACCGACGATGTTATAGTAAGCGTTGCTCCTTTGTAAATACGGTAGTCAGTGCCATTGTTCAACACACCATTAGAAGTCGTGAGAGTGATGCCATCTTTAGGGAAAGAGGTATCTGTATTCGCATTAAGAGTGATGTTTGTGCTTCCTCCGCTACCACTGGTCTCTGTTGTTGTATAAATGGCATAAGCGGAGCCGGTTGCTGTCAATTGGGAAATATACGAAGGTTCTGTTTCGCTTTTTGTATATGTACTGCCGTACCAACCGGCAAATGTCCAATCACCTTCACACATATCGGCGTTATACGGTGCGCCGGTAGGCAAGGTGTAAGGGGTAGGTTGGTCGTTGAGTGTAGCCGAAGTGTTGTTGTAATACAAGGTTACATTGATGGGGGCTGCGGTAACATTGAGTGTATATGAAGCCGATGCCGCGCAATAGGTGCCATTGGCTTCTACCGAAGCGGTGATGATGGTGGAACCTACTTCGCCTTTTAATGTTACGACACCGGAGTTATTTACTGTAGCGATTGTCTCGTCACTGCTGCTATAGACAACAGTCTGTCCACTTCCCTTGCCGGAGATAGTTACGGCTTGTGTATAAGATGCATCTGCCGTAGTCTTGTTTATGGTTGCATTTGTGAAGGACATTACAGGTGTGTTGGAGCAAGGAGCACCACAAGTTAATGAGTAATCAGAATAGGAAGTTCCTCCTCCAGCCATAGTAACAATAATTTGCGTTATACGTGCTTGTTTCCCACTGCTTCCTGATGTACAAGCAGGAGAAGTCCAAGTGCTAGAATTGGGAGTATATGATGTTGCCCATCCACCGCCATTATAAGAGCCGTCAAAAGTAAATGCGATAGAAGACATATCGCCTACCGATGATGTAATTGTCAGAGTTGCACCTTTGTAGATACGGTAGTCAGTGCCATTGTTCAACACACCATTAGAAGTCGTGAGAGTGATGCCATCTTTAGGGAAAGAGGTATCTGAAGAAGCATTCAATGTGACGATGGAAGCACCGCCTCCTCCTGCACTTGCTGTAGCATAAACAGCATAATAAGTTTTGTTTTCTGTAACAGTTATGCCGCTTCCGGATGTAAACAAATCTGATGGCCTTGCACCTCCGGTAATAGTACTGTTTGCTGTCCATCCAACAAACTTCTTGCCACCCGCACCTGAACAGTCAGACGGAGTGGTTGTCGGCAATACCAATGTTCCGCTTGTCTGCGTAGTGGTGGATGTTATTCCCTGAACGGACCACGTTATGGTAACATCCGGTTTATCCGGAATAATACCGATAATAATATCATGGTCGTACAAATATTCGCCTTGCCCTGCTCCTGATCCACCTGTTCCTGGAACAAGATTGTCAATGTCATAATATCCGTCACAATATCCAGACCAACCCCAGTTGAAGTGATATTTGCGCGTAGGAGTCGTATTGTCATAACCGTCGCAAATGAAACTATGCCCGTAATAAGTATCTTCGTCAGAAGGATCTTCATATCCTCCACCGGCGTACATTATTGGGCGCGCTGCATCCAACTCCGTTTTGAGATAGTTATGCCAAGTTGCATCATTTACCTCAGCATAGCCATAACCTCCCGGACGGTAATAACCCTTTACCGTGGTGGACTTATAACCGAAATTTTGGTAGAGGGCATTCTGAGCACATTTTGAGGTTGTATATGAGGCATTAGGTCTAATTGTTTGTGCGCCACTACCACCTGCAGAGGATATATTATAATCCATCGCTACTGCCACACCGCAATGATACATCAGCGTAGCAACTGCATTTTTCTGAGCAGTAGTACCGTATGAGGTTGAAATTGGAGTACTACTACCTTCGTTATAATACTCTGTGTACTTGTCCAGCATATTATCCCAATCATAAGTTGTAGAGCCAAAATCAGCAGAGCACGAAAGAGCCAGCATTTGTGTGCTATATGAATACGACCCGGTTCCTGTTTTTGGCCACTGCCAATAGTTCATTACCTGCGCCATGGCTGTTGCTACACAGCCGGTTAGGGTTCGTGTACTTCCTTTTGTCGGACATTGATTGTAATATGGGGCAGTTTGATCCCACTTCGTTTTGATAAGCGCGGCAACAACGGGAGTGCCTTTCTTAATGCCCATACCTTTGCGGAGTTTTCTCCACTCCTGCTGTACTTCTTCGGTGGCAGAAACGCCGTTTTCCTCCGCCTGCTTAATCTGCTTGTTATACTTTCCCAGCCAGCACTTTAAGTTTGACGGCTGATTGTCAAAACGGAATTGACCTTCATCCGAATAAGCGATAATCGGGTGGGCGATATCATTCGCTGCCACCATTACCCATCCTTCGCCATCGGCATTTTCATAAACGTAGAACTGGCTCTCTTCTGCCTGTGCTGCTTTTTTGAGTACCATCCGTTTGGCAGGAGCCTTCATTGCGCCGGACTGCGAGGTGCCGGCATTCATGAAGTTGTTCGCTACGGTTGCAGCGTCATCTTGTGAAACACGTTCTGCCCACGCTGAAACAGCCAGCGCGGAGATAAGAAATAAGGCTAATGTTCGTTTTAATATTGCCATGATTGTTCGTTTTTTCGTGGAGTATAGCGGACTCGAACCGCTCACCTCAACACTGCCAGTGTTGCGCTCTAGCCAGATGAGCTAATACCCCCATAGTACGCGCATGTGCGTATGTACACGCGCGCTCCTATAAAATAATTATACTACGCCGCTAAAGCCCATGAAAGCCATAGCCAGAAGGCCGGCAGTCAACAGGGCAATAGGCGTACCTTTCATTGCTTCAGGCACTTTCGCCAAAGCGAGTTGCTCGCGGATACCTGCGAAGAGGATGAGTGCGAGACCGAAGCCCAGCGCCGTCGCGAACGCAAACAGCGTGCCGGTCAGCATTCCGTGCTCTGCGCCCATCGGTAATTTCTCCGTGCCGTTAGCTACGAGAATTGCCACACCGAGAATACAGCAGTTGGTGGTGATCAGCGGCAGGAATACACCCAGCGCCTGATACAGTGCCGGACTGACCTTCTTCAGCATGATCTCAATCATCTGCACGAGGGCAGCGATGATGAGGATGAAAAGAATGGTCTGCAAGAACTCGATGCCCCATTTCACCAGCAACATTTGTAACAAATATGTTACAACCGTAGCGAGCGTGAGCACGAAGATAACCGCTGCGCTCATACCCATCGCGGTGTCGATTTTCTTACTTACTCCCAGGAACGGGCAGATGCCCAAGAACTGGCTCAATACGATATTATTAACAAATATCGCAGAGATAAAAATCAAGAAGTATACCATAATTATTTCTTTTGCAATTTGTTAATAATGACCATTAAATATGCCAGGGCGATGAACGCACCCGGAGCAAGAACGAATACCAATGCGCCGTAGTTGTCCGGGAAGAGGCGGAAGCCGAAGCAAGCACCCGTTCCGAGTAATTCACGAATCGCGCCGAGGATCGTCAGTGCGCAGGTAAATCCAAGACCCATGCCGATTCCGTCGAGAGCGCTGAGGCCAACGCTGTTCTTTGCTGCGAAAGCTTCCGCACGGCCGAGAACGATACAGTTTACTACGATCAACGGAATGAACAGACCCAGCACGTCATAGATAGCCGGCACATATGCCTGCATCACCAGTTGAACCAGCGTCACGAAGGTAGCGATGACCACGATGAACGCCGGGATACGAACTTTGTCCGGAATGAGATTCTTCAAGAGCGAGATCACAATATTCGAGCAAATAAGCACGAACATCGTCGCCAGACCCATGGACATACCGTTGATGGCGCTGGTTGTCGTTGCCAGCGTCGGACACATACCGAGAACCAACACAAACGTCGGGTTCTCTTTCAGAAGACCGTTGGTCAATGTTTTTAATGCGTTACTCATGACTTACCTCCGTTTCTTCTACAATGATTACTTCTTCTTCAACCACCACAGTTGAGTCAACTGCTTGCAGTTGGCTGGCACCCGTGTGTGCTTCCACATCGCCGCCCTTGAACTCCGCATAAGCCTGATTTATAGCTTTGAGGAAGGCGCGCGAAGAGATCGTTGCAGCTGTGATGGCGTCTATCTCACCGCCGTCTTTGCTTACTGCAAACTTGCCGTCAGCCTTGCGACCGATGATGTTCTGATTCGGCTTGTCCGCGTTCTTGAACCAATGCTCAATATGCGAACCCAGACCCGGAGTTTCTTGATGCTCGAGAACCTCGTAACCCAAGATATTTCCGTCAGCATCGAAACCAACCATCACACGGAACGGACCGCCGAAACCGTCCACAGACGTCTCGATAGCGACACCGTCTTCATGTCCGTCCAGCACCGCCAGTTTGGCAGCCTCTTGTTTTGCTTTCTTCTGCGCTTCGATATTGCCGAGCGTCAGCATGTACACACCTGCCAGCGCACCCGCAGCCACCATCGAGATGATGGTCAGGCTCAGCGCCATATTCTTAAATGAACTCTGTAACTTTTCCATAGCTGTCCTCCTTATTTCTTTTTAGGCTCGCCGAAACGTTGCGGACGAATCTTGTTCAACAATGGAACGCACGCGTTCATAATCAGGATAGCGAACGACATACCTTCAGGATAAGCACCCCAGGTACGAATCACCATCATGATGAAGCCGATACCGATACCGAAGATGATCTTTCCCCATGCCGTCATCGGGCTCGTCACATAATCTGTAGCCATGAAAAACGCACCGAGCATCAAACCACCGCTCAGCAACTGGTATGCTACATATTGGCTGCTCTCCATGCCGGCCGGTGTACCGATCCAAGCGAAGAGTGCTACGGTAGCGATAATACTTACCGGGATATGCCATGTGATGACACGTGTGCAGATCAGGAACAGACCACCGATGATCAGTGCCAACGCGCAAACCTCGCCGAGCGAACCGCCCATCGCGCCTAAGAAGGCGTCACGCAGTGCCGGCAGGTTCTCCATCACACTCAGGTCACCGGTCTTCGCCATGTGCTTGAGGTAATAGAGCGGGGTAGCACCCGTCTCTGCATCCAGATAACTCGTCTCAAAACCCTTCGCCAGCGGCCATGTAGTCATTTGTGCCGGGAAGGAAATCAACAGGAATACACGACCTACCAAAGCGGGGTTGAACGGGTTCTGTCCTAAACCGCCAAAGGTCATCTTTCCTACACCGATAGCGACAACCGCACCGATGATCACAATCCACCAGTCGATACTCGACGGCAGGTTGAAAGCGAGAAGCAGACCCGTCAAGACAGCCGAGAGGTCGCCGATGGTCTGACGTTTCTCTTTGAGCACAAAACGACCGACAAGCCATTCGGTCAGCACACAAGCCGCTACGCTGATAGCTGCTGTGATCAGTGCTCCCCAACCGAACTCAATCACGGAAACCACATAAGCAGGAAGCAGCGCGAGAATCACAAGAAGCATGTTCTTGCGTATGCTGTCACCGCCATGGATGTGAGGAGCCGGAGAAGTAATGAAATTGCTCATATCTTTTTAAATTTCAAATTACAAATTACCAATTACCAATTATTTTGCGGCTTGAGCAGCTGCTGCTCTTTCCCGCAAAATACTGCCTACTTTTGCTTTCGCAGGACGGATACCGTCGAGCAGGCGACGATGAGCCGGACATGTATAGACGCAGCAACCGCAGTCGATACAATCCATCACATCGTGCTTCTCGCACTCATCCCACATCTCGAGTTGACTCAAGCGCTGCAACAGGTACGGCTCCAGACCCATCGGGCAGGCCTGTACGCACTTTCCGCAGCGGATACAGTTCTCTTCCTCCGCACGAACACTCTCTTTCTCGTCGAGGAAGAGCAGTCCGCTCAGACGCTTGTTAGCCGGCATACCTTCAGTATGATCCATCGCGCGACCCATCATCGGACCGCCGCCGATAATCTTACCCGTGTGAGCAGGAACGCCACCCGCCAGTGCAATCACCTCGTCAATCGGCGTACCGAAACGAACGGAGTAGTTACCCGGTTTCGCTACATGCTTGCCCGTCACAGTCATCACGCGGCTGATGAGCGGTTTGTTCTTCTGAACGGCCTCATAGACAGCGAAGATCGTAGCCACATTGTCCACTACCGCACCTACCTCGATAGGCAGGGCACCACTCGGAACCTGACGACCGATACAAGCGTCGATGAGTTGTTTCTCACCACCTTGCGGGTAGCGCAACTTAAGCGGCATCACCTCGATACCTAACTTGCTCTGTGCCAGCGTACGCATGTGCTCAATCGCATCTTTCTTGTTGTTCTCGATGCCGATGATCGCGCGTTGTACGCCAAGCGCTTTCTTCAGGATCTCAATACCGATGATGATCTCTTCGCCGTGCTCCAGCATCAACTGGTGGTCGCAAGTCAGGTACGGCTCGCACTCTACGCCGTTGACAATCAGCACTTCGGCTTTCTTGCCCGGAGGCGGCAGTAACTTCACGTGGGTCGGGAAACATGCGCCACCCAGACCTACGATACCGGCTGCGGCGATCTTGTCGATGATCGCCTTCGGCTCTAACGTGCACTGACGAACCAAGTCCGGCTTGCGGTCAATCTCCGGTAACCACTCGTCACCTTCTACGTCGATGAAGATGCACTGCATCGGTGCACCCCACGCATCGGTAGCCTGGTCGATCTTCGTCACCGTTCCGCTAACCGGCGAACAGATGTTCGCACTTACGAATCCACCGGCCTTAGCCAGCAACTCGCCTACTTTCACTTTTGCTCCAACTTCTACTACAGCCTGCGCCGGCGCACCGATGTGTTGTACCAGCGGAATAATCGCTTGCTTGGGCAGCGGGCACTCTGTAATCGGCTGGTGAGCAGAGAATTGTTTGTTGTCCTGCGGATGAACTCCGCCTATCTTAAATGTTCTCATAACTTCTGCGCCATTAAAATAGAATTAGGGAACGATGCTTTGGGCGTAGCCAAAGCCTTAATCTTAGCAGCGATGACCGGATCAAAGCCCTTCTTCTCTCCACCTTCTTGTGCAGCAGGCGCTGCAGCCTCTTCGGCATCCGAAGGCGTCAGGATTCGCTTCACATCCTCCATCGTCGGTTCGCCGCCCACAGGGCAGGCCAGACCATCGGTACCGCCCGCCTTCACACACGCTTCCGCGAAGTTCCGGCAACCGGCAAATCCGCATCCGCCGCAGTTGGCTCCGGGCAGTACGGCCACCACCAAGTCAATGCGCGGATCTTCTTCCACTTTGAAGATTTGGCTGACAACATACAGCAGCACGGCGGCTACCAATCCTGTCACACCCAAAACTCCCATAGAAATAAGAATCAGATTCATGTTGTTTGTTATTTTAAGTTGTTATTGTTTGCTATCTCATTCGGGGTTACATCGGGGTCATCTCGGGGTTACATCGGGGGTATATCGTATCCTACCCATACCTATAATATATTTTATATATTATCCCGTGATTTTGAATTTATACCTTTCGGGCCGTAAAAGTAAACTGTGTCTGCAGCCGATGCTTAAACACACTCAACCCGATGTAATACAGCGCTATTCCGCAGAGCGAGAGTGTGCCGACAACGGCTTCGCTCCATTCGGTCGTGAAATCCAGCACGGCGATGATACCCATCATCACTACAAAAGGCAAAATGTATGCGAGCAACACCGCTTTCCATGCCAAACGCTCGCGAACCTCCACCTCTACCTGATCGCCCGGCTGCAACTTCTCCAACATCACCACGTCCATCTCTTTCTGCTGGCTCTCGGCCGACATACACATCGACTTGGCCTTGCATGCCGAACATGCACTGGTCTGAATAATCTCCACGTGCGCCATCTCGCCGCTCACGCTCAGTACCACTCCTGTATGTCGAATCAGTTCATCCATAAACATAAAAAGCGTGCAAAGGTACGAATAATTTTTCATATACGCAAGTGCGCGCGAACTTTTTGTTAAAAAAATGCGTTTTTCGGTAAAAAAACACAAAACTTTCAACATTCAATTTTCAACATTCAACATTTATTAGTACTTTTGCATGCTAATTTTGACGTATTATGCCCAGACACACAATTAAATCAAGGGATATTTTGCCGGATCAGCCGGAAGAAAGAGCCATTCGGGTGGAGAAACTCAGTGGTCTGCAGGCAATCCGTGCTTTCTTTGCGGACCGCCGCGTGCGAATGGTGATCGGCGTGTTGTTGCTCATGTTCGCCATCTTCGCATTGCTTGCATATGTCAGTTTTCTTTTCACCGGTGCGTATGACCAGGATATCTTGTCTTTGAGCCGCGCGGAGCGCATAGCGAATCGCGAGACCGTCCGGAATATGTTAGGTCTCCCCGGAGCCGATTTGGCGCATTTCCTGATAAACGGCAGTTTCGGCTTCTCCAGCTTGCTGCTCATCCTGATGATTGGTATCTACGGCTTGCGTATCATGCATGTGTTCCGCGATATCCCGGCTATCAAACTCTTCTGTTGCACGGTCTTCCTCGTGCTTTGGGGATCCATCACCTTGGGCTTTGCCCAACAAATGGTGCATCTCGGTGTCTTTTTATGGGGCGGACAGTTCGGCGCTTGGGCTGCTAAATGGCTGACAAGCTATGTGCAAATCACCGGTATCGTGTTGATTCTTGTCTTCTCGATGGTCATCTTCCTCATCGTCTCCGACCCGCGCTTCATCGACCGCTGTAAGGCCTTCGGCGCATGGTGCAAGAACCTCTTCACGCGCAAGCCTAAACCGGAAAATCCGGAACCTACCGACGAAATCACCCTCGACATCCCTGTACCGGAATCTCCGGAAACGCCGGAAAATCCGGCAAGTGACGATGAGGTCACATTCACGATTGATCCGATTCAGGAAGAACCCGAAGCGACAGACGAGCCTCTCCCCGTCCTCGATGACGAAGATGAACCGCTCGGTGATGCCCCGCTGCCCATAGAAGAGCCGGCCGAAGAAGAAAAAACGGATGACCCGGACTTGAAAATTGAGGATGTCATCGAAGACAAACTCTACGACAAGGACCCCGATAAGATTCTCGAGAAACTCGGTCCGTACGACCCGCGCAAAGACCTCGAGTTCTTTAAGTTCCCTTCGCTCAATCTTCTCAAGGTCTATGACAATGAGGCCGCGCCGGTCATCAACGAAGAGGAACAACGTGCGAATGGTGCGCGTATTGTGACCACCCTCCGCAACTACGGCATCGAGATAGATTCCATCAAGGCCACCGTCGGACCTACCGTCACGCTCTATGAGATAGTGCCGAAGGCCGGTATTCGCGTAGCGAAGATCCAAGCCCTCGAGAACGATATCATGATGTCGCTCTCCGCTACGGGAATCCGTATCATCGCGCCGATGCCGGGTAAAGGAACCATCGGTATCGAGGTGCCGAATGAGAAGCCGCAAGTCGTCTCCATGCACTCCGTCATCGCGTCCAAGCGCTTCCAGGAAGAGTCGAAGATGAAACTGCCGGTAGCGTACGGTCGTACGATCACCAACGAGGTCTTTATGTTCGACCTCGCCAAGACCCCGCACCTCCTCGTAGCCGGTGCTACGGGAACGGGTAAGTCCGTCGCCATCAATGCCATCATCACCTCGCTCCTCTATAAGAAACACCCGGCGGAACTCAAACTCGTCATGGTGGACCCGAAGATGGTGGAATTCGCGCCGTACAAACCGCTCCTCAAGCATTACCTCGCGGCGATGCCGGAGACAGACCCCGAGCAGATCGTCATTACTGACTGCGACCGCGTCATCAACACGCTCAACTCCCTCGTCATCGAGATGGAGAACCGTTACAAACTGCTCATGGATGCCGGTGTGCGCAACCTCGAGGACTACAATGATAAGTTCGTGCGTCGCCGTCTCAACCCCAATAAACTCGTGGCGGACAGCCTGCACCACCAATTCCTGCCTTATATCGTCATCATCATCGACGAGTACGGCGATTTCATCATGCAGGCCGGCAAACAAGTCGAGACGCCTATTGCGCGTATCACCCAGAAGGCCCGTGCCGTCGGCATGCATATGATCCTCGCTACCCAGCGTCCGTCGGTGAATATCGTCACGGGTGTCATCAAAGCGAACATCCCGACCCGTATAGCCCTGCGTACGCAGTCCGTCATTGACTCGCGCACCGTCCTCGATGCCAAGGGCGCGGAGCAACTCATCGGTCGCGGCGACTCACTCTATGCGGGCAATGCGACCATCACTCGTGTACAATGCGCCTTTGTGGATACGCCCGAAGTGGATGAGATCGTCAAGCATATCGCTAAACAGCAGCGCTATACCGAACCGTACCAGTTGCCGGAATATGTCGGCGAAGGTGGTGAAGGCGAAGCACTCGCACCGGGCAGCGTGGATATGAAACGACTCGATCCGATGTTCGCGGATGTAGCCCGTTACGTAGTAACGAAGCAGGAAGGTTCGACCTCGCGTCTGCAGCGAGCTTTCGAGATAGGCTATAACCGCGCCGGTAAACTGTCCGACCAACTCGAGGCCGCCGGCATCGTCGGACCCAACAAAGGACCGAAGGGCCGCGATGTACTCATCACCGACCTCGACCAACTCGACAAACTGCTTGAAGAATTAGGCGTCAAATGAAAATCTTACTAACGATATTAACGGTTCTCTCGACTTTCCTTTCGAACCTTGAGACGAAGACCTTGCAGTCGGATTTCACTGTCACGGTAGCCGAAGAAGTGAACGCGCCGATGAACTATCCCGGAACGATCACCATGAGCGGCAACTGTTTCCGTCTCTCGATGTTCAGCGTTGATGCCGCCTATGACGGCAAGACGATGTACATGTACTCGGGCGATACCGACGAACTGACGCTCAGTAACCCTACCGACCAGGAACTCGTCGAGACGAATCCGCTCCTCTACGCGAAGGCGCTCGTGCCGGTTTGTAACGTAACCGAACGCACCACTTCCGACGGTGCGCAGACTATCGTCACGCTTACGCCGAAAGACCAATCGATTGGTATTAACCGCTTCGTGCTGCGCGTGCGCAATAGCGACCTGATGCCCCTTTCCGTCGAGATCAAAGAGGGCAAAAAGACCTCGACACTCAAGATGAAAGAACCCAAATTTATCAATACAAAACCTGAGTATGTGATCAAGGCCGACGCCGACACATATGTCAACGATATGCGATTATGAGAGTAAAATGCTTAATAATAGGAAGCGGTCCTGCCGGCTATACGGCCGCTATATACGCTTCGCGTGCTAACTTACAACCTGTTCTCATCGAAGGTCCCCAACTCGGTGGACAATTGACCACCACCACCGAGGTAGAGAACTTCCCCGGCTATCCGGATGGTGTAGAACCTTTCACGATGATGGACGACATGCGCCGTCAGGCCGAGCGCTTCGGAACGCAGTTTGTCTCCGGCATTGTGACCAAAGTGGACTTCTCTACATCCCCCAAGAAAGTCATCGTCGAAGACGAAATTGAGTACGAAGCCGATGCAGTTATCATTGCTACCGGTGCGTCTGCCAAATACCTCGGCATCGAGTCCGAGCGCACCTATCGCGGCCGCGGCGTGAGTGCCTGCGCTACCTGCGACGGATTCTTCTATCGCAAGAAGACCGTAGCTGTCGTAGGCGGCGGTGATACGGCGTGCGAAGAAGCCAACTACCTTGCCGGCTTGTGCGAGAAAGTGTACATGATCGTGCGCAAACCCTACCTCCGCGCTTCGGAAATCATGCAGCAACGCGTACTCAACAATCCCAAGATCGAAGTCCTCTTTGAGCACAATACCCTTCAACTGACGGGTGAAGGCAAAGTGCAGGGCGCAGACCTCATCTACCGCAAAGGCGAACCCGACGAAGAACTCCGTCATATCGACATCGACGGTTTCTTCCTTGCTATCGGTCATCATCCCAACACCGAACTGTTCAAGGACTTCCTCCACCGCGATGCCGAAGGCTATATCCTCGTCGAAGGCGACAGTCCTCGAACGAATGTACCGGGTGTCTTCGCTGCAGGCGACTGCGCCGACCCGCATTACCGTCAGGCGATTGTAGCCGCCGGTTCCGGTGCCAAAGCCGCTATCGAAGCAGACAAATACATCAAAAGTCTATAAATCAAAACAATAAACATTCAACATTCAACATTCAACATTCAATCTCTATGTGGTTAAAAGATTCATCTATCGGCCGTAAGTTCGTCATGAGCTTGACCGGCCTGGCGTTGGTCTTGTTCCTGATTTTCCACGGTTGCATGAACTTGGCTGTGGTCTTCTCGGAAGAAGCTTACAACATGATTTGCCACCTGTTAGGCGCAAACTGGTATGCCCTCATCGGCACACTTGGTCTGGCCTTTCTGGTGCTGGTGCATTTCTGCTACGCGCTCTACCTGACGATCCAAAACCGTGCAGCGCGCGGTAACGACCGTTATGCCGTAACAGGTAAGAAAGAAGGCGTGGATTGGGAGTCGGAGAACATGCTCGTTCTCGGTTTCTGCGTTCTCGGTTTCCTCTGCTTGCACCTCTACAACTTCTGGTTTAAGATGCAGTTCGCGGAAGTAACGGGTATTGAGACCGGTGCTTTCGATCCGCAGAACGGAGCAGCGTACGTGAAGGCACTCTTCACTGAGCCCGTCTGGGGACAAGTGTACTGCGTGCTCTACCTGATTTGGCTCTGCGCCCTTTGGTTCCACCTGAACCACGGTGTTTGGTCGGCTCTCCACACGCTCGGTTGGAACAACCTCGTTTGGATGAAGCGTATTAAAGTGATCGGCTGCATCGTAGCTACCCTCGCGGTTCTGCCGTTCGCTATCGTTGTATTGTATTACCTCGGCATGGGCATCGGTATGCTCTGCGCCGCTTAATGATTTACGACTATGGCAAAGAAAGAAGAAATAATCGAGGCAGCAAAGAAGACTGCGAAGAAAGTAGCGGTTAAAGCTGCAGAGAAGGCCTTAGAGGCAGCAGAAGTAGTAGTCGATAAAGCGGCTAAAGCTATGAAAGAAGCGGCTACGCCGGTCATCACGCCCGAAATGGCGAAGATTCCTGCAGGTCCGCTGGAGCTCAAATGGACGAACTATAAGAACCACCAGAAACTCGTTAACCCGGCGAACAAACGTCGTCTTGACGTCATCGTCATCGGTACGGGTCTTGCCGGCGCTTCGGCTGCAGCTTCGTTGGCTGAGATGGGTTTTAACGTCCTCAACTTCTGTATTCAGGATAGTCCGCGACGTGCGCACTCGATTGCTGCACAGGGCGGTATCAACGCGGCGAAGAACTACCAGAACGACGGAGACTCTGTGTATCGTCTCTATTATGATACTATCAAGGGCGGTGACTACCGTGCTCGTGAGGCGAACGTTTATCGTTTGGCAGAGGTATCGAATAACATCATCGACCAGTGCGTCGCACAAGGTGTTCCTTTCGCACGCGAATACGGCGGTCTGCTGGACAACCGTTCGTTCGGTGGCGCGCAGGTTAGCCGTACGTTCTACGCAAAGGGTCAGACCGGTCAGCAGTTGTTGCTGGGTGCATACAGCGCATTGAGTCGCCAGATCGGTAAAGGTAAAGTGAAGATGTACACTCGTTATGAGATGCTCGATATCGTCCTCATCCCGGATGAGAACGGCGAGAAGCGTGCACGTGGTATCATCGCTCGTAACCTCGTTACCGGTCGCATTGAGCGTTTCTTCGCTCACGCAGTCGTTGTAGGTTCCGGTGGATACGGCAACACTTTCTTCCTGAGTACGAACGCCATGGCTTCGAACGGTTCGGCCGCTATGCAGATGTACCGTCACGGTGCGCTGTTCGCTAACCCCTGCTACGCACAAATTCACCCGACTTGTATTCCGAAGCATGGTGATTTCCAGAGTAAGTTGACCCTCATGTCTGAGTCGCTCCGTAACGACGGTCGTATCTGGGTACCGAAGAAACTCGAAGACGCAAAGCGTCTGCAAGCAGGTGAGATTAAGGGTCGTGATATCCCCGAAGAGGATCGTGACTACTATCTCGAGCGTCGTTATCCGGCCTTCGGAAACCTCGTGCCGCGTGACGTAGCTTCGCGTGCTGCTAAGGAGCGTTGCGACAAGGGCTTTGGTGTCAACAACACCGGTCTCGCTGTCTTCCTCGACTTCTCCGACGCGATCCAGCGCCTTGGCAAAGATGTCGTAGCGCAGAAATACGGAAACCTCTTCCAGATGTACGAGAAGATCGTGGACGAGAACCCGTACGAGAACCCGATGATGATCTTCCCGGCTATCCACTACACAATGGGTGGTATCTGGGTGGACTATGAGCTCCAGACGACCGTTAAGGGTCTGTTCTGTATCGGTGAAGCGAACTTCTCCGACCACGGAGCAAACCGTCTTGGTGCGTCCGCCCTTATGCAAGGTCTCGCAGACGGTTACTTCGTTCTGCCTTATACGATTCAGAACTACCTTTCCGACCAGATCGGTGTGCCGCGTATGAGTACCGACCTGCCCGAGTTCGCAGAGGCAGAGAAAGCCGTTCAGGATAAGATCGACCGCCTCATGGCTATCCAAGGCAAGCGCTCTGTCGATTCGATCCACAAAGAGCTCGGTCTCATCATGTGGGACTTCGTAGGTATGGGTCGTACAGCTGAGGGCTTGAAGGAAGGTATCGCGAAGATTGATGCCATCAAGAAAGAGTTCTGGACCAACGTTTATATTCCGGGTGAGGCTAACAGCCTGAACAACGAGTTGGAGAAAGCGCTCCGTCTGGCTGACTTCATCGAGATCGGCCGTCTGATGGCGGTTGACGCCCTCCATCGTGAGGAATCTTGCGGTGGTCACTTCCGCGAGGAGTACCAGACGCCGGAAGGTGAAGCCCTCCGCCAGGACGATAAGTTCGCATATGTCGGCTGTTGGAAATACATGGGTGAGGACAAAGAGCCGCAACTCATCAAAGAGCCGCTTGACTACGAGTTCACCGAACGCAAAACCCGTAACTACAAGAACTAAATGGTAAATGGTAAATGACTAAATCGTAAATAGCATTATGGATCAATACATTGATATTAAGGTTCGCGTTTGGAGACAGGCGGGACCTAAAGCACAAGGTCATTTTGAAACCTATGACCTGAAGCACGTCTTCCAAGGTGCTTCGTTCTTGGAGATGATTGATATTCTCAACGAGCAACTTGTTGCTCAGCACAAAGACCCTGTTACCTACGATCACGACTGCCGTGAGGGTATCTGCGGTATGTGCTCGATGTACGTCAACGGTCACCCGCACGGACCTGACAGCGCTATCACGACCTGCCAACTCCACATGCGTAAGTTCAAAGATGGCGAGACCATCACCGTAGAGCCGTGGCGTAGCCGTGCCTTCCCTGTAATCAAGGACCTCATGGTGGATCGCGGTGCGTACGACAAGATCATGCAAGCCGGCGGTTTCGTTTCCGTCAACACCGGTGGTGTACCTGACGCGAATGCTATACCTATCCCGAAGCCCGTGGCTGACGAAGCGATGGACGCAGCGTCATGTATCGGTTGCGGCGCATGTGCTGCGGCTTGTAAGAACGGTTCGGCGATGCTCTTCGTGGCAGCAAAAGTTTCGCAATTGGCCCTGCTCCCGCAAGGAAAGATTGAGGCAGCTGCTCGCGCGAAAGCGATGGTGGCTAAGATGGACGAACTCGGTTTCGGTAACTGTACCAACACCGGTGCTTGTGCCGCTGAGTGCCCGAAGTCCGTTAGCCTTGCTAACATCGCTCGCCTCAACCGCGAGTTCCTCTGCGCGAAGTTCCAAGACTAAGCACAGCTATATTAGCACGAGGGCGGCTGATAACCGCCCTCGTTGCACTAATTTTCAAATCAACACCTATGAAAAAGTTTTTCTTCTTTTTACTCTTAGTTCCGGCGCTGCTGGTGCAAGCCGACAGTTTCTACACGGTAAGTCAAATCATGGACATCTACAATGAACTGGGCTTGTCGGATGGGGCTACTTCTTCCTCTGCCTATACCGTTCGCGGATATGTGACGAGATGGAAAAGCGGTTATCCTACGTATCAAAATGCTGATTTCTTCATCGATGACGCAGAAACGGGTTCCACGTCCAAGTTAGAGTGTTTCCGTCTGACAGCGCAGAATGCGGAAGACAAACGCGAGCTGTCCAAAGGGAATTATGTAGAGGTTACCGGCAAACTGAAACGGTATGGCAATCAAGCCGAATTGGTCAGCGGAACTTTCCGCGTGTTGGAAGGAGAAGCGTGGACACCGGTGCCCATCAGCATTAGAGAGTTTATTGATAAAAACGACGGAAAGCGTTATATCCTGACGGGTGTGGTGACGGAGATCAAGAGTACGCAATATGGTAATCTCTACCTGGAAGATAATACCGGTAGCATCTATGTCTATGGTATTTCCGGTTTTAGTAATTATGACATCGAGGTCAGTGATACCTTGACCATCTCAGGTATCTATCAATTGTATGGTAGTACCCCTGAGGTTACAGGTGGCCAATATATCAGCCATAAGAAACCTGCGCAGGATCAGCCTACGGAGCTGACGGTGGATTTCGATACGGACTTTGCCGGAGGATGGGAACCGTGGATAGGTAAGACGGTGACGTTTACCAACGATTTCTATTTCTGCGACTCGTGGAATAATACGATTGCTCCCCATCGTCTGCGTGCGCCGGAAGAGTATGGTGCAGAAGGTACGGCGGCTTATAAGGCAGCCTTGGCGCAGAACACGCATGATAGTTGCCATCTTGTTAATCCGACCATCTCGTATAAGACCTATCGTCTGGGTACTGTCATTCGCAATCTCAAAGCGTATGTGTCGGCCGCTAACCAGTTGCAGGCAGTCAAATCTCCCGATATCATCAATAATGAATTCCCTGCCGTTCGTCCGGATCTGGGCGATGCCAATGTGGTGGTGTGCGCAGCTAACGTAGAGAACTTCTTCGTGGATAATATTGGTACGGGATCGAGTTATCATGGTGCCAGCGATGCCAACGAGTTAGCGGTGCAGAAGAAGAAAATCGTTTCTGCGCTCTATCATATGAATGCCGATATCTATGCGCTCTGCGAAGTGGAGCAGGGTCCGAACGCCCTGAATGCCTTGGTAAGTGCACTTAACGAACAGGCAGGAGCGAATGTCTTCGCGCGAATTAATACCGGCACTTCGTCCTATAACGGCGGAATGGTATGCTTCATCTATCGCAAGGACAAACTCGACTGGACCGGTTCGTACTTGAAACCCTATACCAACTATGCCGCGATGAATCACCGTGAGGCTATCCAGTGCTTCAAGCACCTGGCGACGGGCGAGAAATTCAATGTGGCGATGAATCACTTCTTCGCAAAGAGCGAGAACCACGGCGCGGCGGATCGTGAGTCCAACATGCAGTACCTTATCAATAAGTTGCCGATGGCGGAAAACACCGACCCGGATGTTTTGGTAGTGGGTGACCTGAATGCTTATACGATGGAGGTGTCGAATCGTATGCTGGTGGATCAGAAGAACTATGTGGACCTGCTCATGAAGTACGACCCGAATGGTTATAGCCATATGTTTGACTACATGGTCGGTTTCCTCGATCATGCCTACTGCTCCCCGTCTATGGAGAGCCAAATCACGAAGGCTGTTTCGTATCATCTTAATGCCGACACCTGGAAGAACGGTTATAGCTATACCTCGGGCAATGAGTCGATGTATCGCTACTCGGACCATGACCCTATTCTCGTAGGTATCAAACTGGTGAAGCCTTCTACTGAAGGTATCGACGATATAGATGCGACAGAGGAGTGCCAAAAAATTCTCCGCCACGGAAATCTGATTATCATCCGCAGCGGAGTAGAATATACCGTCACCGGCCAGCGCTTACGCTAATCGATGCGTCGACCGAAGAGATCGTAGGTCGCATCCTCTCGAAGGATCCATACTTGACCATGGCGCAGTACTTTACGTGCTGCGCTTTCGTTTTGCACGTTATCAATATCCGTCGGGGTGGGGTATTGGACGCTTATGCCGTAGAAGTTGATACCACTGTTGGCGCTTCCCATATAAATCGTCGTTGCTCCGCCGGTGTAGTTGTATGTCTGTTTGGCGGCGGTTGTGGCAGCGGGCATTGTCGTCAACGGATCGCCGCCGTAGGAACCGCTGTAGATGTTGAGAACACGCTCGGAACTTGTGTTGGCGCTTATCAGATACACTTCAATCGTGCAGGTACCCGAGACATCGAAACGTAAGTGGCGTGCGGCGGCACTGCCGCTTCCTCCTGTCTTCAACACATGCGTGAAACTCTTTCCATCTATCGTCTTCGCGCTTTCCGATACCGTCATCGCTTTGTCTGCACTGGCGGCGATGGTCAGACCGCGGACCGTAGTTTCGGTCGTGATAGTACCCAAGAACTTGAAGTCATCGTCGGAGATGTTCCAGAAATCCGACACTACAGGCTGGGGATCGGGACCTGGACCGGGACCCGGATCATCGCCGTCGCAACTCGAACTCACTCCGGCGTCGTCACTCACACTCAACGTCGCGCCCGCACCGCAAGACGCATTCGTCACCATCGCCTTTGCCGCAGCAGCTGTCAGTTGGTCGTAGGTATAACTCGGAGCGGATACCGTCCCGGCGTTACTAGGTAAGTCGCCGGAGCAGTTGACGAACTTGCAGTAGTTCGTCGTGCCGCTGAAACCCTTGTAGATATTCTTCTTGGTGTTGGCTTTGCCGGCAAACGTGCAACCCTCAAAATAAGAAGATGCGTTCTCAGGACCTACATAATAGTCCGAGACAGAAGAGTTCCAATAGCAGTTCAGGTAGTGAATCAGGCAGTTACGGCAACGCGTCATGCGCTGTTTGCAACCCTCGTCCCACCAGCAGAAACCGTAGGTGATGTTATACGTCCCGTCTGCTGGCTTGTCTGACGAACCTGAACCGACCAGGTTACTGAAACGATGGTCGTCAGCACCACCGGAACCACCTGCCTTCGGGGCTTTCAGATAACGGAAACGGCACCAACTGACGGTGATATTGTCCGACGTACCTTTGATGTCAAAATTGCCATCTACGCCGTCCTGGAAATCGCAGTGGTCCACCCACACGTTCTTCGCACCGTCCAGACATAAGTTGTCCCATCCGTCGCAGTCGTAAGCACCGGGACCTTCGAAAATCAGGTTGCGGAGAATGAGGTTGCTTCCTTTCAAGTACAAGATACCCGACTTGTCTGCGTTCTGCTGGTTGGAGATCAACTTCTTTCCGGGCAGCGCCATGATGGTCAGGTTGGACTTGTCCGAACTGATATGATTGTTCACGGTGATGTCCTTCGTGATGATAATCACGCTGTTTTTCTTTCCCAACGCTGTGGCTAACTGACTCTCGTTGCTCACGAAGGTAGGAGTGGCGTTTCCGCCACCCGTCACGTTACCTGCATAACCCCAACTACTCGGCGCGCAATAGTCCGCTGCCTGCACTCCCACCGCGCAGCAAATCAGGATGGCTGTAAAAATCTTCTTCATATCCTTTCTACTTTTTACTTTAAACTTTCGAACTTCTTTCAACTCTCAACTTTCAACTTTCAACTTATCAAGGGCCTTTTCTTCCTTCGCGGTCATCTCTGTCTTCGTCTCCGGCGTCTTGTCGCCTTGACCGGTCAGGTGCAGCACGCCGTGAATGATAATCCGGTGGAGTTCTTTTTCGTACGGTTCGCCGACCATCTCCGCATTGGAACGCACGGTGTCCAATGAGATGAAGATGTCGCCGTTAAGCGTATGAGCGGTCGAGTAGTCAAACGTGATGACGTCGGTGTAATAATCATGCCCGAGGAATTCACGGTTCACCGCCAACTCCCGCTCGTCGGAGCAGAAGATATAATTGATGTTCCCTACGGCAAAGCCGTAGTCCGCCGCTACCGCGCGAATCCACTTGCCTATCTTCCGCTCATCGAGCTCCGGCATCGCTATGTCTTCTGTCGTAAATCGTATCATAACACGCTGCAAAGATACGGCTTTTTTTTGATTCGTGCAAATATTTGCAAAAAAAAAGAGACCTCCGAAGAGATCTCTTTCCTCAATGGGGTCCCCGATGTAACTCGCAGAGTTGCAGTGGGGAGAGCGTAGATCAAAACGCGGAGCGTCCTTCCGTTGAAGCGGAAGGAGCGGCCTCCGCCTAGGATGGGTAATCACGCGAAGTTTTAGATCAAGCGTTGCCGTGCTGCTGATCGTACTCCTCGCCGCAGATATGCCAGTAGTACGCCTTCATGGTCTTGATGCCGCCGGCAGTGTCCTTCTGTGCGAGGAAGGCTGCCTGGTCGGCTGCGATCTGCATCAGGTCTTTGCTGCGCGTGCGAACCATTGCGCTCACTTCCGTGAAGCGCGAGCGA
>ONUF01000030.1 GCA_900321005.1 uncultured Bacteroidales bacterium | reverse complement strand
TATTAACGAACTATAATAAAAATTTAGTAAAAAAATTAATTTTTCGCATAAGATGATACAAATCCTTCTATATAAGGTTGATTGTTAGTGACAATAGCGAATGCTTGACGGATAAGTTTGTTAGCGACTGCTACAACGGCAAGTTTGCCAGATTTACCTCTCGCACGCAAACGTTCGTAAGTTTCTTTGCAAGCAGCATTACACCTAATAGACGCGAAAGCAGCGACATACATTTGACTGCGCAGATGTGTATCTCCATTGCGATTAATATGACCTTTGAAATTGACTGATGTACCGGATTGTTGGTAGGTAGGGCAAAGACCGAGGAATCGGGATATTTGCTTGGCATTGCTAAAGTAGGTAAATCCTCCGGTAGCTAAAATGAGCGCAGACGCGATAGTAACACTTATACCTTTAATAGAGGTTAATAGTTTAACTTGACGTCCAAACTCTTTAGTGGAAAGGTTAGTTATCTCCTCTTCCATTTTAGAGATCTGTTTGCGCAAGAATTTAACAGTTTGCTCTATGGCTACTTTACTTGCAGGATCTTGCTTGGGCAACACTGCTAACGATTGTTGGAGATTGATCGTAGCAGTAAGTTGCTTCTTAAGTTGCCTAAGAACAGTACGTTTCTGCTTAAGCAGAATAATACTTTCCGTGGGAATCTTGTAGGGCACAGGAGTCATCTTCTCGCCATACGTAGCAATCAGTTTTGCATCAATCTCGTCTGTCTTAGTAGTGGACAGCATTGCGCGTGCAAAATGCTTAATTTTCTGCGGATTCTCCATGCTAACGATAATATTAGCCTGTTGGAGTAGATAGAGGAGAAGCATGCTGTAGTTGCCGGTCGCTTCCATCACACAATGGCAATCCGCCGGTAGCGAGTTAACGAACTTGCGCACACCAGTAGTGGTGTTAGGGAATGTCTTGGTGGTGTAACCACTTTTAGTCGGATAAGCTGCCACGAACGAATCCTTGCTTACGTCAATACCAATGTAGGTCATAACATTAAACTTTAAGTTGTGCACGATTAACATCTGATACATCTGAACACTATCGTTGCGAATGCGGGGTCAAAAGCCCAATGAACTATCCAGTTTTTGGATGTATAAAGTATGGGGACGGAACGTTAATTACGGTGTTATCACCACCCCTCAATCGGTCTTAATCCATACTTTAGATGTAAATCGGGTGCAAAGATACAAAAAATATTTTAAATATACAACCGTCAAATCGTTCGTGCGCATGCTGACCATTGATCACGTAAGTATGGAGTTCTCGGCGCGTCCCGTGCTGGACGACATCACTTTCCTTATCAACCGTAAGGAACGTGTAGCGCTGGTGGGCAAGAACGGAGCGGGCAAAACGACCCTTCTGCGACTCATCGCAGGGGAGTACCAACCGACCAGCGGACGCATTGCCCGCGAAGCCGACATGACGATCGGCTATCTGCCGCAAGTCATGCTTTTCCACGATGACCGGACGCTGCGCGAAGAAGTGATGACTGTTTTCGCGGGCGAAGACGAGGCGCGGTTTATTGCCGAGATGGACAGAACAATCATCGGTCTTGGCTTCGAGCGCAAAGACTTTGAAAGACCCTGCTCCGAATTCTCCGGCGGATGGCGAATGCGTATAGAGTTAGCCAAGATTCTCTTGCGTCATCCGGACTTATTGCTCCTCGACGAGCCAACCAACCACCTCGATATCGAGTCTATCCAATGGTTGGAGGACTTCCTCAAAGCGAGTCCGTCGGCCGTACTCATGGTCAGTCACGACCGCGCGTTCATCGACAACGTGTGCGGTCGAACCATCGAAATAACACTCGGACGAATATATGATTACAATGTTAATTATACTCGTTTTGTGGCGTTACGTAAAGAAAGGCACGAACAACAAGTGAGGGCGTACCAGAACCAGCAGAAGATGATTCAGGACACCGAAGAGTTCATCGAGCGTTTCCGCTACAAAGCGACCAAAGCCGTACAAGTGCAGAGTCGTATCAAGCAACTCGAGAAACTCGAACGACTGGAAGTGGACCTCGAAGACACCTCACGTCTTAACCTCCGTTTTCCGCCTGCCCCGCGCAGCGGAGACTTCCCGCTCATCATCGAAGACTTGCGCAAGGATTTCGGTTCGCACAACGTCTTCCATGATGTGAATTTCACCATCCGTCGCGGCGAGAAAGTGGCCTTCGTCGGCAAGAACGGCGAAGGAAAAACGACGCTCGTCAAGTGTATCATGGGCCAACTCGACTACTTGGGTAACCTCAAGATCGGTCACAACGTCAAGATCGGCTATTTCGCCCAAAACCAAGCGGCGCTGCTGGACGAAAACAAGACCGTCTTTGAAACGATCGACTATGTGGCAGTAGGAGATATCCGCACAAAGATTCGCGACATCCTCGGCGCCTTTATGTTCGGCGGCGAAGCGTCCGACAAGAAAGTCAAAGTGCTCTCCGGCGGCGAACGAAGCCGCTTGGCGATGATTCGTCTGCTGCTCGAGCCATGCAACCTGCTCATCCTCGACGAGCCGACTAACCACCTCGACATGCAATCCAAAGATGTACTCAAAGCTGCACTACAGGCCTTCGACGGCACACTCATATGCGTCAGCCATGACCGCGATTTCCTCAACGGACTTGTCACCAAAGTGTATGAGTTTGGCGGCGGACATGTGCGCGAACACCTCGGTGGTATCTACGACTTCCTCCGCACGAAGAAAATAACCAACCTGCAGGAGTTGGAGAAAAAGAATCCAAGCACTCAGAGCACCCAAAACACTCAGAATACCGACGGTCAACCGACGGTCAACCGACAGTCAAAGCCAACGTCAGGCTTCTCTGGAGCCTTGGATTATGCCTCACAAAAAGCCGCAGCGGCGGAGAAACGAAAGAAAGAGCGGCAGATAGCCGAGACCGAAGAAGCTATCGCAGCCTTGGAAGCCCAACAGGCAGAGATGGAACAACTCCTCTCCCTGCCGGAAAACCAAACGCAGGAGAACTTCCGGAAATACGAAACCGTCAAACACCAGATAGAACAAAAACTATACGAATGGGAACTACTAAGCGAAAGTTAGACGAAGTGATTGAGTACATCATCACTTGGCTTTGCTACGGAGACAGCGAAGCTGCTGCGCGTGTAGCCTATACCGCAGACGAGAAAGCGCTGGAAGACCACGATGTGATTATTGTGCCAAACGGGAAATTCGGTAATTATATCGTGTTGCCCGACATGGGAAAGGTGCAAGTGGAGCAACCCGCAAAAGGGAAAGCGATCATCCGTACGGATATCGTGTACAACGCGTTTTTCTTCATCTCGCGTGCCGAAGAGAGTTATAATACCGAGCGGGATGAACACGATCGTTTTGCCGCCCGGTTCTCCATCCTGGGTCACAATGGTCGATTGCAAGTGCCGTTATTGGATGAATATGCACGCCAACTACTCAAACTCTTGAATTGCCCGCTTCCTTCTCCGGGATTCGAGCACATCTACCTGACGCACGACATCGATACTATTTCCAAGTATCGCTCGCTGCGCGGCTTTTTCGGCGGACTCAAGCGCGGAGAGGGGAAACAAGTATGGGCGGCTTTGCGCGACATCCATAACGACCCGTATTATACCTTCCCTTGGTTCATCGAGCAAGACGCGAAAGTGAAGCAGGCAGACGTCGTTTATTTCGTCAAGCGCACCCGGGGACTCGGATACGATGCCCCGCAATACCCGCGCTATGGACGCGATTTCAAGCAATTGAAACACATGTTGCGGCACAACAATGTGTATATGGGTGTACATGGCAGTTATTACGGCGACATCCCGAAGATTGAATACAGCCGCATGTTCCGCACCCACTACTTGCGTACATCGCTCCGACAACTCCAACAACTCGTGAAAGCCGGTTATACGGATGATTTCACAACGGGTTTTGCCGACGAAGCCGGTTTCCGCTTGCAGACCACCCGTGCCGTACGGTGGATCAACCCCGCTTCGTACCAACTGACAAACCTCACGCTGCACCCGCTGATGATTATGGACACCACGCTCAGTAATCCGAACTACATGAACCTAACGGAAGACGAGGCGTATTTCCTGTGCGAGCAATTGATAGAGAAAGTGCGAATGCATCATGGCGACCTCTGCATCTTATGGCATAACAGCAATCTGTTGCCTACCACCTATCACGCTTCATTATACAGCAAAATCATCTCTCTTTTGGCATGAACATACTCATCTTATCGGACGGATTCTCAGCCCCGGCATACAAGCCGCGTCTGCGGTTATTGTGCGAATACTTAACGCAAAAGGGACATGTTGTCCGCGTGATATGTGAAAAGGCGGATCCTATCACCTTTGCGCATGAATACCCGATCGATGAGGTGTCTCTGTATAAGGCCGGCTTTGCCGATTGGACCATCAAGAATATAGGAACGATGCTGTTCAACTGGAAAGAACGGACCTTCGAACGCGAGGTAAAACACATTATCCGTGAGCAGAAATACGATTTGGTCTTCTGCACCTCGTTCCACACCTTTCCTCTCCGCACGGCGAACCGGATAGCCCGAAAACTTCATATTCCTTGTGTGGTGGATTTAAGAGACATGGTAGAGCAGGCGCCGGCCAATCAAATGCTGTATCTGAGTCATCACAAGCCTTGGTTGAAACCTTTTGCCAAACTGTATATCCGGCAGAACATTCGCCGCCGGAACAAAGAACTCCAACGAGCCGACGCCATCACTTCCGTCTCTCCTTGGCATGTTGAACTGATTCGCTCGATCACGCCCAAGCCCTGTTCGTTGGTGTACAACGGCTATGACAGTCAGGTCTTTGTGCCGGAAAACATTCCGACAAAGATCTTTGACATCGTATATACCGGTAAAGTCTTTCCGGCCCCGCAACAAGACCCGATTTTGCTGTTCCAAGCGCTCAAACAATTATCCCTATCGCCCAAAGAACTTTCTGTCAGTTGGTACACCGATCCGGCAAGCGAACAACTCATCCGCTCTTTGGCGCAGCAAGAAGGCGTCGAAGCGTACATGCACTATCACGGCATCATCCCGCAGGAGCGCATCGCGCCCACCTTGCAGCATGCCTCTATGAGCCTTGTTCTCACCAATCGGGCAGGCAAAGAAAGCGGTCACGGCAAGATGACCACCAAATTCTTTGAAGCTTTGGGTGTTGAAAAACCGGTGCTGTGCGTCACCAGCGACGAGGAATGCCTAGCACAGGTAATAAAAGAGACCAACGCGGGCCTCTCCGCTACGACCGCAGAAGAAGTCGTTGCGTTTATCCTGGACAAATATGCCGAATGGCAAAAGAACGGATGTACCCGTCAGGCTGTCGTACGAGAGAAGAAAGCGCTTTATTCCCGCCAATATCAGGCGGAGTTATGGGAGCAGATCTTCTTGCGTTTACAAAAATAGGCGCGTCACTTCAAACACTTCCGCGAACGGCAGTCCTGCTTGCACACCCCGTGTGAGGGCTTGCGAACGAATGAAGTCCTCGGACATGTAACTCTTTCCCTTTTGTGAGTGATACTCGGCGAGCGCTTGATGTTTCGCCGACAGGTCGTCCTCACTCAGTTCCACAAAACACTGCGTGTTGAAGGTCAGATTATTCCAAATCAATTCGTAGCCTAAGAGCGTTGTGTTCTTAAAGGCGCGAATCGCTTCCTGTGCAATCGTCTGATGATCCTGATGCACGTCGTGCGTACTCGGGATAAACACGATATCCGGATGAAGCTGCTCGCGCAACTCGATCAGTTTCTCCAGAATCTGCTGACGGACATAATTGAGTTCGCGCACTTCATAGTCGTATATAACCAGGTTTTGCGGCTGGATACCGAGCGCACGCGTCGCATTCCTCACTTCATTCTTCAAGGTGTCTGCCGGCATACCTGCAGGCAGCGACTTGGAAGCCGTAGAAAAGGCCACATAGGTCACCTGCTTGCCTTCCTTTAACAACTTATGAATGGTTCCGCCCATACCTAATTCTCCATCATCAGTATGCGGAGCGAGCACTAACACTCGTTTAATTTCTTTGAATAACATATCTGTTTTTATTCGGTTGTATATACAAAATCCACTCCTGCGTTCGCTGCCGTCCGGCAATCCGTTTCGCCGTCTCCTACGAAGAGCGTTTCCTCCGGCCGGACACCTGCCTGCTCCATGAGTCGCTGCAACGCGCGAGGCGAAGGCTTGCTCTCAATCTCCGAGGCATAGACTACAGTCAGCTGCGGGAACAACTCCTTTATCTGCAAGTTAGCTATTTTCTGCCGTTGCTGCTGACTGTTTCCGTTGGTCAGGATCGCGACTTTTTTGCCATTCTCAAGCAGCTGCGCTATCTGGTCTTTCTTCGCCGGATAGAGGGGGAGCGCACATTCGGTTGTTCGCAGTATTTCGAGCATCTGCGGAATGCTTAGCGCGACCGCATATCGGTCTTTGAACCGTTGGAATAAATCCGTTCTGCCCTCCCGAGCAAAAGAAGTACACAGATACGAATAATACTCCTCTGCGGTTGGAGGGTCAGCAGCGCACCTTTCCGCAATGCGGCGATAGGCAGCAAACAAATAATCCGTCTCGCGATACAGCGTGTTATCGAGGTCGAAGACCACTAACTTATATTTTGACCACTCCTGCCTCATTGACTCCGATAGCTCCCCAATACCGTATCAGGCGCGTGTTCCAATCAATCTGCATAGGTTCCGACGGCAGTTGCAGACAATCCCGAACTGCTGCCGCAATGATATTGGCCCCGGCCATTGCCGACATGACCATCGTGCCTTGCACACGCGGGTTGCACTCCAGCAACACCGGTTTTCCGTCTGCATCCTTCTTGAACTGGAAGCCGAAACAATAACGCAAATCCAATGCCTCGCTCAGTTTTTCTACGGCATCCATAATCGCTTCGTTTTTTTCTAAAGAAGCCCTAAATGTGATACCGCTCCGCATCGCCTCCCGCTTACGGGGCAACGCCACAAACTGCCGATTGGTACGCAACACATCGACCGTATATTCCTCTCCCGGCAAATAGTCCATTACAAGCAATTCCGGAAACTGATCGCCCAAAATAGCATGCAACTCCTCTAAGGTACAGTACAGCGAAGAAGGCTTGGAATTATAAAAATCCTCCTTGCGGTTCCTCCCCTCGCCCGCAATGATCACCCGCACGCCGCGCGATCCGTTGCCGCACGGCGGCTTGACGACCGTCAACAATCCCGCCTCGCGACGCCAAGCAACCTGATCGGCGAGTTGTCCGAAGTCAGAACAGAGAGAGAAGGAACCTGTCGGAATAGCCAATTCTTGTGCCTTGCATAGCAAGCGATACTTGTTATTGGCATCGGCAATACTTTGTTGGTCCGACACAAGGATTTTCGTGCCAATCTGCTCGAACGCGCTTTTGTGCTCGGCAAGAACGGATAATTCTGCCGTATTCTGCGGAACGATGCAATCAATCTGCTTTTCTTTGCACAGAGACATCAGATCACTCAGATACCTCTCCGTCTCCTTCGCCTTTGCGATAGGAAAGAATTCGTCACAGAGGTATTGACCGACCGCCATCTCATCGGCGTCTGTGCCGATGATACGTCCCTGAAGCGCACGCAACGCATAAATTGTACCTTGCACGCCGGGTGCCCCGACTCCTGTCAAAAGTATATTCATGCTGCAAAAGTAGTGTTTTTTTTGCATATACACAAATTTTATTGAAGAATTGCATAGTTTTTGTTCGAAAAATTTGTATATATTAAAAAAATGTTGTACTTTTGCTGCGCAAAAAGGCACTATGATTAGTATTATTGTACCCATCTTTAACGCCGACCACTACCTCAAGGCATGTGTGGAGAGTCTGTTGGCGCAGACCTATCCGGACATCGAGATTGTCTTAGTGGACGACAGCAGCACAGACGGCAGTTTGGCGATCGCGCAAGCCTTTGCCAAGCAAGACAAGCGTGTGGTCGTGCTGCAACAACCGCACGCAGGGCAGTCTGTAGCGCGCAACGTAGGGATGGCCAAGAGCCACGGCGAATATATCGCCTTCGTGGACGCAGACGATCAGTTAGAGCCCGATTGGTGTGAACGGCACATGGCGGCTGTCAACGGCGTGGACTATGTCCAGAGCGGCTATAAACGGGGTATTCCGGCGCAGAACAAACTGCCCCACGGGAAGCTTCCATGCCATCCCTATCAATTCACCTCGCCTTGCATGCGTCTGTATCGCCGCGAGACGATTGCCAAACAGCAGTTTGCGCCGGGGTTCATCTATGAAGATATACTCTTCTCGGCTGACCTGTGGTTGAGTGGAGCGAAATGCCGACGCATCGACTATGCCGGATATATATATACCCTCAATCCGAACAGTACAACCTCTGTGCCGCATCCGGAGGCACGCAAAGCGGTGATACACACGCTACGGGAGAAAGCCAAAGGAGCGAACCTTAGAGGCAAGTTGATTCTATGGTACACCATTATTCGTTTACAATGTCATTTTATACTACGATGAAACGTTCATTTCTTTTTATCGCAACAACGCTGTTGACCGTCAGCCTGAGTGCTGCCACCTACTATGCCTCGCCGGACGGCAAAGGCGATGGTTCGTTCAGCAAACCCGCGTCCTTCGCAGACGGACTGAAGAAACTGACGAATGCCGGCGACACGCTGTATCTCTTCAGCGGGCAATATGACCTGGGCAATACCGCCATCCAGAAACTGAACGGCACCGCGTCCAAGCGCATCGTCATATCCGGTTACGAAGGTATCACTCGCGGCGGCACCTACGCGGCGATTCTCGATTTCCGTTCCACCCCGTACGGCACACGCGGATTGCAGATCAAGAACTCCTGCACCTACCTGCATATCAAGAACCTCACGCTTCGCTATTCCGGAAAGAACAACCTCTACAACGAAGGTTCGTACTGCCTGTTTGAGAACCTCGACATCTACGGTTCCGCGGACACCGGATGCCAAATGAAGGTAGGCGGCAATAACATCATCAAGAATGTCGATTCGCACGATAATTTTGACTACGAGACCATGTCCGGCACGACGGCTAATTTCGGCGGCAACGCCGACGGTTTTGCCGACAAACAGTTCACCGGAGCGGGAAACCACTATATCGGTTGCCGCGCATGGAACAACAGCGATGACGGCTGGGATTTCTTCCAGCGCGTCAGCAACTCCAACACCGTCATCGAGCATTGTATCTGTTACCAAAACGGTGCACCGTACTACGACATGAGCCAACATCCGCGTGCGCTGGGTGTTGATAAGGCTTGGTTCGACAGCAAAGTGGGTACGCAGGTCGTCGATCGCTATGGTAACACCATCACTATCACGCTCAAGAAATACCCGTGTCAGGGAAACGGAAACGGCTTTAAGATGGGCGGACAATTTACAGACCATAAAATACTTATTCACCACTGCCTGGCGGTAGGCAATTACGCCCGCGGATTCGACCAAAACAACAACGGCGGAACGATGTGGCTGTATAACAACACCGCCTATGCCAACAACACCAACTACGGTTTCACCACCAAATACGGCACGAATACCATCCAGAACTGTCTCACCTACAAGACGCAGAACAACGACAGTTATAAGGCACAAAATGTCGTAGCTATCAACCATAACAGTTGGAATGGTTTCTCGGTGAAGAATGCCGATTTCGTTTCGTTGGATACCACTCAGATCCTCGCGCCGCGTAACGGCAACAGCGAACTCAACGAAGGTGATTGCCTACATTTAGCCGAAGGTTCCGCACTCATCGATGCGGGTATTGATGTGAACCTTGGATTCAACGGTGACGCACCGGATCTCGGTTGCTATGAGGTGCCGGGCGAGGAACATCAGCCCGAAGAGGAAGACACTATTCCTGCGGTGCAACCGGAAGGTACGCACGCCGTAGCGTTTGTCACCCTCATCGGTGCGTCGGAAGACAAACCGCTGCTCAAACAGCTGCGGACGAACGACAAACTTTGGGTGGTGGAGACCGACGCTACCGATGTGTCGGTGGACTACAGCAACTATGAAGTACTGGTGTTGGGTTGCAAACCAAGTTCTTCAGCCGCTGGATTTACAGCCCTCAAAGGCTATAACAAACCAATCGTATTACTCAAGCCCTGGCTGCTGAAAGCCAATGTATGGAACTGGGGAACAGCAGTAAATACCGCAGACTTGAGTGTCCACGTTACCGCACCGGAACACCCGCTTTTTCGAGGACTGACCATCACCAATAACGAGTTACCGCTGTTCTCGAAATGCACCACCAATGCCGTGACGGCTATCTCGGAATGGACGAACACCGCGGGCTTTGAACTGCTCGGCACTCCCGTCTCGCAGCCCGGCTCTACCTCCATCGCAGACTTTCCGGCCGGGACCAATTGTAACGGAACCATCCTTCCCCAACGCATGGTGATGATCGGCGTGTCGGAGTACTCCACAACCGACCTCACGCAAGAGGGCATGCAACTCATCGAGAATGCGATTCTCTACCTGCTCGACATAGATATACCGACAGGCGTCGAAAATCAGAAATCACAAATCACAAACCACAAATATATCCAACATGGAAAACTGTTTATTGAAGCGAGTGGCGCTGTGTATGACGCTACTGGTCGTCGCATGGCGCGTTAACGCAGGCGATGCACTGTATCAGGACATTCGTTATACCATAGACGAGAACTACCTGACCGCGGAAGTGACGCTCAACCCTCGTGCGACGGGTGAGGTCTTCATCCCCGAGCATATCGTAGCCGGACAACACACCTATACGGTCATTGCTATCGGCGACCGCGCTTTCAAAGGTTGCAAAGGATTGACAGCTATCGTGTTACCAAAGACGCTGCAACGGGTCTATCGCTCCGCCTTCGACGGCACCGGAATCCTACTCAACAAAACAAACTGGAAGGATGGCTGTTTATGGATAGACTCCATCCTCATTGCTACCAATAAGAGTATCAAACCGCGTTTCGTAGTTCCCGAGGGAACACGTATTATCGCTGCCGGAGCCTTCCAAGGTAATAAGACGCTCCAACGCATCGAACTGCCATCATCCGTCACCCGCATCGACCATGAGACATTCCGGGACTGCAAGAACCTGCAGAAGATAATTATTCCCACTACCGTTACTTCTATTGGTGAAGAAGCATTTACAGGAAGCGGTATTTATACGAATGAGAAGAAATGGAAGAAAGGCGCCCTCATCATCGACGATTGCCTGGTAGCGACGAATAATGACTTGCCGGCAAAGTATGTTTTCAAAAACAAGATCCCTATTCGTCTGATTGCCGAGCGGGCTTTTGCTAACAGAAAAACGCTGAAGTCTGTTACTATTCCCGAGACCGTCACTGCCATTCCTACCGCGGCTTTTTATCAGTGCGAGAACTTGATGGAAGTAATCATTCCTGCCACCGTCAAGGAGGTCGGGAATTTCGCTTTTTATAAATGTACCTTGCTAAAAACGGCTACGCTGCCATCTAATCTCAAGTCGCTCGGCATGGGTGCATTCTACGAATGTATTAATCTACGCGAACAGGTATTAGGCGAAGACCTTGAAGTGTTGGCACAAGGAGTTTTCTACGCTTGCCGCAGCATCAAGCAATTACATTTTCCGTCGCACCTACGCCGCATTGACAATGGCGCCTTTGCCGGCTGTTCAGGTATAGAGCAAATCAAACTGCCGGAAACACTCACCTTCATCGGTGAGACCGCTTTCGCGGGATGTTCCACTATACGCGAACTGCTTATTCCTGCGCGCGTCAACTCATTGCCCAAACAGTTGTGTCAAGGCTGTACACATCTATACCGCGTTACTTTGCCCGAAGGTATATACGCTGTTGGCGATGAAGCCTTTGACGGCTGTCTGGCCCTGGAAAAGATTAACATTCCTAAGAGCACTTTCCGCATCGGAGCTCATGCCTTTCGCAACTGCCAGCAACTGCGTTCTATCGCGCTGGTGGATCATATACATATGATTGAAGAAGGGGCTTTTGCAGAATGTAAACTATTGGATCAAATAACCCTTCCTACGCCACTCAAAGAAATCTGTCCTTACGCATTCTATCATTGCACGAGTTTGCGCGAGATTATCGTACCTGACTCCGTAAAGACCATCGGTGAAGAAGCTTTTGCTGAATGTCGCAGTCTGCGCCGAGCCTCTTTCCCTGTTACGATACAAAAAATCGGAGCAGGCGCTTTCCGCGACTGCTCCAATATGCGAGCTCCTGCCTTTCCCCCGTCAGTGGAGATCGACAAGAATGCGTTCAAAGGCACCAAGCCCTGATCACTCTTTCGGGTAGTCGATATAGTCGTACGAGACGTTCTCGCCCATATGGGCAATCATGTACGACTGACCGTTTTCGCTATCCTTGGTGGCATTGAGAACCATGTATGTCACGCCTTTGAAGCGTACCACTTGACGCGCATGTTGGTGACCGCACCAGTAGTATTCCACCCCGTATTGTCCTAACAACGACGTAAACTCGTATGTAGCCTCCAAGGCCATGTTCGAGGTATGCCCTTGCGACGCATCGAGTTTCCATAGATGGGTATGCGTGAAGACGATGATACGGCGGTAGCCTTCTTTCGACTTTGTGTCCAATACTGACCGCAACCAATTCATCTGCGCAACGCCCAATTCTCCTTCGGCGCTGTCTAAACAAATGAACAGGTCGAGTTTCTTATCGCCGTTGCGGGTGTCGAACCAATAGACGGAAGTCTTGAAGAAATCGCGGTAGATATCCCATTGCTTGAAGTAGATATCGTGGTTGCCGGGTGTGCAGAACAAGGTGTCGGCGATGGTCTGACCTTCGAAATGCAGAATGCTGTCGGCGCAAGGGAAGTTCTTTTGTGCATCAATCACGTCGCCTAAATGCATCGCAATCTTCGGAGCCGCAGCGGCTCTGTATTGCGCTACGAAATAATCCAAGTTCCGATGGGTCGTACGGGTGATATGACTGTCGGAGCAGAGATAGATCGTATAGTCGTCGGACTGCATGTCCATGTGTATCTCCCCGCGCGTCGCGTTATACGCCAAGGACTGCGCAAAACGGGTGTCGATTGTAGGACCGTTCGGCGAGAACATACCCTTCATATCCAGTGTGCTGTTTTCATTCGCACAGGCGGCGAGCAGAAGCACGGAAACTATGATGCAAAAACTCTTTTTCATATCGCTTAGAATCTATAGGTGAAACCAACACGGCCGGTAGCGCCGTAGAATGTAGCATCGAGATGGAACATACCCGTAGGCTTGCATTGCGCCATGAAGTTCAAGCGCCAGTGCTCGTTGATGTCGTACCAGGCGCCGATGCCGAAGAGCGGCTGCCACATACGCTCCATCTGGTAGTCATCGATATTACTGAACATAAAGGACAGGTTCCAGTTGTTATTCTGCGGGCGGCAGAACACCTCAATGCGGTAGAGCAGGTTGAACGGTTCGCACACAAAACTCTCGTCGTTGTACCACGAGCGGTCCCAATCGTCTATCACGCGACTGAACACGCCTAAGGTGATAGATACATAGTCCATGCGATAGCCCACACCCAGTGCCGCGGTGATGTCGCCGATGCGGTTGCGCGCGATAGCGCGGTAATAAACATCCGTCTCCACGAAGAGTTCACCTACCGGCAACTCGAATTTCGGACGAATCTGCAACGCACCCGAATGGACGTTCGCGGTGGAAAACTGCAAGCGCGCCTCCATCTCGAAATGCGCGTTAATCGGCATCAGGGACTGAATGTCAAAATTCGCATGATGTCCCCACGTCTTGTTGTAACTGTACTCTACCATGCCCGACAGACTGTACTTGCGGTCTCCGAAACCCGGATTGGCCGCCATCAGTCCCAACGGACATAGTACCAATAACAGGAATAAAATTTTTCTCATATCTTTAAACTTTCAACTTTCTAACTTCTTTCAACTTTCAACTTTCAACTATAATCTCACCACCGTCAATCCCGCTCCTCCGTGGTTCACGTCTCCGTCTCCGAAGTCGAGGGCTATTTGTCCGCGCTTGCGACGCCGGCGGTTCAGGTCGTTGAGGTAGTCGCGCGTCAGTTGTTTCAGCGCACCGGTGCCTGTGCCGTGCAGGATTGTCACCTCGCCGGCTCCGACCATCAGCGCGTCGTCCATGTAGGCGATCAGTTTTTCCAATGCTTCATCGGCCCGATAGCCCCGCAAGTCTAAGGTACGGGAGAAAGACAAGGTCCGCTGACGAACGATAGACGCGGTAGAAGACGGAGCGGCAGGAACGGCGTTCTTCAGCACCTTCAGATCTTTGAAGTCCTTGAGGGCTTTCGGTTTTCCGACTTGCTCTTTCATCGCCTCCACCTTGGCGCGCGCCTCTTTGGTCTTCTGTTTGTCAGCCTTGGCCTCTTTGATCTCGCGGATAGTTCTTTCAATGGTCGCGTTCGATTGTTGCAACAACTCCGCCGCTTGTTCACGCGCCTCGTCGAGGATGGCTTTCTTCTGCTGCTTGACACCCGACAGGCGCTCTTCATAATCGGCTATCTTGGCCTCTAAGTCTTTCTCTTTCTGACGAATCGCCTGCCGCTTGTTCTCCCAATAGCGCTTGTCCCGCGCGATATCCTGTAACTGCTTGTCGTAGTCGATATGCTCTTCGCCTACCAAGTCGGTCGCATATTGAATAATCGACTCCCCGAGTCCCGTCTGGCGCGCTATCTCGATAGCGAACGAACTGCCGGCTTGACCGATGGATAACTGAAAGAGCGGACGCATCGCACCGCGGTCGTACAGCATCGCGCCGTTCACCACGCCATGCGTCTGTTCCGCAAAATGCTTGAGGTTGGTATAGTGCGTTGTGACGAGTCCGAAAGCGCCTTTGCCTACCAACTCGCGCAACATCGACTCCGCTAACGCACCGCCGATCAAGGGCTCGGTGCCGGAACCCATCTCGTCAATCAGGAACAAGGTCTTCTCGTTCGCGTTGCGCAGGAAATACTTCATGTTCCTCAGATGCGACGAGTAGGTGGACAGTTCGTCTTGTATTGACTGCTCATCGCCGATGTCTATCATCAGTTGCTCAAACAGTCCCGCCCTACTCTGCTCCGCCACCGGCACTAACAAACCGCATTGCAGCATGTATTGGAGCAGCGCGACGGTCTTGAGACAAACCGACTTACCTCCGGCGTTCGGTCCACTGATGACCAACACGCGGTTCTCGCCGGCTTGCAAGCGCACCGAGAGAGGAACCACCGGTTTGTTCTGCGGCGTATAATGGAGCCACAACACCGGATGACGGGCATCGCTCCAGTCTATCAGGGGCGCATCATGCAATTCCGGGCGGATGGCATGCAGGGTCTCGGCGAGCGACACTTTGGCGCTCAGAAAATCCACTTCCGCTAACATCCGTTGGTTGGCGAGTATCAGGTCTGTCTGCGGACGCAGTTTGTCCGTGACGGCTTGCAAAATCCGTACGCGTTCGCGGCGCTCTGCGCCCTCTAACTCACGAATGCGGTTGTTGGCATCTACCACCTGTTGGGGTTCGATATAGACCGTCTTTCCGGTCGCCGACTCATCGTGCACGATACCGCCTATCTTACGCTTGTATCCGGGCGGAACAGGTATCACCAATCGTCCTTCGCGCAGCGTCGGCGCGGCGTCGGCATCCACCAATCCATCCGCTTTGGCCTGACGAAGGATGGCGGCGAGCGTACGGCTGACGCTGCCTTGTGCGTTCGTCAACTCACGACGTATCTGCGCCAGTTCCGGCGAAGCATGGTCTGCTAACTTGCCGTAGCGGTCCAGGATCCGGTCAATCTCGCTGACGATGTTATTCAGCGTACTCGAATTATTCTGATTATTCGGAAGTTCGCGCAACAGCGGATAGCGCTGTTCGTCGAGCGAAGCGAAGAAAGTCTCTAAGTCGGCGGCAAAGGACAGGGTCTTACGCAGGTCGTCCAACTCCGCCTCGTCGAGAAACAATCCCGCGATGCGGATACGGGCGATAGACTCGCGCATGTCATGGATCGTGCCTCGGGGGAAGGTGAGCATGGGATCGGACTGCGCCATGCGCATCTGGTCCGTCAGGCACAGCAGATGCTGCACCTTCGCAAAATCCGTCTCCATCTGCATCGCCTCTACGCGCTCGCGCCCTAAAGGCGAAGCACAACGACGAAGCAACTCCTCACGGATCACCGTGAAGTCAATCTTCTGCTCTATGTTGGTTGGATAAATCACCCCAAAATTCGGCAATCCTTAAGCGCCGGCGCGCCGACAGCCTCGTTGAGTTTGCGGATGAGTTCGAAGCGGTTCTCGAAGAGTTGGGTCTTGAGTGCGGCGGAGTTGACATGTACATATAGCACGCCCTCGCGCACCTCGATGCTGCGTGTCAGTTTCTTGACGGTCTCTCCCATCACGCGCGGCCACACTTCTTCAATCTGCACATCCATCACAGACTGCTCCAGGCCGCTCTCACGCAGAAAATCGACCAACGCTTCCGATATGTCCGCTCCGTTTTTCACTTCTCTTCTCCTACACCCAAACCACCGGCAACGGCTTTCGAGCCTTCTTTGACTTTCTTCAGGTAAATCTTCTGACGCGTGCGGAAAACGCGGATCGTCGGATCCAGTCCGTTCAGTTTCTGTATAGCAGCGATGGTCACTCCTTCGTTCTGACTCAACTCCCACAGCGAGAGACCGGTGTGAGACCAGACGAATTCTTTGTCCCCTGCTCTTTTCTTGGCAAAGAGATAGATACGGTCGCCCTTCTGCAAATCGCGTCCCAGGGCATCGTTGTACTCACGCAGGTCGCGCTCGCGCATGTTCAAGCGGAAAGCTACGTTGGGATATGTGTCCTCTTCGCGAGCTACCACGTAGGTAAGGCCGTTGCATTTATGCTTGGGGTGCTTCAGATAAAAACTGTCGCGCTCCTGCTTGGCGGTCAAAGGCTTCACGTACTCAGGCTCCGGATCATTATGAACGACCATGATCGGCTCCGACTTCTTGACGACCGTCGCTTTCAGCGGACGCTTCTTCGGATGTGCCGCGGCGGCTGCTTTTTCCTGTTCCGCAGCTATCACCTCCGGACTCTTGGGACGATCGGACTGCAACGCAGCCTCCGTCAACGCATCCAGATGATAGGTCTCGATGATCTTCACCAGTTTCGGTGCATAGAGGTAGTCGGTCGCATACCCGCAGTCGCGCAGGCGATAGGCCCATGCCTCATAGTCCTGCGGAGCTATCTCAAAGCACGTAGCATATCGCGGACGTTTTAAGAAAAGGGAATGGTCCTTGAACGACTCCGCAGCGTCGTAGTATTGACGGAAACACTCTCCGGCCGTCTCGTCGTCGTGATAATACACGCCGCCAAACCAGTCACTCGTACACTTGATGCCGAAATGGTTCTTGGCGTTTACGGCCAACTCGCTCTTTCCGGCTCCGGATTCGAGCAGCGCCTGCGCCATAGTGATAGCGGCAGGTACACCGTAGTCAATCTGCTGTTGGATAGCCGTCTCTTTCCATTGCTCGATATAAGCCAGATAGGCCTCATTCGGTTTCTGCGCCGCCAGCGTCATCGAGACGCACAATGCGGCAAAAAATATACTCTTTTTCATATTCAACACTTTTGCGACCGCAAAAGTACTGCTTTTTTCTGACATGTGCAAGAGTTAGGTATTATTTTTTCTGTTTCTCGCGGATGATGGCTTGGATGAAGTTGTCCAATTTTGCATATTGCTTGCGCCGGAGGACGCTGGCTCCAGGGCGCAAGTTCTTCTCAAAGGGCGCTTCCGGATCGGGGCGCTTGAATTGGGCGTAGAAGCGCTTGCGGTAATCCTCTAAGTCGGCGCGCAGGTTCATAACGTGCGCACGCTTTTCGGCGCTCATCGCTGAGAGTTCTTCGTCTGTGATTTTGGCGGAGTTGATGATGGCAGAGGAGAGTTGTTTGGTTTGAGCAAAGAGCTGGATGTTTGCCAATTCGGCTCCTTTGGGCGGATTCTTCTCGTAATCGCGGGGATTAACGATCTTATAGGACTCTTGAACGCCCTCTTTAAGGACTGCTCCGTTGGGTGCGCGGTACCTCTTTTTTCGCATAATAATACCGCTTCCTTTTTCGAATTCCCCGTTCATTTCTTTTACCGGGGCATAAAACTTAATTTTGGTCATATTGGCAGTTTCTCGTGCAAACCTTGTGGTCATCCGGGCTGAATATCATCCTAATCACACAGAAACGACACCGAAATCACCCTGAAATCACCCCCTTTACTATGCATTTTGGGTCGATAAAACCTCGATTTTGCATCGAGGGAATTTCGTTGTGCCCGGCAAGGGCAATCTAATGTCAGCAATGTGTCAATTGAGATGAGGGGATTTCATTTCTCAATTCAGCTGCAAAGGTACAACAAAAAAATGACATACGCAAATTTGTATGCCATTTTTTGCACTAAAAGGGATTCTACTTTATCATCTTTCCTTGAGCGTCGAAGATGTGGTCGCCACGGAGGATGTAAATCTGACCGTCGTGAAGAACTTTGACAGATTTGTCAGAATTGACAAGGACGTCTTCGATGGATGTCGCTATATTAGTATGGAAGGAAACATTCTTCTTGTCTATTTCCTGTCCACTCTCATTCTTGGCAGTGAGGGACAAATCATAGCCCGTACCACTATTTAAACCGGTGACAGTGAAATGGAAGCCGGCAGATTGGGTTTGCTCGGGTGCATTGTCGCGTGCAGGAGCGCTAAAGGCTAATTGTGTCAATTGACCTTGTGCATTGAAGATCAAGGTACAAATAAGGTTTCCACTCTTGTCCTTAATAACCAACTCGTAGGTTGCAGCGCCGGAAACAGCAGGCCAAGAGCAATCTACAGTGTTGGTAGATGGTACAACTATGAGGTCTTCGACATTCGTCTGCTGGGCTGTTATAGGAAGAATGGTAAATTGACCCCAGTTTTCATCCATTATATAATCACCTATACTTTCCTGAGGGACATAAACGGTTAAAGCCGAGGGTGGTACATTTTCCCAGTTATCCCATATGTTTCCAGTAGATTTTCCAACCATAATGGCAGGAGCATAGTTTTTTTCCAATGTAGGCACTTGGTTCGCGAAGCACGTGATGCTTTTACATTTATTAATATTCAATGTAAATGCGTTACTGCTGATAGATTGTAGTTTACTGCCAAATGTAAGTTCCTCTATGTTGGAGCATCCCAAAAAGCCTCCTTCTCCTATTTTAACCAATTCTTCCGGCAAATGAAGCGTTTTAAGATTCACCATGTAAGCAAATGCTCTATCTCCAATCACTCTTACATTTCGCGGAAGATTAAGTTCGGTTAATATTAGATTTCCATAAAAGGCATAATCTTCAATATAAATAACGCTTTCCGGGATAGTATATACATCCTTTTTTGCACCAGGAAATTGCAAAAGTTTGGTCATGTTTTTATCATACAGCACACCATCTATAGCCGTATAAATAGGATTTTCCGGATCCACTATAAAAGCAGTAAAAGCGCCTTCTGAAGGCATCGCGCCTTCTTTTGAACTAATGGTTATACCTCTAAATGGGGAAACAGAAAGGGAGAATCCATGAGTATCTTGAATGATAGTAGTATTAACCGATTTTGGAACGAATAGTGTTTTTAGGGAAAGACAACCTGCCCAAACAGCATTGCCTAATGCGTTAACACTCTCAGGAATATCAAATGAGGAGAGTGATTCACAACCCATAAATGCTTGATGGCCAATACTTTTGATGCTATTTGGAAGGGATATGCTCGTTAGACCGGAGCAACCATAAAAAGCATAATCTCCAATACTTGTGACGCTGTTGGGAATAGTCACAGAGGTCAGACCGGAGCAAGCCGAGAAAGCATCATCTCCAATGCTTGTAACACTATAAGTGACGGAGTTGTACATAACAGTAGATGGAATTGTTAGGGAACCGCTATATTCACCTATATAGGAGTTGGAAGCAGAGCCTCGGTAAGTGACAGATGCTGTTTTGGTGCTGCTATCAAAAATATACCAAATGCTACCTACTTTGGTATCAGAAGCAACATTGGTTCCTATGCTTGCTACAAGCGCAAGGAAAAGAATAAATAATTTCATCTTAGCCTCAAGGGCAAGATTAATTCTAAGGGTAAAATTTCTCATAATAATTTGATTTTAGAAGTTAATATTATTGGTTATTATTTTTCTTCTATAAATGCATGATTTAAAGCAAATTACAAAACACTTATCGGGAGCAAATAAGGGTAATCTCGTGGTAATCTCGAAGGCAATACCTTGCCAAATGGCACACATACAAAATAAAAAGCGTGAATGTTATCCACGCTTATTCCTAAACCTGAGGTTCCTGCAAGACCCTACAACCAAGAATAAACAATAACGTCCACGCCCGATATGTATCACCTTCCCACCCTCATACTGGCGGGAACTGAATATAACATATCCACGAGAACGTTTATTGCACTATCTTGTTTCGGGGTGTGAAATTTTGCAGGATTCCAGGTTTCCAAAACAAGCGTCAATAAACGCCTTTAATAATGTCACCCTATTTTACGTCTTGGGCAGCTGACGACGAAGGTTATTAAAAACCTTTGCGGCTGCAAAGGTACAAAAAATAATTGGAATATGCAAATATATGCGAAAAAAAGATTAAGCGGGCGATTAAATCGCCCTGAAATGAACAGAAGAAGGCTCCGCCTTTATCCGTATCGGGCGGGCCCTCGGCGTTTGTGTTTACAAAGACGAGGGACGATACGGGATAACTCGTCCTCGCGCAGAGCGAGGACAACGAAGCGGTAAACCGCCTACACCGCGAGTCCCCCAAACAACAAAGCGAAAAATAACTACTCTGTGTTAATCCATCGGACGGACAGAGCGGCGGCAGAGGGTGAGGAAGGGACAGAAACTCTTGCACTTACTCTCCTCGCAGGGCGGGAATTCGGCAACGGTAGCGATCTCTTGGATCTTGGCCTGCAATGCCGGCAAGAAAGTGTCTTGGATGTCACGGTAGTTCGTCACTTCCGCCTTATCGACCTTCACCGTCGTAGGCAAGTCGGTCAGTTTATGACTGCAGAAAAAGAGGTTCGGCTCGATCGGCAGATCCAAGGCTTCGTTCACCATCACGGCATGACTGTACATCAGCGTCTGACGCACATAGTTCTTCTCCGGTTGCTCCATCCATTGTTCCGTCGAAGCGGCGAGCCGTACGGCGTTGTAACCGCCTGATTTATAGTCCACTACGCGTATTTTCTCTTGTCCTTCCGGACCGTAGATATCCAGCCGGTCGATGATACCGCCTATACGCAGCGGTCCTATTCCTTCCACGTCCATTTGGAAATAGCGCGGGGCTTCGAGCAGGTAGATCTGCAAACCTATTGCCGCATCCGCTTGGTCGCGCTCGAGGATGTTGAGCACAAAGCGCATGATGATCTCGTTCTCGCTCAAGTGTTCTACAGGCACGTGTTTGCCGACTTGTTCATAGGCATGAAGCAAAGCTTCCTCCAAGTGCGCGCTGTCGCTGATAGCCGCTATCTGTTCGGGCGTGACGCGCACGGGGTGCGTGTTGTCGCAACCCAGATAGTGCTTGTACAGATACTCCATCGAGGCGTGGACATAGGTACCCAACTCCGCCGGCGTGAATTGCACGTCTTCTTTCTCTTCGCCTTTCAGACCTTGGATATATTGCAGGCAGAACTTCCGCGGGCATTCGATATAGGTATTGATGGCGCTGGGCGAGAGATGGTTCGGATGAATAGACGCGAAGGTCTTGCCGCTTGTGCCCAGCCGTGCATCGTCGATATCGGGCAAGATATTCGGTTCTTGCAGGCTCTGTTTCTGCACGTTAAATTCCGGCGAGTAGAGCATCTGCATCACAAACCGCGACATTCCTTTGCTGTTCTCCGCCCCTTCGGTCGTGGTGTATAGCACGGTAGCATGTCCGGTGCGGCTGATGAGACGGAAGAAGTTATAGGCGTATATCGTCGCTTTCTCGTCGGGCGTCTGCATCGAGTACGCTTTGCGCAAGTAGTACGGGATGAAACTGTTATCCGTCTGATGCTGCGGGATGACACCCTCGTCGGCATTGAGAATCAGCAACTTATCGAAGTCCAGCATACGCGTCTCGAGCACACCCATAATCTGGATATCCGTGATGGGTTCGCCGTGGAAAGGCATGGTGACATTCTCCATCGTGCGGCGCATCAACAGCCGCAGCAGTTTGAGCGTGAACGGCACATCGCCCAGGCCGTTCGTGATGAGCAAGCGCATCTGGTTTGCGATCTTGCGCACCTGGTACTCGGACTCCAAGATCAGCAGGTCCTTCCAGTTCATTGTATCGGAGGAATCCGAGGAGTCCGGAGTTTCCGGAGTGTCCGGATTCTCCGGATTTTCCGGGAAAAGCGCCTCCAATAAACCATCAATTACCTCCGGCGCGACAAGGTCTTCGGCCTGACCGTTTTTCTTGTCATACAACCACGCGAGCGTGCGGGCATAGACGGCGGTGTTTCGCAGCGGAAAACCCTTCGTGATATTGACGGGTTCGGGTTCGGTCTCGCCTTCCAGCGTGATTGCCGGAATGGTGTAGATAACAGATTCAAGCATCGACTCGTCGCAGATGACGACTCCCACTTTCTGCCCATGCGCCGTGTAGTTGGCCAGTAACCATTGGTGCACAAACTGCGCTTGTGACTCGCGCGAAGGGCAAGCCATGACGGTAATGTCTTTCGGGAATTGAGCCTGCGAGAACGCAGCGGTCTCGGGTGCGCTATTACCCAAGATACTGCTGTTGAGTCGGGCGAAATGGAAGGCTTTGTTGTTGGTCCGGAAATCCGGCACAAAGTCCCAATAAAACATTGCTTGACCGTTCGCTTTGAGTTTCTCCATCAGTTCGCGCTCCACGGGCAGCAGGTAGTTAAAGCCCACAAAGATATACGTACGGCCTGCTATCTGTTTCTGCACCGAGTCCTCATCCCAATGCTCGATAACCGCCCGTTGGCGCATTCCGGCGTAGCCTTTCTGCTCCGCCGCGAGTTCGTCATGCAGCGCCTGGTACAACGCATAGAGTTGATCCCAGATGACGGCATAGCGGCTGTATATCGAATCGGCGCCGTGCTGCGCGTTGGGGTTAACGAGGCTGTTGAGTCGTTCGCGGGTGTCCGCATCGAGTTGCAGTTGTTCCAAGGTATTCGCAGCGATGGCGTTGTCGAAGAAATTGGCCACCTGCTCCGCGGGCATGGACGCATCGACATTGGTGAAGTCGGCAATCATCTGGCGTCCCCATCCGTAGAACATATCGAGCGGCATGAGGTCCGTGTCGCCTTCGTTGAGGCGGCGGTAATGGCGGTAGAGACGCACGACGGTAAAGAGTTCGTCTTCGGTATAGAGCGGACTGAGGGCGTCCTGCAGTTGGGTGAGCGTCTTCACATCGGGCGACCAGATAGCCTTGCGGTTTTGCTCCTGCTGCAAGCGCATCAGTTCGTTTTTCAGCACTAATCCGGCGCGGTGGGACGGCAACACGAGCGTGGTGTTACTCAACTGACTCCATTCGATATGCGCGATGATGGATTGCGCGGTTTGTTGTAAGAATGATCTCATGCCTTCCCTCCTTTCACTTCTACGAGCCGGTTCTCCCGTGCGTACCATAAGAATCCGCGTACGTGCGGGTGGCCGAGACTGAGCAGCGCATCCATGTACTGGCGCACCTGCGTGATATAATGGTCGTTCCACCGCCCGAACTTATAATCGAGCACGATCGCATCATTCGTATGTTTGTCGATCATCACGCGGTCCGGGCGAATCTCCTTAAACTCCTGCATGATACCCTTCTCGAGCTTCAGTTCCCAGGGATCGACGAACCAACTGCGCATCTCAGCATTGCCATTCCAAGCGGACGAAATGAGGTTTCGCAACTCTTCCCGCTGCGCCTTATCGCGTATCTCGCCGCGCGTCTCGAACTGATCGAGCACGGCGTCCAGATCCTCCGCTTTTTGGATGTTCGCGAAGATCTCATGACAGAGCGTACCTTCTTCCATCCGCGCCACGCGGCGGTAAGCCTCGTTGCCGTTCTCGGTATAGAGCGCACCCTCCTGCGACTGAATGAAACGCACCTGGTCGCTGTTCGCCCAGAGTTCCGCTACCTGCTGCGCCGCGGGTTCGGTCTGGATGGGCTTGATGACCACTTGTCCCTGTTCGTAGTCCGTGCCTTGGAACGCCACGAGGTAGGCACCCACATGCTTGGGTGCTTTGCCGTCTTTGGTGAGCTTATAGTCGGTGAACACAAAGAGGTTGTCCTCGGCGCGGGTGAGGGCCACATACAACATGTTCAGACTGTCCACGCGCAGGTTCATGTGCTCCTCGACATAGTGCTCGCTGTATGCCGAATCCGCCATCTCAGAGTGGTTCGGGATAGGGATATAATCGCGGCCTTCTTCCAACATCGGCGCTATCGGGCACCATATCTTCGACGACGCTTTGCCTTCGTCCATCGCCCAGTTGCAGAAGGGGATGAAGAGTGTCTGTGCTTGGAGTCCTTTACTCTTATGGATGGTCATGATGCGTATCGCCCCGACGGCCGAAGAAGGAATGGGTTTCTCGTGCATCGTCTCGTCCCAGTATTGCAGGAACTGCTTGATGTCGCTGCCGTAGGCAGACACATAATCCCGCGTGCGGTCGAGCAGGTTATTGATATACGCCGTCTCGGAACCGCAGTACTGACCGTGCTCGTTCGTCAGCAGGATCTTCACCAGTTCGCAAACGGCTTCGTACAAAGGCGTGCGAACGGTGACCTGTTGGCGGATGATTTCCAAAATATCGGGTTGACCTACCGCCAGTTCGACCTGGTGCGCAGACACATCGTCTTGTTTGTTGGTCACCCACCGAAGCGCAGCGATCAAGGTATTGACCGCTTCCGACGCATCGAGTTGAAAACTCGAGGCCGAGACAAAGGCGGCTTTGCTGAGGTTCGGGTATTGCTCAGGGTCGAGATAGGCATGCGCGTCCGTGATGAGTTGGGCATCCGCCGCGCCACGCACGAGCACCATCATCTGCGACGGGTCGATATCGGGCAACAGTTGCTCCATCGTATCGAAGAGTTGCGTGAGACATTCGTCCTTGGTCTCCGGTGCGCTAAAGCGCACATACCCGCCGCGTTTCTTCTTTGACTGATAGAACTGATCCAACAGTTCCGGCCGGAAATGCTCATCGTAGATACGACGGATAAGTGCCGGTTCGTCCTCCCGCAGCCCTTGATGGAAGTCCGCATAATGGTCCATGACGTATTGGAAGAACGACAGGTTGAACCGCACCACTTCTTCGCTGCTGCGGAAATTCTGCTGCAGGGACGTGAAGAGCGGATTGAGTCGGTCTTTCGTTAACGCGTTCGTGCTTTCGTTCGTCAACCCGTCCATGATATGCCAGTCGCCGTTTCGCCAACGGTAGATAGACTGCTTGATATCGCCTACTATGAGCAGCGAGTTACCTTCGCCTGCAACGAGTTCCCGTAGCAGTTTCTCAATCACGCTCCACTGCAGTTTGCTCGTGTCCTGAAACTCGTCCATAAGCACGTGGTGGTAGCGGATACCTACTTTCTCCAAGATAAAATCCGCATCCCCGCCGCGCAGGGCGTTATCCAAGATACTCGCCGTGCGACTCAGCAGCGCGCAGTTCGCTTCAGTCAGGTTGCGCTGGATAATACGCTGCAACGAAGTCATCAGTTGCATCTCATAACTGAGGGCAAGCGACAGGTCTATCGTGTCATAGAACGCCCGGCAAGCATGCGCCGCATCGGTCAGCGCGATGGCCTTGTCGGCGATAAAAGGCGGCATCTTTGCCCATCGGCCTTCGCGGTTCACGGCGCTCTGATACGCCCCTTCCGTCAGTCCGCGAAAACGATAGTCTTTCTTCAGTTCTTCGGGCTGGTCGAGACTCGTGCGGATATTCGCCAGGGCATCGTTGATCGCATTGACGGCATGTCCGCCGTAGGACTTATCCAGCGGTTCGTCACTCAGGTCTTTCCAGCGCGCCTCAAGTTCCTCGCGAAGACGGATGATCTCCGGCGAACTCTCCCGTTTAGCGGCAAGGCGTTCGCGGCGCTCCGTGATTTTCTGCGCGTCGAAGACGATCTCGCCGCGCGAGTCCAAGAGCTGCACCGACTCATTATACAGTTCTTTGGCCAGTGCGACGAGGCTCTTCTTGATATAGATCGTTCCTTCTTGCTCGAGACGCACATACAGGAAATCGCGCATGATGATGAGATCTTGCTCCGTCATCTCAGTGGTCAACAACTGGTCCACCGCTTCGTTAATCACGCGATCGCTATCCAGTTCGGTGTTCATACCTGCGCTCTGGTGCAACATGCCCGCGAGGCCGCTGAGCAGGGTCTGCAGGAAAGAGTCGATGGTCTGGATCTTCACGTTGTCGAAATCCACCAGCATCTGCTTAAAGCATCCCTCGGCACGGGCTTGCATCCACGCTTCGTCTTTGTCGCGGTTGCGGAACATGAACGACCGCACGGATTCCACAAAATTCGGGTCAGCCGTGCCGTGCCAAATCTCGTAGAGGTACTTCAAGATACGCTCGCTCATCTCCGCCGTGGCTTTGTTGGTGAAGGTGATGGCAAGGATCGCACGGTAATCCTCACCGCTCATCAGCAGGCCTATATAATAGGCCGCGAGGGTGAAGGTCTTGCCTGTTCCGGCGGACGCTTTGCAAACCGTCACCGGATGATGCATGTCAATACGCGTGTTCATAATAAAAATGCGTGCAAAGATACGATTTTTTGCTGATATATGCAAATAAAAATGAAAAAACACACAAAAACTTGCATATGTGCGAGAAAAGCAGTACCTTTGCGCCCGCAAAGGTTATGGGCCTTTTCCCTGTAGCGGTTTTTCCGCTTAACGGAAACACCTAGTGCATGTGCGCAAGATATGGAATATCAATACATCAATAAGATTGATTCGCCGGCGGATTTGAAGCAGTTGAAGATGGAGGAGTTGCCCGCCGTGTGTGCGGAGTTGAGGCAGTTTATCATCGAGGCATTAAGTAAGAACCCCGGTCACCTGGCATCCTCTTTGGGTGCTATCGAGTTGACGGTAGCCTTACATTATGTGTTCGACACGCCGAACGATAAGTTAGTGTGGGACGTAGGTCATCAGGCTTACGCGCATAAGATTCTCACCGGTCGTCGCGACCGCTTTCATACCAATAGGCAGTTCAAAGGTCTGTCGCCCTTCACGAATCCCGCGGAGAGCGAGTACGATGCGTTTATCGCCGGACATGCGAGCAATTCTATCTCGGCGGCGCTCGGTCTGGATATTGCTGACGGGCATAATGTCGTAGCTATCATCGGCGACGGCGCCATGACGGGCGGTTTGGCGTTCGAGGGACTGAACAACACCTCGATGGACAAGAACAATCTGCTCATCGTGCTGAACGACAACCACATGGCAATCGACCCGCTCAAAGGCGGATTTACCCAATATCTCGTGGACCTGACCACCAGTGCGGCGTATAACAAGTGGCGCTGGCGGTTCTATCAATTGGCGGTGAAATTGCACCTGATGAACGATGAGAAACGCAAGCGCATTCTGCGTCGTAACAACAACTGGAAAGCGGCGCTGAGCAAGCAGAAGAGCAATATCTTCACGGGTCTGAACATCCGTTATTTCGGTCCTACGGACGGACATGACGTGGTAGGGCTGGTGCGTATCTTGAGTGAGATCAAGAACCACCGCGGACCGAAAGTGCTGCATATCATCACCAAGAAAGGTAAAGGCTACGCGCCCGCAGAGAACGACCAAACGGTTTGGCATGCGCCGGGAGAATTCAATGTGGCGAATGGCGAACGGTTAATGGCGAATGGCGACACGACGCCCTTATGGCAGGAAGTGTTTGGTAACACGCTGTTGGACTTGGCGAGACGCAACGAGAAGATCGTGGGTATCACGCCCGCCATGCCGTCGGGTTGCTCGATGAGTATCATGCAGAAAGAGTTGCCCGATCGCGTCTATGACGTCGGTATCGCCGAAGGACACGCCGTGACCTTCAGCGCCGGACTCGCGAAGGCGGGTATGCTGCCCTATTGCAATATCTACTCCACCTTCCTGCAACGCGCGTATGACAATATCGTACATGACGTAGCGCTGCAGAACCTGCATGTCGTCTTCTGTATCGACCGCGCAGGTATCGTCGGCAACGATGGAGCCACCCACCACGGACTGCTCGACCTGGCGTATCTGCGTCCCATACCTAACATGCAGATTTGCGCCCCGCGTACAGGCGATGACCTGCGGGAAATGTTGACGCTCGCGGAGAAACTCGAAGGACCGATTGCTATCCGCTATCCGAGGGGAAGGACGCCGATGGAGAATGATGCAAATGGTGACGCTTCGCTTAATGGTGAAATGGTGAAATACGGCAAGGGCGTCAAACTCCGAGACGGAAAAGATATCGCCGTACTCACTATCGGCTCTATCGGAAACGCCATGAGCGAGGCGATCGAGATGGCTAAAGGCGAAAGGTTAGAGGCTAACGGACATTCGCCAATAACCATTAGCCATTCACCCTTATCATTTGCGCATTACGACATGCGATGGCTCAAGCCTATGGACGAGGAGATACTTCATGAAGTGGGCAAGAAATTCAAGACCATCGTCACCGCCGAAGACGGCATGATAGCCGGAGGTCTGGGAAGTGCGGTGCTGGAATGGATGGCCGACCACGGCTATACGCCCCGCGTGATACGTCTCGGCGTAAAAGATCAGTTTGTTGAACACGGCTCGACCAAAGAGCTGTATCATATGCTTAAATTAGACAAGGAGGGATTATTATGCGAATTGTTATCGCTGGTGCCGGAGAAGTAGGCACGCACTTGGCAAAACTGCTGAGCCGCGAAGACATGGAGATCAGTCTGCTCGACGAGAGCCGGGAGCGGTTAGGTGACCTGAGCGCCAACTACGACATGCTCACGAAAGTGGGTAGCCCCACTTCTATCCATGATCTACGGGAGATCGGTGTCAAAGACTGCGACCTGTTCATCTCCGTAACTCCCCACGAGACGGAGAACATGACAGCCTGTCTGATCGCCAACAGCCTGGGTGCCAAACGAACACTCGCGCGTATCGATAATTACGAGTATCTGTTGCCGGAGAACAAGAAGTTCTTTGAGAACATGGGTCTGAACCACCTCATCTATCCGGAGGTGCTGGCGGCCAATGAGATCGAAGAGAGTCTGCGCACCAACTGGATGCGATACCACCTGCACCTCTGTCAAGGCGCACTGGAGCTGTGCATCGTCAAAGTGCGTTCGGCCGCGAAGATCATCGGTCAGGAGTTCGCCTCCGGCGTCTATAACCACGGCAAATATCGCATCGTAGCCATCAAGCGCGATCAGGAGACTATCATCCCGCGCGGACAAGACATGGTGATGGAGAACGATATGGTCTATTGCGTATGTCCAAAAGAGGACATGGAGTTCATGCGCGAGGAACTCGGCAAATCCAAACGCGAGATCAAGAACGTCATCTTCTTCGGCGGCGACCGCATCACCCGCAAGGCAGCGACCGAACTGACGGACGAGATGAATATCAAGATCATCGAGAAAGACCGCGAACTGTGTAATATCCTGAGCGAGAAAGTGCCGAACGCGCTCATCATCAATGCCGACGGCTCCGATATGGACGTGCTCAAAGAAGAAGGTATCCAGGATGCGGACGCTTTCGTAGCCGTGACGGATAGCAGCGAAGCGAATATCTTCGCGTGTCTGGCTGCCAAGCGTTTTGGTGTCCGTAAGACCATCGCCGAGGTGGAGAACCTCGATTATATACCCATGGCCGAAGGACTGGATATCGGCACCGTGCTCAACAAGAAAACCATCGCCGCGAGTTATATCTACCAAATGCTCCTTGATGCGAGTGTACGCGGCGTGCATAACCTGACAAGCGCAGACGCGGAGATCGTCGAGTTCTACGCGAAGGAAGGCAGCACGATCACTCGCCGTCAGGTCAAACATCTCAACTTGCCGGAAGAGGCGAATATCGGCGGTATCGTGCGAGCCGGCGAGGGAATACTCGTTAACGGCGATACCCAAGTGATTGCCGGAGACCTGGTCGTTGTCTTCTGCAAGAGTCATGTAATACGAACCTTAGAGCGTTTCTTCAAATGACACGAACCTTCAACTGGCGCATAGTCTTTAAGACGATGGGTGTGCTCACCCTGCTGGAGGCCATCTTCATGTTGGTGCCTACGTTCGTCGCATGGTGGTACCACGAGGCGGATCTCGGCGCATGGCTGGTCTCGAGCGTCATCACATGGATCAACTGCTGGTGGTTGTTAGGCGCAGGACGGAAGGCGGAGAAACGTGTGGGCGAGCGCGAAGGCTATGTGATTGTCGCCGCCGTATGGCTCGTCTATTCACTCTTCGGCATGTTACCCTACTGGCTGAGTGGCGCCCTACCGACAATCACCGACGCGTGGTACGAGACTATGGCGGGATTCACCACCACCGGTTCGACCGTCTTCACGGACATCACTGCTCAGACGCATTCCGTGCTCTTATGGCGCGCGCTCACGCAATGGATCGGAGGTATGGGTATCATCGTGCTGAGTGTGGCGATCTTGCCTATGTTCGGTCTGGGCGGCATGCAGCTCTACAGCGCCGAAGTGACGGGCGTGAGTTACGAGAAACTCAGTCCGCGTATCGCCGACACGGCCAAGCATATGTGGTTGACGTATATCGGTCTGACCATCGCCGAAGGACTGCTGTTATGGCTCTTTGGTATGGGTCGCTTCGACGCTATATGCCATTCGATGGCGACAATCTCCACCGGCGGTTTTGCGACGCACAACGACAGCGTCATCGGTTACAGTCCCGCCATCCAATGGATCATCATGCTCTTCATGCTTCTCTCGGGTATCAACTTCACGCAACTCATCTACCTCTTCCGCGGCAAGCCCCAGCGTGTACTCCATGACGAAGAGACGCATTGGTACGTAGGCGCATGTATAGCAGGAGGACTGATACTCGCGATCGGGTTGTTCATCTATTCCGGCATGTGGTCCAGTATCCGTATTGGATTCTTCACCTCCATCGCGATGATCACCAGTACGGGATTTGTGGCTGCCGACTATATGATATGGCCGTCCGTCCTCTGGGTGCTTGTCTTCTTTATGATGTTCACCGGCGGTGCGTCGGGTTCGACTTCCGGAGGTATGAAATGGGTGCGCATCGCTATCTTTGCCAAGTCTGCTTTGGCGGAAATCAAGCGTCGCATCCATCCGAATGCAGTCATTCCGGTTCGCTTCAACGGCCAGACGCTGCGCGAGCAGACGACGAGTAATGTGATGGCGTTTATGTTCTTCTACATCGTCATCATCCTGCTGGCGACGCTCTGGTTCTGCGGCTGCGGTATCGGTTTCGACGAGTCGTTCGGTATCGCCGCTTCGATGATCGGAAATGTCGGCGTGTCTATCGGACAGTGGGGATCGAGCGGATGCTACGCTGCCCTACCGGCCGCAGCGAAATGGGTGGCGACCTTTGTGATGCTTATCGGTCGTCTCGAGATATTCACGGTGCTGTTGCTCTTCAGTAGAGCGCTTTGGAAGAAGTAAACTATGCGGCCGTATAAAGTTCTGATTTTCATTGCCTGCGTGCTTGCGTGTCTGGGTGTACTGTGTATGGTGCTCCCGGATCGTGTTGTATGGGGTGAACAAGAATTAAGATGGCCAACCTTAGCCGAAGTCTTCGGAGAAAATTCTGAGTATTCGGAGTATTCCGAGTATTCCGAAGATTCTATAGCTATCCCCGAGGAGTTTCCGGTAGCGCCGGATAGCCTGATAGAAGAGGCGCCCGAGCCGGCACCCGTCATTCCAAAAGTTGTGGTGGACTCCACGGCGGACAGCCGGATGTTCCTGCATGCTTTCTATGCTTCGCTGGAGCAGAGTTCGGAGCGGATGGTGCGTGTTCTCCACTACGGCGACAGTCAGATAGAAGAGGACCGTATGACGCAACAGATACGCGAGGCCTTGCAGGCGCGCTACGGAGGCGCAGGTGTAGGTATGATGCCGCTCGTGCAGACCATTCCTACGCTTACCGTCAAGCAGCAACTCCATATGGGCGGTCGTTCTATCACACCTGCTCAAGGACCTCGCCGCTATTTCGTCTATGGTTTCAAGCGCGATCAGCGCACCGACGGACTATACGGACCGATGGGCCAGATGTCGGTGATGAACGACGAGTTGGTGAAAGGCAGCGAAAGTCTCATGGCGGTTTGTACGCCGCAGAGCAAAGAGCGGCCGTACTCGCAATGGAAGATCTTCGCGGACACCGCGATATCCTATACCACCTCCGGCGACACCGTTCGGCTGAGCGGTCGCGGAGATGTATATGCCCTCTCGCAAGAGAGTGAGACGGGCGTCATCGTCGATAACATCCCTATGCGCGGATGCCTCGGACTGGTGTTCACCAAGATGGACAGCACCCAACTTGCCACCTTCTACCGCCATCAGAATGTGCGACTCATCATCATGCAGTTCGGCGGCAATGCGATACCGTCCAACAGAAACCCGGGTACGATATCCGGCATCGTCAAAGGACTGCGCGAACAAGTGCGCTATCTTCGCGAACTCGCGCCCGAAGCCTCGATATTGTTTATCGGACCGAGCGATATGCTCACGCAGATAGACGGAGAATGGCAGACCTATCCGATGGTGCCGTATATGGATCGGTTGTTGCGCAAGATGGCACTCGAAGAGAACATCGCCTATTTCAGTCTGTACTCCTGGATGGGCGGTAGCGGCAGTATGATGCGCTGGCAGGAAGTAGGTCTGGCCGGCCATGACGGAGTACACTTCACCCGTAGCGGTGCCCGCAAAGCAGGAAATGCAGTAGCAGAATGGATTTTATCCGCCACATATTAGGATTTAACGCAGACAGCCCGCTGCTCTTCACCCAGTTTTACTTCTGGGCGTTCTTTGCATTGGTATATGCGCTCTTTGCGCTGATCATGGAAGCCGTGCCCAACCGACTCGGCAACAAGAAACTGCATCTTCGCAACGTCTATCTGCTGTTCGTCAGTTGGTTCTTCTACTACAAAACGAGCGGTCTGTTCCTGCTGATACTCGCGTTCATCACCCTCTCCGAATGGCTCATCGCTGCGCAGGTGCATAAACATCTAAACAGCGCAGCGCTAAACAGGCCGCAGGCCGCTAAACAGGACGCTAGTCCGCTACACGCCAAAATCCTATTGGCGCTTTCGGTGACAATAGATTTGGGCTTACTCGCCTATTTCAAGTACGCGTATTTCTTTACGAACATGATCAACGACCTGTTCGGAACAGGTTTCCGGGTATTCGATATCTTCGCGTATATCGGAAATGGTTTCTCACAAGCAGGGCGGTTTAGCGTGGACACGATCGTGCTACCGGTAGGTATCTCGTTCTATATCTTCCAGGTCATCTCATATACGGCGGATGTCTTCCGAGGACGAATACAACCGGTGAAGAACATCTTGGACTTCGGTTTCTACGTCAGCTTCTTCCCGCAACTGGTGGCAGGTCCTATCGTGCGTGCCGAAGAGTTTGTGCCGCAGTTATACAAGCCCTTCCATCTCAGTCGAAGGGCCTTCGGCATTGCGGTGTTCTGGATCATCAACGGCTTGGCGAAGAAGATCATTATGTCGGATTACCTGGCCGTCAACCTCATCGACCGCGTGTTCGACAACCCGTTGCTGTTCTCGGGCTTCGAGAACCTGTTCGCACTCTTTGCCTACTCGCTGCAGGTCTATGCCGACTTCTCGGGTTACACGGATATAGCGATCGGCGTAGCGATGCTGATGGGATTTTATCTGCCGATGAACTTCAACTCGCCGTATAAGTCGCAGAGTCCCCAGGAGTTCTGGCGTCGTTGGCACATGTCGCTGGGACGATGGCTCAAGACCTATCTGTATATCCCGCTGGGCGGAAACCGCAAGATCGGGTTTGGAACCTATTTCTGGTGGACGCTCATTGCCTTCGTCTCTGCCGCCCTCACAGGTTGGTGGTGGATATTGATACCTTTCGGCGTGTTCATCGTAGCGGTAGCGATTTGGAATAAGATCCAAATCAGCAATCAGAAATCAGCAATCAGCAATCAGCGCAAACTGCTATACGCCAACCTCAACTCGTTCATCACGCAGGTACTCGGCGGTTTATGGCACGGCGCGAGTTGGAACTTCATCATTTGGGGTGGTATCAACGGTATTGGAATGATTGTGGAGAAAATCTGGCGTGAGATGAATTGGCATATCCGCTTTACGACCATGACGCTTCTAACGGGCGGGCTTTGTATCGCAGACTATCTGACGAACCTGCCCGTATGGCGACTCTTCGCGGTGTGGGCGGCTATCATCTGGGTGGTTACTGCCGTAAGATACATCTATTTCCTATGCGAGGGGGCGGAGACAAAGTTCACGAAGGCTTTAGGTACAGCCTGGGCTGTTTTGCAGACTTTTACGTTTATTACCTTCACGCGTCTGTTCTTCCGTTCGAGCAGTAACCTCGACCCGGCGACCGCCAACGAGGTGGCATGGGAGACAGCGAAGAATATGGTGAACCAGATCGGCGGGGCATGGACGAATGCCGTCATCGGTCCTTTCCTGGTGGAATACCGCTGGGTAGTCGCGATGTTCGTTGCCGGAATGGTCATTCACTGGTTGCCTACCAACTGGAAACGCCGGTACCGTCTGCTCTTCTCGGCGATGCCGTTGTGGCTGATCGTGATCGTTGTATGCCTTGCTATCGTCCTCATCTACCAGTTCGTCACCGCCGATATGCAACCATTCATCTACTTCCAATTCTGAAAATAGTTGAGAGTTGAAAGTTGAAAGTTGAAAGAAGTCGTCTAGTTGTAAGTTATAAGATGATCATTGGTCTCACAGGTGGAATAGGCAGCGGTAAGAGTTATATCGCTCAGGCACTCGCTCAACGCGGGTATGCCGTCTATGACTGCGACCGCGAGGCCAAACGTATCATCGCGGAGAATAAAGAGGTACAAGCAGCCATCATCGACCTGCTCGGCGAAGAAGCCTTCATCTATCATCAATCATCTATCATCTATAATACGGAGTATGTCGCCAAGCGCGTCTTTGCAGATCCGAAGTTATTAAACAAACTTAATAAGATTGTTCATCCGGCGGTCAAAGCGGACATCCTTTCCTCTTTCCCTTCTCACCATTCTCCTTTATTCATAGAGTCGGCTATCCTCTTCGAGTCGGGATTCGACGTGTTATGCGACAAGATTGTCGTGGTTACTGCGCCCGAAGAGACGCGCATCGCCCGGACGATTGCGCGGGACTATCAGGGGGAGGCTACCCCTGAGAATATAAATAAGGTACGTGCACGCATACACGCGCAAAAAGAAATCCCTGCGAGCACCGAAGTACCGCAGGGACGTATTCTTACCGTCATCAATGACGATGCATCAGTATTGAGCAGCATCATAGACCGCATCAGCCGCTTCGCTGCCGACTAAGCGCTCGATGATACAAAAGGCGAAGTCGGAACTCAGACCGGGTCCTTTCGCCGTGATGATATTCTTCGATTCTACCACCAGACCACCTACGTAACTCTCGCCTAACGCATCCTGGAAACCGGGATAGCAGGTAGCTTGTTTGCCCTTCAGGATACCGAGTTTACCAAGCACCGCCGGCGCTGCGCAGATTGCTGCAATCAGTTTGCCGGCATTGTTATGGTCGATCAATAACTCGCACAAAGCGGAACAGTCGCCTAACTTCGTCTGTCCACCGGGAAGGATCAACATCTCTGCATCCGAGAAGTCAATACGCTCGATGAGTCCGTCGGCCTCCACCGCGATATTATGTGCGCCCAGCACCATCGGATTGCCGGTGATAGAGACAGTCGTCAACGCGATATTCGCGCGGCGGAGTAAGTCAATTGTCGTGATTGCTTCGATTTCTTCGAAACCGTTGTCTAAAAATAAGTAGTTCATAAAAAATTACAAATTACAAATGACAAATGTTAAATTTCTAATTTAACTTAAATATATAGGTAATTGTTCCGATCTGATCATGTTCGCCCTCGGTGAACTTAGCCCTTTTGGCCGCATCGAGTGCGAGTTGTTGGGTCGTTTTGTCCGATACGTCACCACCGGTGACCGCAGCGCTGACGACTTGTCCGGCAGCATTCACGCGGATCTGCACCACCACTTTTCCTTCCTGTTTGAAGTCTTTGGACGGAGCCGGCAGGTTACCTTTGAGACCTCGCCCGTCGAGTTTCCACGAACCCGTACCGCTGGAACCGTGTCCCACCGGGTTGCCTTTCTGTCCTTCGCCCTTCGTGTCACCTCCGCCGACGCTGGTACCGTCGGTCTTGCCGAACAGATTGCCCATTTGTTGGGCTTTGGCGATAGCCTCCGCTTCTTTCTTCTTACGTGCCCGCTCGGCAGCCTCGCGCTCCTCTTTCTCCTTACGTGCCCGCTCGAGCGCCAAGGTCTCTTCTTCGGAGACGATATGCTCAGGAGGCGAAGCGGGTTTCGGGTCGGTGGCCACTACTGCGGGAGACGCAGGAGCAGCAGGTGCTGCCTCCGAGGGTTCTTCGGCATAAGCCGACAGCGAGGGTTCTTCCGGTTCGTCCAACTCCTCTATCTCGGCGAACTCCACCTCCACGCCTTCTTCCTGCTCCGGCGCTACCGCCGTCAGGTAACAAAACCAAAGGATGAGGAACACCAGCAGCAGGAATAGCACCGTACCTACCGAAGCGATGATATGTCGTTGTTGTTTCTTAGTCACTCTTAACTCTTAGCTCTTAGCTCTTACCTCTTGGTGGCTACCACCAACTTCATCTTATGCTCGTTCGCGATATCGAGTACGCGTACCACTTCTTTGTACGCTACATCTTCGTCGGCATGCAGCGCGATATACATCGTCGTGTCGGACGCCTGGATGGTACTCAGGTAAGCCTCCAGACTCTCCGGATCGACCTGCACGGGTTTGTCCTTGCCCAGCGCCACGAAATAGTTGCCGAGGTTGTCGATGGACACTTTCGCCACCTGCGGCCGCGACACTTTCTGTGCCCGCGAGGTCGGCAGGTTGATCTTGATATCATTCGGGGACGACATCGTCGAAGCCATGACGAAGAACAGGAGTAACAGGAACACCAGGTCCGTCATCGAACTCATCGCGAAGGTCGCTTCTACCCTATTACGTCTCTTTAATGCCATTACGCCGGTTCGTTAAGAAGATCCATGAATTCGAGTGTGCGCGACTCCAACAGCCGTACGACGCGGTCAATACGCGCTACGAGGTAGTTGTATGCGAACATCGCAAGAATACCTACGATCAGACCGCCGATGGTCGTCACCATCGCCTGGTACATACCTGTGGAGAGAGCACTCATCTCAATGAGGCCGCCTGAGGTCTGCGCCATGTTGTAGAACGTCTGCACCATACCAATGACGGTACCGAGGAATCCGAGCATCGGAGCACCTCCGGCGATGGTCGCCATGATGACGAGTCCTTTCTCGAGTTTGCCTACCTCGAGGTTACCGACGTTCTCTACGGCCACCTGCACGTCCTGCATCGGGCGACCGATACGCGTGATACCTTTCTCGATCATGTGTGCCGACGGGGTGTCCGTCTGCTTGCAGAGGTTGAGCGCCGAGTCGATCTTGCCGTCATGGATATAATCGCGGATGCGATCCATGAACGACTTATCCTCGCGCGTAGCCTGCTTGATGACTACCAGGCGGGCGATGAAGATATAACATGCCGCAGCTAACAAGATAGCCAGGATGATCATGATCCATCCGCCATACTGCGCCATTTCCCATAAGTTAATAGACTCCTGAATCGGCTCCTCCGCCGGGGTGATCAGCTCTTCTACGAAAGCTGTTGTGTCAATTTGAAATAACATATATAAAAATTATCAATTATCAATTATCAATCATCAATTGATTTACTTCAGTAAGTCCAAGTATTCTTGAATGGTTTCCTGGATGCCGAGGTACAGCGCGTCGCAAATGATCGCGTGTCCGATACTTACTTCTGCGGTCCAAGGGAAAGCATTGATGAAGGGCTTGAGGTTCTTGAGGTTGAGGTCATGACCGGCGTTCATACCGAGGCCCAGTTCATGCGCTTTCTCTGCCGCAGAGCGGTATTTCTCGATAGCACGTTTCGGATCGCTCTCAAATAGCTCCGCATAAGGCCCCGTATAGAGCTCCACACGGTCTGCACCGGTGCGCAACGCATACTCCACCATCACCGGATCCGGATCGACGAAGATGCTCACACGCATACGATAAGCGTGAAGCTGGTTCACTACGCCCTTGAGAAAATCGAGGTTCCGGCGTGTGTCCCAGCCGTGATTAGAGGTCAACTGGTTCGGGTCGTCGGGCACGAGCGTCACCTGCGTCGGACGGATATCCGTCACGAGCGCCAGGAACTCATCCGTCGGGTTGCCCTCTACGTTCAACTCCGTCGTCACCATCGACTTCAATTGATACACATCTTCCTTGCGGATATGACGCTCATCGGGGCGCGGATGAACGGTTATTCCTTGCGCGCCGAACAACTCGCAATCCACCGCAAAACGCTGTACATCTGGCATATTGCCGCCGCGTGCATTGCGCAGCGTCGCTACCTTGTTAATGTTTACACTTAGCTTGGTCATGATGTTTGTTTCTAAACCGGGTGCAAAATTACTACAAAAATTGCATATATGCAAGTTTTTGAGCAATAAATTTTAGCAAAATAGAATTTTATTCTATTGTTACGGGTATGGTTGCGCACTCGGGGGCTTGCACACAGAGGGCGTAAACAGGCACGGAACATAGGGCACAGCCCTGCTAAAATTTATCGCTCTACCTTGCATATATTCCGCAGAACGCGAACGTAAGTTCGGAGGGAACCCGCCCCGTAGGGGAAGGGGCGTGCCGAAGTTACTGCTTTTTTATATATGCAAATATTTTTTGTATTTTACAAAAAAAGAGACCTCCGAAGAGATCTCTCTTGCCATGCGGAGCTTACGCTCCGTGCTGCTGGTCGTACTCCTCGCCGCAGATGTGCCAGTAGTACGCGCGCATGGTCTTGATACCCCCGGCAGTGTTCTTCTGAGCGAGGAAGGCTGCCTGGTCGGAACTGATTTGCATCAGGTCCTTGCTGCGCTGGCGCACTGCTGCTGCGACTTCCGTGAAGCGCGAGCGAGCTGCGAGCTCTTTCGCCTTCGGCATCGTCGAACGCTGTACCTTGCGGCGGATATACACGCGGTTACAGGTGTCGCTCGTGGTGGCCGCTACGCGGTGCGTGCCCAGGAGCATTTTCTCACAGTTGTGATGACCGGATTTGGTCGGTTTGGCGAGTGCTCCGGATACGCTGTCGATACCGGCA
>ONUF01000001.1 GCA_900321005.1 uncultured Bacteroidales bacterium | reverse complement strand
CCACCGCTTTCTCGATGGCGGCAGTGACTTCGGGGTTACTATGAAATTCTTGTAAATCCATTATTGCAACACTTGTATCTTGTCACGCACGATATACGTATCTCCAATCATGTTGGGGTAGGCCTGCACAAAGATTTTCTTGTATTCTTTCGCCTCCTCGTAGGTGCGGAAATCACCCAAGCGCACTTTCCAGAACGGCGGCAAGTATTGCACATACACCGTCAGGTCCACTTTTTCTTTGATGCGCGCCTCTAACTCCAACGCTTCGCTTTTGGCGGTCTGCTGCTGGTTGGAAGAGTAAATCTGTACGCGGTAACCGTCAATCTCCACCATCTCGCGTTCGCCGTGTATGGCCTGCTCGAGTAGCACCGCTACCGTCGAGTCTTGCACCAACTCTACGCCCGGAATGGAGTCGAAGATGGTCAGTAATATGACTAAAAGTACTTTCAACTTTAAACTTTTAACTTTAAACTTTCAAAAATCGTGCCGTTTAATAGCGGAAGGACGAACCGCCGACGAACTCACGCAGGAACGAAGTAGGCGGTATCTCACGCTCGGGTATGGGAACGAAATATTGCAGGAACTTAAGCAGCCTGTGTGCCTCCGTATATTCGTCGCAGAACTTCGGTACTTCTTGCAGTATCGGCTCGGCATGCCGCTTGAGGACGGCGAACTCGAAGATAAGCGCGGAGTTGAACATCACATCCGCTTCTTCTTGGAACGGATAGACCCACCTCGTCTCGCCACGTATGACAGACGGACAACGGGCAATCGTCTCGCGCGCCGAATAACCGCGGTATTTGTAGTCGCGAACCACGCGGCGCAGCAGACGGATGTCGGTTGTCGGTATCCAGTTATGGTTGTCAATATTGATAGTCGTCAGCGCAGAGACATAAATCTTAAAGGTCAGGTCTTTGTCCACATCCGGCAGGATGCACGGATTGAGGGCATGGAGTCCTTCGATCACCAGCACAGAGTCTTTCTGCAGTTTCAGTTTATTGCCCCGGAACACCCGCTCACCCTTGGTGAAGTCATACGTAGGCAGATCCACCTCTTTGCCGTCCAGCAGGTCGTGCATCTGCTGACGGAAGAACGGCAGATCGACCGCCTCCACATGCTCGAAGTCCCATACGCCGTTCTCGTCCTTCGGAGTGTCCACACGGTTGACGAAATAGTCATCCATCGAGAGCACCTCCGGGCGCACCCCGTCCACCAGCAACTGTATCTGGAGTCGTTTGGAGAAAGTAGTCTTTCCGGAAGACGAAGCTCCGGAGATAAAGACAATCTTCGGCCGCTTCTCAGCAATAGCATCGGCTATCTGCGCGATCTTCTTCTCGTGCAGCGCCTCCGCCAATTTGATCAACTCAAAGGATTTATTCTGTTTGCACGCCACATTGAAGTCACTGACATTATTGATGCGCAGCAGTTTGTTCCAGCGGTTGTACTCCTGGAAGATGGAGAACATCTTATCCTGCGTCACCTCATCTTCGAGCACCGTCGGGTTGTTACGATTCGGGATACGAACCAACAGACCGTCCTGGAAGAGGCGAATGTCGAATACATTGATATAGCCCGAACTGGGCAGCAACACATTCGTGTAATAGTCGATATAATCGCCCATCCGGAAATAACGGCAGTAGGGGTTGCCCAGCGCCTCGAAGATAGATGACTCGTTGTTATAGCGCTCAGCGAACATCTTGATCACCTCTTTTGTCTGCTTCTCCTCTTCGATGATAGGCCGGTCCTCCGCGATGATCTGCAGCATCCGCTCCTTGATCGCCTTCACCATCTCACGCGTCATAATGGGCGGTTCTTTCTCGTCTCCCGGATCGGTCTCTTTGTCCATATGCCACTGGAGCGTGCAGTAATAACCCTTGCTGATCGGGTGCTCTACGCGCATGTCCATCTCCGGATATAACTCATTCACCGCTGCGCCTAACACCATGCTCAGGGTACGCACATACGCACGCATGCCGGCCGGGTTACTGGCATCCAAAAACTCCACATCTTTGGGTTTGTAGAGCAAGAAATCCAAGTTCTCCACCTGATAATTCACCAGCGCCGCGATGATCGGATATTTCAACTGGATACCCAAGCGGTCCTTGAGTTCAATCAGCGAGATTCCCCGCGGCACTTCGTGATACGTGTGCGTGTTCTTGCAATAAACGGTAATGGTCTTCTCCATATGATGAGTTATTAGCAATTAGCGTTTAACGATTAACGAGAGCATCTATCTCCAGCGCCTGCGTCAGCAGGTTGCGCATGTCCGACAACCGCACTTGGTTAGCGGCATCGGAGATAGCTTTCTCGGGTTCGGGATGCGTCTCGATGAACAGTCCATCGATACCGACCGCCAAGGCGGCGCGCATCAGGTAAGGCACCATCTCACGATTACCGCCCGTGATACCGTCTGAACTCGACGGTTGCTGCACGGCATGCGTAGCGTCGAAGATCACCGGACATCCGAAACGGCGCATCTCCACCAGCGAGGTCATATCGACCACCAGTCGGCCGTAGCCGAAGGACGAACCGCGCTCTGTCAACCACACATGTCCTTCCCGCGCTGCGCCCGGCGCCACCTGCTCGATCTTCTCTATCGCACCGCCGAGATCCCAAGGCGCCATGAACTGACCTTTCTTCACGTTGACGATCCGACCCGTAGCCGCAGCGGCTTGCAGCAGGTCGGTCTGGCGACTTAAGAACGCCGGTATCTGCAGCACATCCGCCACTTCTGCCACCGGCGCACACTGCGCGCTCTCATGCACATCCGTCAGGATAGGCAGCCCCAGTTGCGTCTTCACTTCTTCGAGAATCCGCAGTCCTTCGTCCATACCCACACCACGGGCAGAAGCGGAAGTACGGTTCGCCTTGTCGAAAGAAGACTTGAAATAGAGCGTGATACCGAGGTCATAGCATAGACGCCGCAGCGTTTCTGCCGTCTGCATCACAACATCTCTATTCTCTATCGCACACGGGCCGCTGATGAGGAACATAAGAGCAGCTTTCAGTTATCAGTAATCAGTTATCAGTCTACGGCTTTATAGACGCGTGCCCACTGCACTTTCAGTTTGCCTTCGCCACCCTTCTCATTCTTCGGCAGCCAACTCTGCGCCAAAAAGAACATCGCCTCTTTCGGCAGACGGTTCGGCAGACGAAGGATCTCGAGGTTATTGACGTACCAGATCAACTCGTGCTTCGTCCAGCGGAAGGAATACACGTGATACATCGAGCGCAGCACGCCGTTGATATCCGCCATCTTCGTGTCCTTGCCGTTGACAAGGCCCATCTGGTGGTTCTTTCCATTGTAATGATAGAGCGCGATGATCGGACTCTTTACCTTGCCTGTTGTCAGACCGAAGAAATGATGACCTGCTCCCTGGCTACGCACTTTGGCCATGAACAGACCACTCTCTTGCGCAAAAGCCTCCTTGGTATTCATCACATCGGAGGTAAAATCAAACACCTGCTCGATGAAGCCTTTCTTCTCGTCCCATGCCACCGCGATCTTACTCTCCTCGCGCGTCTCGATATCCATACGACCTTCTACATGGAAGGTGTTCTTGCCGCCATTATACGCCTGACGTTCCGTGGTGCGCGAATGACCGTCCTTCATCGCCGGATTGGCATAGCCGAAACCCGGTTTCCAGTTCTTGGCACTCGACATGTCGTCGTCGAAAGCCGGACGGAAGAGCTCTGCCCAGTCGATCTTCTCTTTGCGGGACTCGAAGAAGAACTTGATATCGTCCGAATTGGCCAACTCCAGGTAGCGCTTCTCTTGCTTATACTCCTCCGAGTGCTGCCAGCGCTTGTTGTCCGCCCACAGGTCGTGACGCTGTTTGAAATCAGCTGTCTTCACCTCTTTCTCCAACTCCGTCAACTGACGCAGTTCTGCCGAATTGAGCACCTTGGTGTAGTTCTTGTAATACGACGAGTAATACAGCATGTTATACGCACGGATTTTGGAATCCGTCAAGACCGCCTTCAGGCTCTTGATCTTCGCGAACTCCGGCGTCTCGCGGAACTTCAGGAACTCCTGGAACTGAGGATCCTCCAGCGCTTTCTTATACCGGCGGATGGCGCTCGAACCCTCCAGATGCAGGTACGCCGTCATCTTGCGACCCTCATCCGTGTCCTTGTACTTACGCGATACCAGTTCTTTCTTGCGTGCCTGGAAATCGCTGCTCTCAACGATCTTCTTCAACGCATTGTACTCCGCCAATTCAGGCGATTTCTCAATCTGACGCCAGCGTTTAACACGCTCTTGCATGTCATAGATGGTTTTCTCAAATTGCTCGGTAGAGAGCATTTTGCCGGTTAATCTGGCCGTAAATAGATTCATAAGAATATGTGTTATTTGTTATTTGACATTGGTCATTTGCTCATAGAGCTCTTCGAGGGTGTCCACGAAGATCGGTTTGCAAACCTGCTGCTGAGGAATAAACTGCAACTGCTCCATGAGCTTGATCTGCTGCTTGAGCGGCTCATAGAAGCCCTCGTAGTTCAGCACAAAGATCGGCGTACGGTGTTCGCCGACGATACCGGAGGAGGTAGCATCCATCATCTCGTCCAGCGTGCCATAACTGCCCGGCAGACATACGATCACATCCGAATTGGAACGGATGATCTGCTTGCGCTCGGACATGTTCGCCACCATAATCAGGTTGTCGCAGTTATTCGCCTGTCGCCCGGCAGCGATGATACGCGGCGGGATAACACCAATAACAAACGCGCCCGCAGCCTTCGCCGCTTCACTCACGCGCGTCATCAGACCTCCCGTAGCGCCACCGTACAGCAAGGTGTGACCGTTTTCACCGATCCACTTGCCCAATGCATCTCCGAGCGCCAAAAACCGCTCCGGTATCGCATCTTTTGCCGAACAATAGACTGCTATTCGCATCATGCATCAATATTTGCGTAAGTAGCGTTCTCTTCGATGAACTCTCGGCGCGGCGCTACATCGTCACCCATCAACATCGCGATTGTACGATCAGCCTCAGCTGCGTTCTCAATCGTCACCTGTTTGAGCACACGGCGAGCGGGATCCATCGTGGTCTCCCACAGCTGCTCGTCACTCATTTCACCCAGACCTTTGTAACGCTGGGTCTTAATCTGCTTCTCATCGCCGTTACCGTAGTTCTGGATAAAAGCCTGGCGCTGTTGGTCATTCCAGCAGTACTCGCTGTAGTTACCCTTGGAGCACTTATAGAGCGGCGCACAAGCGATATACAGGTGTCCTTGCTCAATCACTTCTTTCATATGACGGAAGAACAGGGTCATAATCAGCGTAGCGATATGGGCTCCATCGACATCGGCATCAGCCATGATAATCACTTTATGATAGCGGATCTTGCTCAGGTTCAGCGCCTTCGGGTCCTCTTCGGTACCGAACGTGATACCAAGGGCTGTGAAGATATTACGTACCTCCTCGGACTCGAACACCTTATGCTCCATCGCCTTCTCCACATTCAGGATCTTACCGCGCAGCGGGAGGATAGCCTGGTGCACGCGGTCACGACCGGTCTTAGCCGTACCGCCTGCCGAATCACCCTCCACGAGGAAGAGTTCGCACTCTGCCGCATCCTTCGACACGCAATCCGCCAGTTTACCGGGCAGACCACCGCCGCTCAACGGACTCTTACGCAGCACGCTCTGGCGCGCATTACGCGCAGCGATACGCGCTTGCGCCGCGAGGATCACTTTCTCTACGATGCGTTTCGCATCATCCGGGTGCTCCTCCAGGTAGTTCTGCAGCGCCTCGCTCACAGCCGAGTTCACCATACCTGCAACCTCCGAGTTACCAAGCTTGGTCTTCGTCTGACCTTCGAACTGCGGCTCTGCCACCTTCACGGAGATAACCGCCGTCAGACCTTCGCGGAAATCGTTCGGGTCAATGGTCGAGTTGCCGTCTTTGTCTTTGAGTTTCGCCTTCTCCAGCATCTTGCTGTCCTCCGCGTATTTCTTCATCACACGCGTCAGCGCAGCGCGGAAACCGGCTACGTGGGTACCACCCTCGATGGTATTGATATTATTGACATAGGAGTGTACGTTCTCGTTGAAGTCGGTGTTGTAGATCATCGCTACCTCTACCGGCGTGCCGTATTTGTCGGTATTGAGATGAATGACCTCCGAGATCAGCGGCGTACGAGTGCCGTCGATATAACGAACGAACTCACTCAGACCCTTCTCCGAGTAGAACTCCTCTTTCTTGCAGTTACCCTCTGCGTCGATGACACGCTTGTCCTTCAGCACGATCTTGATACCTGCGTTCAGGAAAGCCAACTCACGCATACGGTTCGCCAGGATATCCCAGTGGTAAACGGTCTCCGTGAAGATCGTATCGTCCGGCCAGAACTGCACGAACGTACCCGTCTTGCGTTGCTCCCAGTTACCCGTAGCTTCCGCCTCGGTGATCGTATGCACCGGCGCCAAGGGTTTTCCCTTCGCATAGTCCTGCGAGTGGATTGCACCGTCACGATACACCTCTACGTGCATCTTCGTCGAGAGCGCGTTCACGCAGCTCACACCTACACCGTGCAAACCACCGGAAACCTTGTAACTGTCTTTGTTAAACTTACCACCGGCATGGAGCACCGTCATTACCACCTCAAGAGCCGATTTATGCTCCTTCGGATGCATATCGACCGGAATACCACGACCATTATCCTGAACCGTAATGGAGTTGTCCTCATTGATATGCACGGCGATCTCGTCACAGAAACCGGCGAGGGCCTCATCAATGGAGTTATCCACTACCTCATACACCAAGTGGTGCAAACCCTTCTGCGATATATCACCAATATACATCGCCGGGCGCTTACGCACCGCTTCTAATCCTTCGAGCACTTGAATACTCGATCCATCATACTTTTCTTGTTGCTCTTCCATTTTGTATTGTAGTATTATATTCTTCGTTTTTCTCGCGTGCAGGCGCGCCCCGAGCGCGCGCACATACATTTAGGCCGCAAAATTACTAAAAATATTTGAAATAAACAAGGATTTTAGGAAAAAAATCAAATTTATTTGGATTTTGTTCGTAGAAGCCTTGTTATTCGCACAAAAAAAGAAGAATCACCGCGTGGTGATTCCTCCGTTTGACCTAATTGCGTACGCCATTACTGGCTGCTTATTCTTAGCCGCAAGGGCACGAAGAAACTGTCTTACGCCAGCTTGTTCACGAAGCGAGCCAACTTCGACTTGAGGTTAGCAGCCTTATTGTCGTGAATGATGTGACGCTTAGCCAATTTGTCCAGCATCGAGCTTACCTTAGGCAGAGCCTCAGCAGCTGCTGCTTTGTCAGTAGTCTTGCGCAGGTCGCGCACAGCATTACGTGCGGTTTTTGCGTAGTAGTGGTTGTGTGCTTTGCGCGCTGCCGTTTGGCGAATACGCTTCAAAGAGCTTTTGTGATTTGCCATCTTTGTTTTCGTTTTTTGTCCGACTCGCGGACGATTTAGTAATATCCTTTAGCCTTGAGAGGATCGGCCTCAGGACTTGACTTTAGGGAAGGTCTTTTGTAGTGCCAAGGGGAATCGAACCCCTATTGCAAGAATGAAAATCTTGAGTACTAACCGTTATACGATGGCACCGTCCGACGAAAAGCGGGTGCAAAGGTACTGCTTTTTTTTTAATTGACCAAATTTTTTAGCACTTTTCTGCGTTTTTTTCTAAAAATCTCGCTGCCAAGTACTCCTGCTCGGGCTGTCCGGGCGTCGGAAGGAGCTCTATCTGCACCTTGCTGTTTCCCTTTTCTGCATCCAACAAACCCAAGGCATTCAGGTCCATAATCGTCGAGTATCCGGAGCGAACGATGATGTGTTTTGCACCCATCAAAGCCGCCGTCAGTTCCGCGTCGTCCATATGCGGCACAATGCTTATTTTTCCCCGCTTGAGACGGGTGTTCGGCCGATACATCAGACCCTGTACTATCAGCACCGACTGCTCGGTGTCCTGATACCGCGCCAACAACTCTTTCTCCAGCATCGTACGCTGCGGTTCCAATCCACTCAGTACCGCCACCACCTCATATTTCGGGGCACTCGGAGTACTCTGATTATTCGGAATCCTCTGATCAAATCGGCTCAGCGGATCGATATAACTGATCACTGAATGCTGATTACTGATTACTGTCGGATGACTCAACTCGCCCGCAAGACTCTTTTCCGGTTCCTCATAATCCGGCACCCACACCTTATTATATCGCGTATATATACGTGCGTGCAGGCGCGCAGCAAGCGGTTCCAACCACCGCCAACCCTTCGGCAGCATGATATGCAACTGATGCGTCAGATAGACGCAGTCACATTGGTGATTGGTGTATAGCCCAAAGCGATTATCCGATAAAATCCGGTCGATGTGTTCCTCTTTTAGAACCGCCTTAAGAATCGCATGGTCTTTGACCGCCCACCAAAGCAGTTTAGGCATGGCACAAAGCATCGCGCCCACTTGACGGGAACCTTTGCTGTACCGCAGGTTAAGCGGTGCCAGATAGACATATCTCAGTTTTGGAAAATGCTTGCGAAGTAGTGTCAGACTCTCGCCGTCACCTCCTAAGATGACTTCATGGCCTTGCTCCAAAAAACGGTGCACCAGCGGCACACAACGGCTGGCATGTCCCAGCCCCCAGTTCAGTGGTGCAACGAGAATCTTCATGCAGAGATAGAGACATCAAATCCCTTGGCGATCAGCGGCGCCGCAATCGCTTCCATCTGCTCGCGGGGAATCTTATACAAGTGTTCTTCGGGGGTCTTGCGGTCGATGACGTAGATCATGATCTGCTTGGGCCGCAGCGTCTCCACTGCCTTATACCACGCCGCCAACTCCTCGGGCGTGGTGTTGTCAATCGGTTGACCATTATGTTCGCCGCGCAGGAAGCAGGTCTGCAGAATAAAATCCCCGTCAAACTGCGCCAACCACTCCATCACCGTCTGCACCCGCAGGTGCTCGTTCACCGGCAAGTCAATGCGCCGCATCATCTCATCGGTCGCCGCATCCAGTTTGAGGATACGATTGTCGCACAGCCGCAGCGCCTTCACCACCTCCGGCCGACCCAACTGCGTGGAGTTGGACAGCACTGACACCTTCGCCTTCGGGAAATACCTGTCGCGCATCGCGCAGGTATCCTCGATGATACCCAAGAAATCCGGATGCAAGGTTGGTTCTCCGTTTCCCGAGAAAGTGATCACATCTAAGGCTGAATGTTGAGAACTGAGTGTTGAGAGCTTCTCTTCCAATGCCGCCTTTACCTCCTCGCGCGTCGGCAGTTGCGGATGCGACACCGATTCATTCCACCCGCATTCGCAATACACGCAGTTAAAGGTGCACAGTTTATGCTCCAGCGGCATGATCTCCATGCCGAGACTGACGCCCAAGCGGCGGCTGTGAATAGGTCCGTATGCGATTTCTTTGAAGAGCATTCAGTCGTCAGTATTCAGTAATCAGAGGTTGATAATGCGGTTGCCGAGCAGTTTGCATATCTCATTGCGCTGCGCGAGCAGTTGCGGATGGTGTTGCAACAGCAGCATCTGGCGATCGACATCGTTCTTGGCTTGCGCCTCTTTGAGGTCTGCCTCCAAATCCGCGATCTGCATATTGATAACCGTCAGTTTGATCTCGTAGAGCAACTGTGTCACCAGTTCGCCCAAGCGCGCCTCGTCTTTCGGCGCATCCGCCTGGTATTGCTCGGCAATCATATCGACAGCAAGTGCACTGACCGCAGGATCGGGATGGAACTTATAGAACGTCTCCGCCTTGAAATCTGCGTCCTTGCAGTGCCGTTTGAACTCGTCAATGACAGTCTGATACACCGGTTGTGGCGGCTGGATCTCATCGCCCTCGAGGGTGTAGATGATGATCTCGCCGATCGTGTATATCGTACCCTCCACCTCCATCAACCGCTCGCCGTAGCGAACCACCAGCTGCAGCAAGTTATAATAATTCTGCTCCAGCGCCGTCTTGGGTTTCTTCGGCGCTATCGGCGCAGTCTGAGTCTTCGAAGTACTCGGAATACTCTGATTATTCGGAGTACTCTGATTTTCCGCCGGTGTTATCGTAGTCGCCTGCTCCTGTTCCGCGTGCTCCTTCGCCTTCGCGCGTTCTTCGGCTTTCTTGCGGCGCAGGTTCATCACCTCCATCGTCAGCACTTTCTCACTCATATGGAGTCGCTCCGCGCTGTCTTTGATATACACCTGCCGTGTGATCAGGTCCGGAATGATGGCGATAGACGACGTGATATCTTTGATGAGCGCCGCGCGTTTCTGCGGGTCGTCGCCGGCATCCTTGCTCAAGAGCGCCGACTTGAAACGGATGAAGTCCGTCTGGTTTTCCTCTATATACCGAATAAACTCCGTCGAGTCGTGGGTCTGCGCATAGCTGTCGGGGTCTTCGCCGTCGGGCAGCAGCACCACCTTCACATTAAAGCCCTCCTCCAGGAACATGTCGATACCGCGCAGCGCCGCGTGGATACCCGCCGCATCGCCGTCATACAGCACCGTGATATTACTCGTGAAGCGCTGGATAAGTCGTATCTGGGGTTTCGTCAGCGCCGTACCACCGCTCGCCACTACATTCTCTATACCCGACTGATGCATGGAGATCACGTCCATCTGACCTTCCACCAGGTAGCACATGTCCGCCCGCGCGATAGCTTGTTTGGCTTGGAAGAGACCGTACAACTCGTTGGTCTTCGAATAGATCAGACTGTCCGGCGAGTTGACGTACTTGCCTACATTGTCTTTCTTCTTCAGAATACGCCCTGCGAAAGCGACGGGTTTGCCGCTGACGGTGAAGATAGGGAAGATGACGCGGTCGCGGAAGCGGTCGTAGAGCCGGCCGTCTTCACTCTTACCCACCACACCGACACCGATCTTCGTATCCACGTCATTGGTGATGAACTCCTCTTTGAAGCCTTTCTTCTTCAGGGCCGCCGCCAAGGGACTGCCTTTCTCCGGCGAGTAACCGAGTTGGTACTTACGGATGATATCGTCCCTCAGTCCGCGTTCGCGGAAATAACTCAGACCGATCGCCTGACCTTCGGGCGTCTCCCATAACTGGTCCTGAAACCATTGGTTCGCAAACTCATTGACGATGAACATCGACTCGCGGTTGTCCTGTCGCTGCTGTTCCTCGGCCGTCATCTCGCGTTCCTCGATCTCGATGTGGTATTTCTTGCCGAGTTGCTTGAGCGCATCCACATACGAGCACTGCTCGATCTCCATGATGAAACCGACGGCATGACCGCTCGCGCCGCATCCGAAGCATTTATAGATACCTTTCGACGGACTGACGGTGAACGAACCCGTCTTCTCGTTGTGGAAAGGACAGAGCCCGATGAGGTTCGCGCCGCGCTTGCGAAGCGTGACATAATCGCTGACGACCTCTTCAATCTTCGCCGCAGCGTAGATGCGTTCTATGGTTTCGCGAGGAATCATCTTAGTCTTTATACCAGAAATAAACGCCGAGTTTGATGTTCCACTGGTCCAAACGTCCGCGGGTATGGTTGCCGGTCGAGAAGTCCGCGTTCTTGTACGGGTTGATCAGACCGAAGTCATATCCACCACGCAGGTAATAACGCTTGTACTGGAATCCCGCACCGACACCCCAGGTCACATTCAGACGCTTCAAGGCATTATCGGACGTATTATGGGTCGGGTCCATATCGTCGTCGCCTATATTATAGGCACTGAAACGCTGACCGTACTCTATCCGTATATCTCCGGACATAGGAGGATCCTCAACCTGCTTGTCAATGCGCATGGTAAAATCCAAACCGCATTGCAGCGACGGACCGGTATAGAGAATCAGGTAGGTCTCTTTCGCCACCTCGAACTTGTACTGCCAATCCACATACAACTCCAACTGGTGATAGGTGATAAGCATGCGGGTTTTCGGATAGTCATTAATCGCAGACACCGAACTCCACTTGCTGTTCGACATACCAAAGGAATAGTTCAAACCGATCGAACTACCAAAGCCCGCAATAAAACTGGCGTCATACACGAGGCCGACCTTGAAACCGTTCAGCTTCACGGTGTTCGCCAATGCCTCTTTGGAGTCCGGACTGTTCAGTCGCAGTATCGGTTGGGCCCAACCTACCTGCACACCGAATCCTTGTTTGGGCAGGTCCACAGCGAACGCACTCGCCGCCATCACTACCATCATCAATGTTACAAAACTCTTTTTCATATCTATAAAATCATCAATTATCAATCATCAATCTTACGGAATACATCCTCCGGACTGATCGGTCGTATGTCTTCCGCCCAGAAGAAATCCGCCAGTCGATCGGCGCCGCCGGGAATCTGGTCGAGCGGGAAGAGGATTCCCGTGGTCTCTTTGGTGAACCGCAGGCGGTAGATATTCCGGTTTCGCACATACGCGCGGATATAACTGCTCTCCGTCGTGTTCATCCCCACATAACTGCCGTCTTCTTCATCCCTCGGATAGTAGATCGTCAACGCATTGCCGCTCACGTCTATCGTATGCACCTCGCCGTCGGTCAGGTACGCCGTGATCTCCTTGCCGCTCATCTGGTCGAAGATATCGAGTGTGTCCTGCAGCACGCATATCGCGTTCGGTGCACCTACCGCATGATCCACTGCCCCGTTGACGATATACACCACGATACTATCCGCCGCGATCTGTTGGTTGTTGTTCCAGCAGATAGGTGTCGTGTAGAGGTGGATCGTCGAGTCCGAACCCAGATACACCATCGAGTCGCACACCATCTGCATGTCATCTCTATATATACGCGCCTTGTGGTGAGCGCGCACGCGCCGGTAAGTGCTGTCCGCCAGGGCTGAGTCCGCAAAATGCAACTCTTCCGTGAACAACGTGTCGGCGTGTATATACGCCACATGTACGCTGTCGGACCAGTCCACCATCAACGCACTGTCGGTCGCATAGCCGCGGCTGTATTCTTCGTACATCTGTCCGTACTCGCCGTAGAGCGTCGCCCGCTGCGCCGTGTCGCGCATCTCCATGCGGCCCAACACCTTGCCAAAACCGATCTTCTTGTCGTAATAGATCGTGTCACCCGTCATCGACTTGCCGTCTTTATGCTTCACCAGCGACCGGTCCAGCAGCATCGACTGCTCGCTGTCCGTGTTGTACCACCCGCGCGAAGTAGTGATCGTCGTCTTCTCTTCGTACAGGATCGTCGTCGGACTGACGATATTCGCCACCTTCGTATCCGTATGGTAGATCAGCGTGTCACTCGTCAGCACGAAATTGGGGTTCGTCAGGTGCACCTCTTGCCGGAATAGCGCCTGTTTGGTGTTCGGCACGTACTGCCCGCGAACGGAAGTGAGGGTGTTGAGCGAGTCCTGAATGACGCCGCCCGAGTAGTAATACGCCACGCCCCGCGCACGGTCGTAGTTCAGACTGTCGGTCGTCAGCACCGTGGGGTTCTCCTGCTCCCGCCCGTGTACCATCCGTACATGCCGGCGCATACGCGCGAGCTTGGTGTTGCCGTTGTAGTACAACCGGTCGCAGAAACCCTGTAAGGTGTCGCCTTGCTCGAAACGCACATGCCCGAACGCATCCAGCGAGTTGGTCGTCTCGTAGAAATACGCGCTGTCGCAGAACATAAGCGCATCGTCATGCCGGAAGCGCACGTTTCCCCGAAGAATCTGTGCGTCGGCGATGCGATCCTGGTCAAAACTCAGCGTCTCCGACCGCTCCAGATACACCATCGTCTGCAGTAATATGAAGATCAGTGTAGCCACCCGGGATATTCAAAGTCGCAGCCTTGCCACTCGGGGCTGATCTGCACAAATGTCGTCTTTTGTTTTTTCAGGATCCAGTCGCGCAGCAACTCCTGGCCTTTCTGGGCTTCCAACATCGACTTGATCGTCTGGAAGTCATCGGTCAGGTTCGCGCGGTGCACGTCGGTCTTCTTCTTCAGCCGCACGATAGCGCATACCTCGCGGTTCTTCGACTGGTCCATCATCACGAACGGCTGCGACACTTCGCCTTCCTGCATCGCGTATATCTGCTTCGCTATCTCCGGCGCCAGATCCTGGTACTCGAACTTACTGCCGCCCGTATTGGGGTTGATCATCAGACCGGCGTTCATCACTGTGTTCTTGTCTTCCGAGAAGCGCAGCACCGCCTGCTCGAACTGCATACTGTCCGCCAATATCTGCTGACGAATACTGTCCAGACGCTCTATCGCTTTCACCTTGTCGCTCGCGCTGATGCGGGGACGAAGCAATATATGACGGCAGTTGATGCGGTCTCCTTTTTTCTCTATGAGTTGGATGATATGATAGCCGTACTCGGTCTTCACGATGCGGCTCACGCGCTTGGGGTCGTTCATGTTAAACGCCACCTCCGCGAACTCCGGCACCAACTGGCCCTTGCCGACAAAGCCCAACTCTCCACCACGTTTCGCACTCTCCGTGTCCTCCGAATAGAGGCGCGCTAACATGCTGAAATCGGCTCTCCCACTCTGCACGCGCTCCGTGAACTCACGCAGACGCTGCTTCACGCGCTCCGTCTCTTCCGTCGGCACGGCGGGCTCAAAACTCAGTATCTGTACCTCCACCTGCGCCGGCATCATCGGGAGCGAATCCAAAGGCAGGGTGTTGTAATAACGGCGCACATCCGCCGGCGTCGGTTTGATGTTCGACGTCAACTTCTGCTGCATCTGTTGGATAATCATCTGATTGCGCACCGCCGTCATCATCTCCTCGCGGATCTCACTGCTCGACTTGCGGAAATACTCCTCCATCTTCTCCTTCGATCCAATCTGGTTGATGTAGTAGTTCATACGCATGTCTACCTGGTGACTCACTGACGACTCACTCGCCTCGATGGAGTCTAACTCCGCCTGGTGCAGGTAGAGTTTCTGTACGGCGAGCTGCTCGGGAATCACGCAATACGGATCGCCCGCGATTTGCTGTCCTTCGTACTGCGCACGCAGACGCTCCTCTTCCACTTCGCTGCGCAAGATCGCCTCGTCGCCTACTACCCATATCACCTCGTCTATCACTCCCTGCGCTTGCGCCGTGAGAGCAAAGAGGGCGAATAACACTATTGCCTTTATCTTATTCATAGAAATGTATTTTTCGTTTTTGTATCGCCTCGTTGTAGAGTCGCTCGCGCTCCTTGCGCATGAACTCCACCCGACGGGCATTGAGGATGATCTTCTCTATCTGCGGACGGGCGTACTCCACCGGCATCGCCTCGCCGCGCATGCTTTTCTCTGTGATCTGCAGCAGATAAATCTTCGATGAATCCGCCACTTCTATGTGGTTCGACCCCTTCAGGCGACTCTCCAAGTCTGCGCGCTCGATAGGCACCAACCGGATGATCTCCGTGGTCGTCTTCCATTGGTCCACAAACAGCTCATAGCCGCTTGCGTTCTGATAGACGTATTTCTCGAACTTGTCCAGCGACTGCGCAGCCATCCATTGGCGTAATTTCTGGATGTTCGGCGCATCAGACGGAACGACCACCAGCATTCCCTTCATGATGCTCTCGTCTAACTTAAACCGCTCGGGCATCTGTTGGTATAGCGCATTCACCGTACTGTCCGTGATCGTCTTCGACATCCGGCTCTCCACCAATCGCTCCTCGTACGCCTGCGCATAGAGCGTCCGGCGATAGTCCTCTACCATGGTCTCTATCTGCGCATTCGTATGCGACATCGTCGCGTCGTACAGCAATATATCCTGCGCCCACTGCCGTATAAACAACTGCGCCGCACGCAGACTGTCTTCGCTGTTCATTCCTAAAGTCAGCGAATCCAAGGTCGAGCGGTATAGATAATGCCCGTTCAACTCCACCGCTGCGCCGGACTGCTGTTTCTTCTCAAACGCCTGACATCCGTAGAGCAACAAACATGCCAACGCGGCAACTATAATCCAAGTTCTTTTCATATCGTTTTTGTTAGCGGGTGCAAAATTACAAAATAATTTTGAATTACGCAAATTTATTTTCTTACAATCGTGTACAACCGATGTCCATCGACGGTCTCAAACGCCTCCGGCAACGCTATTTTCGGCGCCGCCACACCCTCGCCTATCGTGATCTCCGGCGCCACCTCCACGTGTATCTCATCCCATATTCCGGCCTCGAGAATATGGTTCAGCAGCGTCGCTCCGCCTTCTACGAGTATCGAGTGGATATTCCGGCTCGCCAGGTCCGACAGCACATACGGCCAGTCCGTACGCTCGCGATACACGATTGTCTCGATTCCATCGGAAAAAATCCGGGCGTCGGCAGGTATCCGGTTGTGCCTGTCCAAGGTCACGCGGATGGGGTTGCGTCCCTCCCAGTGGGTGTTGAGCAAACGGGGATTATCGAGCAGCACCGTGTTCGTGCCCACCATGATCGCCATATTCTCCGCCCGCATACGATGCACGATCTTCTTCGTCTCCGGCGTCGAGATCGCTAACGCACCGTTCAGGTGCAAATCTTCAATCTTCAATCTTAAATCTTCAATCCGACGGTTTCGGTCAAGGAATCCGTCGGCAGTCTCTGCCCATTTCAGTATCACATACGGCCGTTTCTTCTCATGCAGGCACAGGAAGCGTTTGTTCAACTCGCGGCATTCGTTCTCTAACACACCGACCACCACTTCGATACCCGCGTCCCGTAACATCTGCACGCCTTTGCCGGCAACCAGCGGATTTGGGTCCAACATTCCTACCACCACGCGCCCCACGCCTTTCTCTATGATCAACTTCGCGCATGGCGGCGTCTTCCCGTAATGCGAGCATGGTTCAAGACTTACAAACAAAGTGCATGTAGATAGGTCTGTATTCTGTACTCTGTATTCTGTATTCTCGAAATGCTTGAAACAGTTCACTTCCGCATGTCCTTCGCCATACCGCTCATGCCAACCCTCCGCAAGAATCTGTTCGTCGCTGTTGCGCACCAGCACCGCTCCCACCATCGGATTGGGCGCTACGAAATACTCCCCGCGGCGGGCTATTTCAATACATCGTGCAATAAAATTTGCGTATTCCATTTTTTTGTAGTATCTTTGCAGCAAATTTGAAAGCAATGACCGATATCCAATCTACAATCTCCAATATCCAATCCCAGTTGAAATCCGCCTACCAAAAGGATGAGGCGAAGGCCTTGGCTTGGTGGATTGTCGAAGAAGAAACAGGTCTCTCTCGCTCTCAAATCCTAAGCGGCTGCAAAATTACAAAAAATTTTGCACATGTGCAAGAGGTGATAGACAGATTATTGCATTTTGAGCCGATTCAGTACATTTTCGGCCACACCGAATGGTGTGGTCTGGACCTCCGCGTCACTCCCGCCACCCTCATTCCGAGACCTGAGACAGCAGAACTGGTCGAGAGAATCAATCAGCAATCAGCAATCAGCAATCAGCAATCAGCAATCCGTGTTCTGGACGTAGGAACAGGAAGCGGCTGCATCGCTCTCGCCCTCAAAAAAGCGCATCCGGAATGGCAAGTGACGGGTATCGACATCTCTCCCGAAGCGATCGCCGTCGCTCGCGAGAATGCCCGCCGCAATAAGGTCGATGTCAACTTTCAGGTCGCTGATATCTTCTCTGACCAAATGACCAAATATCTCAATAAATGGTACATGGTAAATGACCAAATGGTAAATATCGTCGTCTCCAATCCGCCATACATTCGGGAAAGCGAGAAATCCTCCATGCGCCCGAACGTACTGGATTTCGAACCGCACTCCGCCCTCTTTGTCCCCGACTCCGACCCGCTCCGTTTCTACAGAAGAATTGCTGAACTCTTAAAAAATCATCAATCATCCATACGGCGACAGCAGATCGGAAGAATCATCAATCATCAATCATCCCACCTCTTCTTCGAGATCAACGAAGCTTTTGGCGAAGAAATGAGAGACTTACTCGCCGGTTTAGGTTATACGGATATACTCATCACGAATGACATCTATGGAAAAGCACGAATTATCGAAGCACGAATGGTTGGATAAATGCGAGGCGTATTGTGCCCGATCGGAGCACTGCGCAGCGGATGTACGCCGTAAGTTATACGAGTGGGGCGCACCCGCAGAAATCGCCGAATCCATCGAGGAAATTCTGTACGAACGGGACTTCCTGAATGACGCCCGTTTCTGCAATGCGTATGTGCATGATAAGGTGGAGTACCAGCGCTGGGGACGTCTTAAGATCCAAGCAGGTTTGCGCGCATTACTACTGCCCGAATCCGAAATAGCCAAAGCGCTCGATTCCATCGAGGAAAAATGCTATTTCTCCAACCTCCGCAAACTCATTCAGGAGCGCCGCGCCGACTCCGAAGAGAAACGTTTGCGCTTTCTCGCGCAGCGTGGTTTTACGATGGACGAGATTAAGCGCGCTCTACACGCTTAAGACATATTGGCGGAGCCAAGCATCGATGTCGTCGATGTCCGGATTGACGTGTTTACGAACGATTTGCCTTCTATGGTAGATCGTTTGCTTTTGGACGTTCAGTACGATAGACATATCATTGTCAGAAGCGCCGATGATAGAAAGGATGGCAAACTGCATATCCGATTCGGTCAGTTCCGGGTATTCTGCACGGAGACGACTGATAGCGCCGTCCAAGGCTTTGTCAATCGAAGCGATTAATTCATCCAGACTCTCTTTGTTCATTGTTAACTGCTCATCGCGGTAAGTCTGTAACCATTTCGGGAATTCCACTTCGTTTCCCCTCATTCGCTGCATTTCGATTTCGCGGGTGAGGTTCACTTTCTGTTGTAACCGCTCGAGTGCCAGTTGTAGTTGCTGCACGTATTTATTTCGGAGGGCTTCCAACTGCATGGTTTGTTCACGACGCCTGTGTACCCAATAGCGCCACGAAACAAGGAGTAACAGTACCAAAACGGCCGATAACAGAACCAATACTACTGATATTTTCTGTTGCCACTGCCGTTCACGTTGCGCTTCTTGCGCCAGTTGCTGTTCGCGCGCGACATCGTAATGTAAGGATAGCGCGTAGGTGCGCGCGCCCGCATCGCGCTGGAGTTCATCTATCTTACGGTCGTATAAGTCTAATAGGATGGCATAGGCACTATCCGCTTGTCCGCGTTGACAGAGAATTTTGCTATTCAGGTAGGCGTAGCTTTGCTCAAACCAATAGGTGTAAGCTGAGTCGGTGGGTTGTAAGTGCTCCAAATAATAGGCAGCCGAGTCGGTGGCATGCTGCGCTAAGAGTAGTTCTACGATCTCTGAATTACGCGAAGGGACACCATACTCTTCCGCCAACTGCTTGCAAACCGCAAGGCGGTGCGCCACACTATCCGGATAGCAGAGTTGGTAGCGATAGGCATCGATATCGAGTAGCAGGATCTCACTCTGTGCTGCTCGCGCAAACTCTTCCGCTTGGGAAAAGTACCAAAACACGCTATCGCGCTCCCCATTACCGGTAATGACCATGGTTCGCGCGATGTCACGGTATAGGCATGACAGAAAGAGGGCATTGCTGTCAGGGTTGAGCATTGGAATGGCTTTCCGATAGTAATTTTGCGCGATGTCATACAGCATATCACTTTCGGAGGTGTTGCCTAAGCGAAACCACGTCAAGCCCAATAATTGATTTCGTTGGGGCGATTCGGGCAAAGCAACCAAGATCTCTTCGGCCTGCTTAAAATAGGTAGCCGAAGACTCATACTGGCTTGTGTGATTCGAAGAACTTCCCTGACGATATAATTCTTCCGCCTCTTGTAGTCGATTTTGGGTGTTTTGAGCGTTAAAACGGCAACTCTGCGCACAAAAAGTCAAGCCCAAAAGGAGTAAAAATTCTACGCGTACAACTAATTTTTTCATGTCGATTTATAAGTTATTGATTTTCAGTGTGTTTCGGTATCTAAAAGACAGGGCTCGTACAACTGCTAAATTTGTACATGTCAAATAAAAGCTGTACCTTTGCACTCGAAATCAGAACCCAATTTACGCTGCAAAATTAACACTATTTTTCCATATGTGCAAATTTAACGTTCATATTCTTGCGATTTTGTGCATTTTAGGTGCATTGAGTGGCATTTTACATGCCGAGTCAACCGTTGTGCTGCGTCCGAGTGCTGACGCGCTGTGTACAGCGAATCCTTTCATCACCTTCGCACAGGACTTTACCGATGACGGTTATTTCGGTAATTCTCACCGCTTTATGTACGAGTATTCTGCGGATGGTGTCACCTGGACTCGTTTGGCATACTCTCAAAGCTCGCCCACATGGGGTTATTCCCAACGTCCAATCAACTTACAGGAAGGTTGGTATCGTGTGCTGGTGGCCCGAGAAGATGAGTTGGACAAGCCGGACAGGTGGATCGTGAGCGAACCGGTGTATATGGAGAAGATAGAAGGCGGTTGTACGCCTTATCGCTTTACTTGGCCGGATGAGATTTCCGAAAATGTCTGTCCGCACGGAACTATTCTATTCCGCGAGGACTTCGGAGGCAATGATCCTTCCGATCCGATCACCAGTCCGACGCCCTTGGCTACGATGAGTTCGAAATATCGGCAAGTCTTCGACGTGCAACGCACCAGTCCAGCCAGTGGTAGTTTTATCGTAGCAAAATACGGTTGGCAGAACAGTCTTCAGCCCAGCACTACAGACTGTATGTATTCTCAGTGGTTTATTCAAGACGACCACACCTATTTAAATGATTACACGCGCGGGTATGTGTTAGAGGTTGATGGACGCGGAGGAAATGAGGCCTTTTACACCACTACCTTTCCTGTATGTCATGAGTTGGATCTCTCTTTCTCTGCATACGTGGCGAACGTGTTGGAACCCGGGCATGACTTTGCCCGTCCCAAAGTGCGTTTTCTTATTCAGGACGAGTTAACCAATGATACACTCTGGGAACAGTCTTCGGGAATTATCGAGCCTGCGCCGTCCTATTACCGACAGTATGGCATTCCGACAACGATGTCCGCTCCTTGGCATCTTGTCGGCGCATCGTTTCATGTACCTGCAGGAGTAAGTTCCATTCGGCTGTCTATTTTTAACGACGAATCGAATTCCGGTGGCAATGATTTTGCGATGGACGACATTGAAATACGACTCTGCAAGCCTGAGGTGGATATCCTTTCCGAGCATGAGGCGTGCATGAACACACCGTATGTTTTTGATGCTTCTGTCACAGCCGACGGTGGTTTTCAGCATCCGTATAATTACCTCTGGCAATATGCACCGGACAGTTTGGATTTTAATGACGAAGGTTGGACAAATGTGGTGTTAGGCGAACGCCTTGCTTTTGAGTCCGTTCAAAAGCGCCACGAAGGATGGTATCGGCTTTGCGTCACTTCTGCCGGCATTGATGTGGAGACCGAGCAACATTGCCGCGCGATGAGTGAGCCGTTTCATCTAACGGTCAAGGAATGCTTGTATCCGATCATTGTCAATAAGTATAACTGGCAGTTACTTTGCGACAATGTGGCATTGCGGCGCCTTTTCCCGGATCGGACGGTTATGGGCTTTCAATGGTTTAAAAACAACGAAGCTATTCCCGGCGCCACGATAGACGACTATGCCGAGCGGAATGAATTATGCGGCGTTTTTCAGTTACGCGTTACTTTAGACCACGAAGAAGTTATTTGGTCAAACATCATAGAAATCGTCGATTCCATCGAGGAAATTCCGATTCGCGTACGCATCTATAACAGCCGCGGAGAGGAAGTAGATGAGAACCAAGTGACGCATGTTTTTTTCCTCTATCGCTATGAACAAGGAGAACATTGTTGGACTCAAAAAAGACTGATACCGTGAAAGCTTTTAAACTGATTATCGTCTTCTTGCTTGTGCCTCTTGCGGCACACGCGGAGCACCTGTTCGAAGTCGGGCTTCGCGCCGGCATGGCGGGTTATAACGCGCAATGCCATTATGTCTCGCCTGTTGCGGGAATACACGGCGGCGTGCTGTTGAGTTATGCCTACCATTCTCCGTACGTGGTGGGTGTGCGGGTAGCAGCTACCGTGGATCGCAGCCAGGCCGGTTTTAGCAAGATGGATTATACGGACAGTTATTCGGTGATCGATGTGGAGAATGAGGAGATGCAGGTGGATTACACGATTGGTCGGTTAAATGAGCGGTACACCACTTGGTCGGTTGGTATACCGGTCCAGTTGGCACTCGCCGGAAAGAATTTCTATCTCTACTGCGGACCTAAAATGGTGTTTCCTGTTCAGAGTCAATGGAGCGAGACAGCCGAAAATGCGGCGCTTTCGGTGTATTATCCCCTTCGAGACAACCGGGTGTATGACTCCTATCCGCTTGCGGCTTCGCCTTCTTTCCGCGAAGCACAGAATGGCAGTATGCACATATCGCCGAAAGTGCAGTTTTGGTTGGCTGCGGAGTTAGGGTACGACATTCGCATCCACACCGGCGCGCGTACGATATCCTTTTTATCTATCGGCGTGTATGTAGATTATTGTCTGTCGAGCATCGCTGCGGAGCCGTCCGAGCGCATATCGCTTCTTATGCTTTCGGATACACTGGACGGTTTGCCGCTTCACCGTATTCTGACGCCTGTTGTGGCGGCTCAACGACAAGGGAAACGACTTGTCTCGTCTTGGAGGCCTCTGGATTTCGGAATTAAGCTCTCGTATCGAATTGCACCGAATAATTCTCGAGAACGAACCGTTTATCCCTGCCGGTGTTATGAAAAAGGCTATTTTTAATTTGCATATATCAAAAAAATATAGTAATTTTGCAAACAAATTCTAAATCGTATGAAAAACAGATTTTCTTTCTTGATGGCTACGCTGCTGTTAGCAGGCAGTACGTATGCAACCGTGTATGAGGGTGTGTGCGGCGAACACCTGACATGGAGTTATGACACGGAGACGGCGCACATGACCATTGAGGGTTACGGGGTGCTGAAGAACACCGTAGATAGTTTATGGTGGAACAAGCAGGTGATACAAGCTTCGTCGTGGGCAACGAGTTACAAGACCTATTATCCCTATAATTCCTGCAAGACGATTAGTTTGCCGGAAGGGTTAACAGGTTTCAGCGGCGCGACATTCAGGGACTGGTGGAACCTGACGGCGTGCGAGATTCCGGATGGTGTGACGAAGATCCCGGCGAATCTATTTGAGAAATGCTACAAACTGAAAGAGGTCAAGTTGCCTAACTCGGTGGACACGGTAGGTCAATACGCCTTCGCAAACTGCACAACGATGGTGAAGTGCGATTTGGGCAAAGGGGTCAAGTATATCGGGCAAATGGCGTTCATGAACTGCTATTCCTTGAACTCTGTTCGCTGGTCGGACTGCTTGGAGGTGATTGACGGCAGTATTTTTGACGGCGAACCCAATTATGCGGAATACGACCAGAACGGTGTTGCCACTATTCCTCTTCGGGACACGCTGTTCTTCCCGGCAACGTTCCGCTCGAGCAAACAGATATCGTGGTGTATTCACTATAGCCCTGTTATTGTTTGGAATGCCAAGAACCCGCCGACGTCTTCGTCGGTATTCTATAATTTGTACAGTTATTGGAACGGCGATTTTATCTTCGGGCCGGATGTAGAGTTTGTGCCGGCCAAACTATGCCAACAGGTGCGCATGAAGAAAGTTGTGCTGCCTGAAGGTTGCAAGTATATCGGCGCCGGGGCGTTTGCTTCAAACAATAGTCTGGATACAGTCATTTTGCCTTCGACCTTGACGGCTATTCACCAGGAAGCATTTAAGGGTTGCTCGAAAATAAAGCACATCGCTATACCGGAGAAAGTAACCGCTATCAACTCGTCCACTTTCAACGGTTGTACGGCGCTTACGCGGGTGGAGATGCCCGACGGTGTCAGTACGATAGGAGACAACGCATTTTCCGGTTGTCCGAACTTGGACTCGATTGTGTTGCCGAAAGAACTGACGATGATCGGCGGCAGTGCGTTCTCGGGCATCAAGTTACAAGATTCGCTCGTCATTCCCGACAAAGTGGTGTCTATCGGCACGAACGCGTTTGAGAACTGGTCGTCGCTCAAGGAGTTATCTATCGGCAAAAACGTCGTGCTGATCGGCGACAATGCTTTCAAGGGCGACAGCGCTATTACGCATATCACAGTCTGGGCCGTTAACCCGCCGGCGGTGTCCGAAGGAACTTTGGCGGACATCCCGGACAGCGCCTGGTTGAGTGTGCTACCGGATAGCCGTAAGTTGTACCGCCAACACCCTTACTGGGGACGTTTCCGCATGAACGAAGAGCCCGACTCGGCGATGATTCAACGTACTGTGATCGTGGATCCCGGTGAGACAACGGCGAACTTCACTTGGCCGACGGACAGTGCTGCTTCTTCCTACCAGATTGATATTTACAAGGATGGGGCGGTGTTCTGTAAGTTGACGCTCGGGCCCAAAGGGCAACTTCTCGGAATTGCTTTTGCAAAGGGAAGCAATGAGCAAAAAACAAGCGACTTGCCCTATACCTTGAGTTTTATGGTCACCGGTTTGAATGTCGCCTCGCGGTATAACTACGTGCTGTCGGCGCTGGACAAGACCGGCAAACCACTGCATGTGTATATAGGTGCTTTCGCTACCATCGGTTTTCCGGGGGTAGTCATTTTAGAAGGTTTTGAGGTTATTCCGACACCGCCGGTAATTCCGCGCAATCCGGAAGCAAAAGACGACCCGGAGGGTATAGAAGAAGTGCGCGCCGGGAAAGGCAGGCTCAAGATGGTGAACGGCCAGCTGCTCATTATCTGCGGAGACAAGATCTATACGCTCACGGGGCAGGAGGTAAAATAAAAATTTGCATATATCAAATATTTGTTGTATCTTTGCAGGTGAATTTAATTTCGTCTGCATTTTTTTGCGTGTATGTTGCTGAATATAAGGTAGTTAGAAGGATGTAGTAATGAATAAAGTCTAGGATTCATAGTCTCCAGTCTGTTTCAGGGGAGTGTTTAGGCCTGATTTTGAAACTACAACGATGGGAAAAACAGTTAAAAAAAGCCCAAACAACAAACAACAGAAAGTCAAACAGCTAAACAGATAAAATGGGAAAACACTTAAAGACACAGGTAATTGAGTGGTTGAAGGGGGCCGGGTTTACGTTCGAGGCTCTTCCAAAGGGTTCCACACCTCATAAAAGGGGTGTGCACTATTGCCGTTGCAATTTGAGTATTAACTTTCTGATGGGTGCTATGGACGAGGAGAAAGAGGGGCGGAAGTATAGAAAGCGGATCGTCGTTCGTCCTGCGCGTTTTAGGGACGGATTGTTTGAGTTATATACATACCACTTCCCGAAGCATTGGTCCGCGGCATGCGTGGAAAACAGGGAGATCATCAAGGAGGCGCAGCGGCGTGCGCATGCATTGGAGAAGGACTGTACGCCGGAAGGTCTGGAATGGAGGGTTCGGTTTTTGATGCACTATTTCCGGGTATTCAAGGGCGGCGGCAAGCCGGAAGAGGGATTTAAGGCCTATTCGCGGTTTTATCAGTATACGTATGTAGCTATTTACCGGGAATTGAAGGCGGCGGCTCAGAAGGAGAAGGAAGAAGAGGTCGAAATAGAGGACATCACCTTCGAGCCTATCGATTTTCAGCCAAGATTGCAAGCGTTTGAAAGTCCGTTAAGGAGGGCGTACAACTGTTTTCAGAATATAAATTTGCAACCTCCTGATATTCAGGTAGTTACAGACCCGCCGAATTTTTCTCGTACAACTGCCAAATTTGCACATGTCGAAAAAAAGCAGTAATTTTGCATCGAATTTTAAAACTTAAAATCGCATGAAAAAGTTTTTACTAAATCGTGCCCTTGCGGCTAAGGAAAAAATCACGTTTTTCGTTCTGCTCTTTGCAGCGTTAGTAATAAAAGGAACGTGCGCCCACGCGCAGGAGGATTTATCCGATCGTTACGCATGGCGGTTGGACAGTGTGGTGTATACCTATCCAACCTATACGTTGGAAGATGACCCGGAGGAGGTGCGTCCGGACCATTACACGGCTTACAGGTACAAGGACGACACGCTTGAAGTTATCAGCGTGGAGCGCGACACATGGAAGGACTCCACCTATATCTTTTGGCCGCAGAAAACGGCATATATCCATGCCGACAGCGGCTTGTACCTGAAAGAGTTTACGCGCTCCGGCAAGTATTACAATTCCATGGACTCGCTAAAGAATATTCAATTCCACTCGCCGAACACCCGTGAACTCTATTTCCGGAACGACTACCGCAACGTGTACGACGAAGAAGGCCATCTGCTGCGCCAGATACGCAACTATGACTATATCTCGTATGAGGAAGAGAAAAGCTTAGATGATGGCACCGTCATTTGGTATGAGGACTCACGCTATATCAGGCAGGAAGATGACGAGTCGTCTATGGAGAAAGTTTATTATTACAACTATGACACCGACTCGGCTTGGGTGCCGCAACTCAGCAAGTCCCTCTACTGTCGCTACACCGATCATCGTCTGTCCTACAAAGAGACGAAGAATGCCTATACATGGCATGCCAACGGCAAGCCAGCCACGCATAATGTCGCCTACGCGCGTTATAATAGATTAGGTGTGCAAACGGAGTCCGGAACAATCAGCGAGAGCTGGAACACGAACGGTGATTCGCTCTCCTTTACCTCGGAGGTCAAGGCATACAAAGCAGGCGTGGAGCAATCCACTACGACGGACAAGCGCACCTATGCGTATGACTCCACAGGCGTGCTGCAGAAAAAGACGGTGCAGCACCTCTTCTGGCCTGCGTACAACTACGGCGGAGGATATTATCTGACGGACACGGTCTTTGACATCACAGATACCTATACCTATAATGAAGCAGGAGAACTGACGGGTCTTAGTCGTTATGAAAACGATTATGATGCCGGAACACGATTGGCTTACCGTCAAAAATACAGTCATTGGGACAGCGGAAAATGGGTGACAGACAGCGATATGGAATGGATGCTGGTGCCCAAGGTCGAGGGCGGCAAAGAGTACCGCGTGCTGCATCAGTTCAAGTTCAACAGCAACGGCGAAGAAGTGACCCACCACGTGATTGAGTATGACAGCCTTGGTCGTGAGACACTGAACTATGACTCGACGCTTTACTCTTCTTGGGAGTGCATCCGCAGGGAGTACCAAGACGGGAAACTGACTTTGGAGCGCAGGAGGCATATTAACGAAGGTATGGGCGGATGGTTCACCAACTATGAGATGAGCGTCGGGGATAAATATACAGAAACTATGACGATCAATTGGACCCAGGGCTTGCGCAGCACAAACCGTGTCTATCACAACGGTTTCGACACCTACGAGAAGGTGGAGCAGCTTAATATGGGCACAGGCGAATGGGATCTATGGTGGTGCAAAGAGTACAAAACGCTGTTTACCGATGAGGGCACTCCCATGTCTGCGATGGAACTGACCAGTCCGGACGGAGGGTTGAGCTGGAACCCGACCAAGAGTTACGGGTTTTCCTATGATGCAAATCTGCAATGCTATATCCGCAGAGAGACCACCAAACCCTACGACGAGACATTCTTCCTTCCGGACGGCACAAACATAGGAGAACGATATACTTGGGACGGAAAGAAAGTGGGGGATTTGAGACAGGATGCCTATGACGAACAGGGACGCAAGGAATATGAGTACCATTATTACTATACCGATTCGACGCAGACATGGGATTTCTCATGGGCGTACAAATACATCTATTTCCCTGAACCCAACACCGCCGTGCAGGCTATATGGCAGCGTTACGACCGTGACGAGGACGGCAATCCGGTACTGGGTTACACCAACGCGGAGAAGGCAACGCAAACATTCAATGCCTTCGATGAATACGGCAATTTCATAGAGAAACATGCCTATTCATGGGACGGAAATGCCCTTGTGTGCGACACGGTGATTTATTACCGATATACCTACAACGACGCGGGACAGATGACCGATTGCATCAAATACCGCCAGTACAACAACGGTGTGAAGAGCAACGAGCCGATGCAGAAATACCACTATTTCTATCATGAGGACGGCACACGTTTCCCCTGCTATACATGGCAGGACTACAAAGGAGACGGTCTTTGGACGAACAAGGCGGGACTGACGCAAAGCGGTTTGGGCTATGTGCGTACGGACGAGCAGGGCAGAACGCTGGAGAATATCTATTATTCCACCGACAGCACTGGGCTTGTGCTGACTCCCAAAGAGCGCAACTTGTTCGACTATGAGGGCGATGAAACCGACTGGATTCGCAAAGAGAATTTCAAGTGGAATACAGAGGAGAGCGCATGGGAATCACAGGGTATTACTTCGCGTTCGGCAAAAGAACAAGGTATTTACCATCTGGATGAAAAAGGCAATCTGATCAGCCGTGAGGAGCAGAATGGAATGACATGGCATTGCACCTACGGAGCGGCATTGGATGACTATCCGGTTTTGCAACCCTCCGTCTTCGGTATTCAGGACGAGGCTGACCTCTTCACGGCTCTTAACGGCGTTCAACCCGCCTCACGTATCCTGACCATTCACCATAAGGGACTTTCGAAGAGTGCTTTCTCCCTAACCAATAACTATTACATGGCGCATTTCTATTATACGCAGCTCCGCGAAGAAGTGGACACCCCGAAGACCGAGTTGGATGAAGGGGTGGAGGTAGAGCCACAAGAAACGGAAGTGACCTTTACATGGCCGGCAGTCAGCGGTGGCGCTTCATATACTTTGATCATATGGGCGAACAAAGAGCGCACGGAGAAAGTATGCACCTTGCAACTAGCGGCGGACGGAACGCTGCTTGAGATAGATTTCTCCAAGGCTCCGCGCCGCGCGCCGGCTGCCTATTGGGCTGCACCGGTGTTGAACACAACGATCGAGAACCTGCTCGCCGGAACGCGATACTGGTACACGCTGGAGGCGTATGACGAAGTGGGACTGCTCTTAGATACCACCCACGGTTCGTTCCGCACAAAAGGGACGAGTGAAGGTACAGAAGATATCGATTTCATCGGGGAAAAAGAAAATGTACACAAGTTCCTGAGAGACGGACAAATCTATCTGATTTACGAAGGACGGATGTACGATGTACGCGGACAGTTGATAATTGAAAATTGATAGTTATGGTTCGCGCAATGATGCGCGAAAAATGCACGGAGATTTATATAAAAGATTTATATAATTAATAATTAGTTATATGAAAGCGAAAGTATCTATTATTCTTGTTTGCCTGACGATGATGGCAAGCAGCGCCTATGCGACGGTGTATAACGGCGTGTGCGGAGAGCATCTGACGTGGACACTGAATTCCGAGGACAGCACTCTGGTCATCAGCGGGCGCGGAGACATGTCGGGTTGGACGTTCGGAGATTACGCTTCGCGTGTTTATATCAAGCACATTGTTTTTCCCGAGGGAATGACATCCGTTTATGGCAGAGCCTTTAGTGGTTGTCCTGCGTTGGAGTCGGTGACGCTGCCGGACAGCGTGGTTTCAATAGGGAAGATGGCTTTTCAATCCTGCATAAGCATTAAAGAGGTGCATTGCGGCAAAAGATTGAAGAGTATCGGTGACTCCGCCTTTATACATTGCTCTTCTTTGGAAAGACTGGAACTGAATGATGGCCTTGAATATATAGGTTACGATGCATTTATGGAGAACACTTCATTACAAGGAACCATCGTTTTTCCTGAAAGTTTGAAATATTTAGGAAACGCTGCATTTGGTGTTTACTCGTCCAAGGCACGCGACCTCACAGCCATCTGGAACGCCAGAAGCTGCAAGCATATTCATGAAAATAAAGGCTGGGGAGCGCCGCTATATTGCTTTTCGAAGATTGTATTTGGAGAGCAGGTGGTATCTATCCCTGACCAGCTTTGCTACGCCACCTATTGCGACACGATTATACTGCCTGAAAGTGTAGATTCCATCGGATTACAAGCCTTTGCCTCGAACAACAAGTTAAAGTATGTAAAAATGCCCTCTTCTTTAAGTCACATGGGACAAGGGGTATTTTTTCATTGTGAGCAGTTATCCTCTATCAGGATTCCGGAAGGGATCTCCGTCCTTCCCATAAATACCTTTATTTACTGCCAAAAGTTGACTGATGTGGTTCTTCCCTCCACACTGGATACTATCCAGTCCAGTGCTTTCAGTCTATGCCTTGCACTGCCGCATATTACCCTTCCTTCCGGAATCAAGTTTATCGATGACTATGCCTTTGGGGATTGCAGTGCTTTGCAGGATATCAATTTGCCGGAAGGGTTGAAAAGTGTCGGCAAGAGTGTATTCCGCAACTGCACCTCGCTCAAATCAATCACGCTTCCCGAAGGAGTGACGAGCATCAGCGAATATATGTTCGCAAACTGTAGCGCGCTGCGGGAGGTGAATATACCTAACAGTGTCCGTATTATTGAAGCCAGGGCTTTTCAAGACTGCTCGTTGGACACCTTGGTTCTGCCATCAGAACTGACCTTGATTGGCACCGGAGCTTTTCTGAACCAAAAGAAACTGACCGAAATAGTCATTCCCGACGAGGTGCGCCAGATCAAGAGCAACGCCTTTGAAGGTTGTTCGGGGTTAAGCAAAGTGGTCTTCGGCAAAAAGACAGCGATGATTGATGCCGAAGCCTTCAAGAACGATAGTATGCTCATAGAGATCCGTAGCCGTGCGGCGTACCCGCCGTTGGTAGAGAGTAGCACTTTTTCGGGTGTGCCGGATAGCGCCTGGCTTTTCGTGCCGGTTCAGAGTATTGCCGCTTATGCGGAGGATCCTGTTTGGGGACGATTCCGGATGCCGAAAGAAGAGGAAATCAATTACGTGACGGTAGATGCGGAGGAGACGACGGCAAATTTCATCTGGCCGACAGACAGCACAGCATCTTCGTACCAGATAGATATTTACAAAGACGGTCCGAAATTCTGTTCGCTCACGCTGGACTCCCGAGGCCGTTTGCTCGGCATTTCCTTTGCGCCCGGCAGGAACGCCTCGATGGACAATGCTGACAGCGAGCTTCCATATTCCCTGAGTTTTATGGTGACCGGTTTGGAAGTTGCTTCGCGGTATAACTATGTGCTCTCGGCGCTCGACAAGACCGGCAAACCGATACATGTGTATTTCGGCGATTTTGCCACCCGGGGCTTTATCGGTGATCTATTATGGGACGGATATGAAGTCATTCCGACACCGCCGGTTATTCCGCGCAATCCGGAGGCAAAAGATGACACGGAGGGAATCGAGGAAACCGGTTCGGAGGAGGCAGAGAAAAAAGCCATTATTGAAGGAAGACTTCTCTTTATTACACCGCAAGGTATCTATGATATAACCGGAAAACGCATCGAGTAAGCAAGATTTTATGACACGCGTATTTATGTGGATAAATACTGTGCTGATAAGCATGGTATTAGGGGCGCCCCATACCTCTGCGCAGAGTTTGACTCCATGGAGCGGAGGTACACAAATGCCCGATTTCAACGGGGAAATATACACCATCCAGACGGCAGAAGAGTTAGCCTGGATCGCCTCTGCGAGCCGTACGGATGATTTTGCGGGAAAGACCGTTCGTCTGGCTGCGGATCTTGATTTAGGCGGCAACGGAGCCACCCCGTCGAGTTGGCAACCGATAGGCAGTGCCGCCATGCCGTTTCAGGGCGAGTTAGACGGAGGCAACCATGTGATTTACAATCTATATATACTCTCTTCGCTCCTCCCCGCCGGTGCAGGGTTGATTGCCGAAAGCGGAAGCGCGGCGGTCGTTCACCATCTGGGTATCGCGCAAGGGCAGATCATGACGGATGCAGCGAGTAACGTAGGATGCCTGGTAGGAGTCAACCGCGGGCAGATACATCATTGCTTTAACATGGCGCAGATCATCGCGCACAACGGCGATAATATCGGTGGTCTGGCGGGTACTAATTACGGCGGGATTAGCTTCTCGTACAACGCCGGCATCATCACCGACGGCAATAATCATGTAGGCGGATTGGTGGGGTTTAACAAAGCCTCAGCGGTTCTGAACAACTGTTATAACATGGGGTATTGCAAGGGCACCGACCATGTAGGCGCGCTATTCGGCAAGAACGAAGCGCCGGAGACGAATCTGACGATGGTTTATTTCGACCAACAGCTGACGCGCATGTACGCTACCGGTTACGGAGGTTCGGACCCGATTCTCACGGACAACACCCGGTACGCCATCGCCAAATCGTCCGATTTCATCGGTGAATTCAGTCCTTATTATGAGACTCCGGAGAATGAGTGGCGTTGCAGTGCCGGAGGTTATGACAGCCATCCGCAGTTGGTTTGTTTTGGCAACCACATCGCCTCGGAGCTTTCCGTCAAGACCGTTTTGCTGGATGCAGAGACCGTACCGATCATGCGTGCCGAGGGCGTTGGTGCACCGGAAGAAGGGAACACACCCCGTAACTCTATCGGTCTGGAGAGGCTGAGTAGCAGTGCGTTTGGTATGGGAGAATGGTTCTCGCCGAGTCCGGACGTAATCATCATTTCAAATCCCAAGGGAGCATCGGCCGGCGTGAGAAGACCTTGCGGCAACCAGGAGGTGATCCTTACAATCAGCTGCGGTCCGGCGGTGAAGCAAGTATATACGATTGTGAAGGGGTACGAGGCTTTCGACGCCGGCTTTTTGAGCGGCGAATATTCCGCCTGCTGGAATGAGGAGGAGGTAAAGTTTAAAGAGAAGAACAACAACGGCAAGGAGGCCACGGGCGGTAAAGACGACGAGCAGAAGAACCCGCAGAGCAGTTACCAATATCGTCTCTTCCGCGACACGGTGATCACCGCGGAAGACGGCTCGAAGACCTATCTGCCAATGGACACTATTTGGCTGTGTCAGGAGGAGTACAACACCTGGGCTATGCCGACCGACGTGCCGGGCGATTACGCCTTCCGCCGCGATGTACATGACGCGCAATGCAAGACCGAGTGGACGCGGTCGCAGGGGAGGTTGTTCCTGAAAGTGCGAAAGGAGTTCGACCCGGGAGAGTTAGCCGAGAAGCCCGACACGCTCTACGGCATTCTGCCGATGACGGCGACCATCCATAGTATCCAAGACGCATCCGGAGGCGGAGAGGTGTTTCACTATAAATGGGTACTTAAGAGGAGCGAGTGGGTCGTAGAAGAAAGGAGTTGGAAACCCATGCCGGACGACACCCGTAATCCGTTGTATATCAACGGAGAACAGGTAGAGACTCCTTCGGTGACCTATAGCTTTGAAAAGACCGGTATGTACACCTTCACGCGAAGCGTAAGGGAAGAGGCGTGCAAGGCCAGTATGACCGAGTCCAGAAACCCGCATGTAGTGGTGGTTTTTGAAGCAATAAATCCCGGTTCCATCGAGAGTTTCAGCCGCAATCTATGTACCCCGGAATGCACGGACACGATCCATGAGACAGACACTGTCTCCGGCGGAAACGGGATTTATTCCTACCGATGGCTCTGCAACGGAGAGGAGATTCCTGAGAGCGACACGACCTTCCTGCCGGTGGGAAACATACCGATGGAAGCGGGCAATACGTATGTCTTCACGCGGCAAGTGAAGGACGACACGGGTCTGATGGACTGGCTCACCTCAAGGGGCAGTGTGCGTATCACCGTTTACGGCGGATACAGCGCCGGAAGTATTGAGCCGTTTGACCTGCAGGTTTGTTCGGACGCCGGCGTGCCGGACGAGATAACCGCCCGTATTGGCGAAGAAGAGCCTGCGCAAGGAGAGGCGGGTAGCTTGTTCCAGTATTGCTGGCTGGTCTATCGCGGCAGTACGGACACGAAGCTGATAGACACGCTTCATGTAGATGCGCCGACGTTGAACAAAACGATCCCGTTAGGAAAGTACCACCTGACGGCGCCGGTGAGTATCTTCGTACAGAGGGCGGTGAAGAATATTCTTTGCGAGGGCGAATGGCAGGTGTCGGAGGGCAAAGCCTCGTGGCGCTTCGGCAGAGCAGAGAAGAAGACAGAGCGGATTGTTATCTGCGCCGGTGATCTGCCGTACGAGTACACCTATACGTTCGCAGACGGACATACGCAGACCTTCCGTTTTGCGGGAGACAAAGAGCGGTTTGTGGCGACGGATGAGACTCACGAAGGCTGCCCGATGGAGGTGACACTGGTGAGCGAGGTGCTGCCGGTGCCGGCGGTAGAGGTAGCGCCGGAGGTATCTGTATGCGAAACGGAGAACAGTCTGAAGATCGGCTACACGGTTATCAGCGGTGCGCCGGAACGCTTCGACCTCTATTTCCCACAAGCCTCCAAAGAAGCGGGTTTTCGCGATTCCATCGGTGGTTTTCTGTCAGAAGAGGGTATTATCGAAGTCCCCATGCCGAAGCGTGTGCCATTAGGTCCGCAGGAGGTGACAATCCGCTTTTATACCGATGAAGACGTGCCGGACAAATGCAAGCAGGCGAAGCCGCAGAAGATGAGGTTTAGTATCAACCTGGACGGCTACGTGCGGCGTAAGGGCGAGGACGTGGTCTATGTCGATAACAGTGGTATGCACACCGAAGGCGAACTTACTTTCGTAGCGTATCAGTGGTATCGCGACGGGGTGATGCTAAGCGGTGAGACCGACCAGTTTCTCCACGAGAACCCTTCACTGGACGGGATCTATCAGGTGGAGATGACGACAGCAGACGGAACGGTTTATCGCAGTTGTCTCTACGCGATGTACCCCAGGCAGGGAGTAGAAGAGGTAGAAAGCGAAAGGAAATGTAGAAAAATCGTCGAGAATGGGCAATTAGTGCTGGTGGTAGGCGATCAACGATATACGGCTACGGGGCAAAAGATACAATAGGTATAACCGATGAAAATTCGCGCAAGGCATAAGGTCTGGGTGTGGGTCCTCTTTCTTCTGGTAGGAGGGGGTATGGCATGGTCGCAAAACGCGTTCTCTCCTAGTCATTATATCGACATAGAGGTCGGTGGCGGCATAGGCGGTCTGGGCTATGAGTTGGACGGCGGAAGGACGTATGTAGCTCCTTCGTTCTCTTTCGGCGCAGGTTATACATGGTTCTTCCTTCCGATAGCGGGTCTGCAGACAGGAGTCCGGCTCACGCGTATCGCCACCACCGCCATGCTGACCGAGCCGATGGAATGGCGCACGGCTGCGGACGACGGGAGGCTGCGAGACTACATGGGCGAAGAATACACCCACCGGGCATCCTTCAACGATTGGAAGGAGCGTGAGCAGATGTGGTTGTTGCAGATACCGATAGGTCTGCGTTTCCGCCATTTCGCCAGTACGAACGCCCGCTACGGGCTACATGCGGCAGTAGGTGCATTGCTCTCTGTCCCGCTGCGATCCACTTATACCCTCCTCTCAGGCGAAGTGACCCATACGGGATGGTATGAACAATGGCGATTGCTGCTCCATGACCTGCCCGGACGGTTCGAGACAGAGAACTATCCCCGCCATGAGGCTTCGTTCGGTTCCAGGATCCGTCCGATGGGTTTCTCGGCGTATGCGGAAGCAGGTATAATCATGCGTTTAAGCGAGAGAGCACAGCTGGTGGTGGCAGCTTATGTACAATGGATGCCGATGGATTTTGCATCGATGAAATCGGGCAAACATATTCCTATCGGCTTTGCTACCGAGCGCAATCACTATACCTTCATGAGTGAATATCAAGGCTTGGTCGGAACGGATAAGACCAGTGCCGTCCGGCCGTGGTCGGCAGGGGTAAAAGTGGCGATCTCTCTTTGGCCCGGCCAGACTACCGTCCAACGCAGGCGATGCATGTGCTCGATGATGGAATGATATAGAAAATAGTGATTTAATAGCGATTTATTTGCATATGTCAGAAAAAAGCAGTATCTTTGCGGGCTGAATGTGAAATTGTGTTATGGAAGTTATCAAAACACCGATTGAGGGGCTGCTGATTTTGGAGCCGAAGGTCTTCCGCGATGCGCGCGGATATTTCGTAGAGACATACAACGAACAACGCTACCGCGAGGCCGGTATAGAAGCGCATTTTGTGCAGGATAACCAGTCCTGCTCCAGCTACGGCGTAGTGCGCGGACTGCACTTCCAACGCCCCCCGTACACGCAGGCGAAACTGGTGTGCTGCACGGTAGGCCGCGTGCTGGATGTAGCCGTCGATCTGCGCAAAGGCAGTCCTACCTTCGGACAGTGGTTCGGCGTGGAGTTGAACGAAGAGAACAAACGGCAGTTTTTTGTTCCGCGCGGGTTCGCGCACGGGTTCTCGGTGCTGAGCGATCAGGCGATCTTCACCTACAAGTGCGACAACCCCTACCATCCCGAGGCGGACGGCGGTATCCTGCTCAACGACCCGGACCTGGCGATCGACTGGCAAGTGCCCGAGGAACTGCGCATCCTCAGCGAGAAAGATACCAAACACCCGTTGCTGAAGGATTTGGAGAATCCGTTCAGCATTGATGATTGATGATTGATAATTGATGATTTGTGATTTATGAAGATACTTATTACCGGCGCGAACGGACAGTTGGGGAATGAGATGCGCGTACTGAGCGCGGAGCACCCGAAGCATCGCTATTTCTTCACCGACGTAGCGGCCTTGGACGGTGCGCAGGCCCTGGACATCACCGACGCGAAAGCGGTGAGTGCGTTCGTGGAGGCGAACGGCATTGACCTGATCGTCAACTGCGCGGCGTACACGAATGTCGATAAGGCCGAAGAGGACGAGGTGACCGCAAAAAAGATCAACGCGGAGGCCTTGGGCGTGTTGGGCAATCAGGGCGTGAAAGTCATTCATGTCAGCACCGATTATGTCTTCTCGGGTGACGAACACCTGCCCTGCCGCGAGACCGATCCCGTAGCCCCGCGCACCGTCTATGGTGCCACCAAATACGAAGGGGAGAAACGACTGCTGGCGGCTTGTCCGGAGGCGGTCATCCTCCGCACGGCATGGCTCTACTCGTCCTTCGGCAATAACTTCGTGAAGACGATGATCCGGTTGGGCAAAGAGAAAGAGCAATTAGGCGTGGTCTTTGACCAGATCGGCACACCGACCTACGCGGCCGACTTGGCCCGGGCAATCTTCACCGTCATCGAGCATCATGTATGGCAACCCGGCATCTACCACTTCACCAACGAAGGGGTGTGCTCGTGGTTCGACTTCACGCTCGCTATTCATGAGTTGGCGGGTATCAAGAACTGCAAAGTGCTACCGATCCTGTCGGAAGAGTACCAGTACAAGACCCCGCGGCCGCACTACAGCGTACTCGACAAGTCGAAATTCAAAAAGACCTTTAATGTAGAAATACCTCATTGGCTGGATGGGCTACGGAGGTGCATTGCCAAGTTATCGAATAGTAAATAAACATAGATAAAGTACATTGAAGGAGATACTTAAATTTTTGGGCGAGTTGTCGGTGAACAATAACCGCGAGTGGTTTGCCGAGAACAAAGCGTGGTACCAGGAGTGCCATGCCCGCTTCGTGGAGTTCAGTGCGGAGTATATCAAGCGCCTGGCGGAACTCGACCCGAGTCTGGCGGTGCTGCAACCCAAGGACTGTATCTGGCGCATCTACCGCGACACACGCTTCTCGCATGACAAACGGCCGTACAAAGAGTGGTTCGGGGTGTTCCCCGCAGCCGGCGTGCCGGGCAAACCAAAGACCTGGGGCAAGAAATCCATGCGCGGCGGGTACTACGTACATATCCAACCCGGACAGTGTATGTTCGCCGGCGGTATCTGGGACCCGGGCAAGGAACTGTTGGACGCCCTGCGCAAAGAGATAGAGGCGAACTACGAAGAGGTGGAGGCTATCATGGCGGCGCCGTCCTGGCAGAAATACTTCGACCAGGACTTCGACCCGTACTGGGGTGTGCTGAAGAAAGTGCCGGCCGGGTTTGACCCGAACTTCGTGCATGCCGAGTGGTTGAAGCACAAGACCTTCACCTTCTCCACGCCGCTGACGGACAAGCAGGTGAGTGCGCCGGACTTCCTCGACCGCATCACCGAGATAGCCGCAGCCGGCAAGCCGATGAATGACTTTTTGAACTACACCTTCGAGGAGTACGGAGAGTTCCCGAGCAGGTGCTGCTAGGTGAGCTCGCGCAATGATGCGCGAGAAAAGACGAAGAAAGGCCCGATAGTTCAACGGATAGAATAAGAGTTTCCTAAACTCCAGATCCGGGTTCGATTCCCGGTTGGGCTACTACAAGAAAGACACGAAAATAACAAACAATTATAACATGAGACACACATGGGTTTTCTTATTGGCATTGCTCTTTTCTATGCCGTTGGTCGCACAAGACGATCTGATTATCCGTCATTCGTATGACACGGTGATCCGCCCGGTGACCGACACAGTAGTCACCATCGAGGCGGTGCCGGACAGCGTAGCCAAACAGCGCGAGGAGATCATCAAGACCGACTCCACCGACCGCCGCAGACATTACATCGAGGCGCACCTCGGTTTGGGTTACGGTAGCCTGGGTTACTCGCTGAGCGGCGCCGAGAATCGCGTGAACGGTTCGTTCAGCGGCTTGCTGCAACTGCAGTACGCGTATTTCTTCCACAAGAACTGGGGCGTCGGTGCCGGCGTATGGTTCACGAACTACACCTCGATAGCGCATATCGGCGGTGACTACGTGTGGACGCAGTACAAGAACGGCAACCCGCTGGTGGACTCGGATACCGAGCAGAACTACCACCACACCGCGTCGGTGCATAAGTGGCGCGAGCGCGAGACGCTGCATAACATCGGCATTCCTGTCTCGTTGCAGTTCCAATACGAGAAACCCGACTGGAAAGCCCGCATCTTCGCGGCCGTAGGTATCGCTCCTTCGTTCTCGGTATCGAAGAAATACCGCGTGCTGGACGGCGAGATAGCGCACTCGGCGTACTACCCCGCTTGGGACCTGACGCTGGATAACATGCACGAGTTCGTCACACGCGACTACCGCAATGCGCCGGAGTCGAAAGGCAAACTGAGCGTGCGTCCGCAGGTAGCTGTCTTCGCGGACTTCGGAGCCTTGCTGCCGGTGACCAAGCAGATAGACCTGTTCGTAGGCGGATACTTCAACGTGGTAGCGAATGATGCGAACAGTTCCGCCCGCCGCGACATAGGCTGGCGCGACACGCGCTTCGACTTCATGGATCAGTACGCAGGCGCATACGCCACGACGAACGCTTCGGCTTCGCATCCCTTCGAAGTGGGTGTGAAAGTCGGTATCCACTGGCATTATATCAAGCCGGACAAGCATGAGACCGTCGATTACTTCGAGTACTTCACCCGTCAGGACACGACGATAGCGTACGTGCCGCGTCAGGACACCATCATCACGGAGCATATCGACACCATCATCCCGGAGCCGGTGGACACCGTTGTGCCCGAGCCGGTGGCACGGATGAAGAAGCTTGAAGAAGTGGCGGAAGAGGTAGAGAAACTGAACAAGATCTACTTCGCGTTCGACAGTTACGAACTGACCAACAAAGCCAAACGCTATCTGTCCTCTATCGTGCGGATCCTGAATGACGCGCCGGATGCGAAGATCGCTATCGACGGTCACGCATCGGTTGAAGGCGACGTGACGCACAACGACATCCTGTCGAAGAACCGTGCGAACTCGGTATATCGCTATCTGCTCCGTGCGGGCTTGAAGTCCGACCGCGTCGTAGTACTCGGTCACGGTTCGCGTATCCCGAACGAAGAGACCGATCGGGAGGAACTCAAGCGCGACCGCCGTGTAGAAGTGAAAGTGATTCGTGAACAAAATGAAAGCAAATAAGGAGGCAAAGATATGAAAACACGACTGTTTATAGTAGGACTCCTGATGAGTGTGACGCTGAGCCTCAGCGCACGTGTGTTCGATGCCGGTGAGCGCTTCTATATCAACATGGAAGCGCAGAGTGTGAAAGAAGCCGGAGGCGACCTGCAGTATGGTTGGTATTCCACCATGAGTAACTACAACTACGCCTATTTCTACAGAGGGACCAACGGCGCATGGAGTAGTCAGGTCAAGCAATACCAGGGTACGGTGTGGTACGTAGAAGCGCCTGCCGGCGACTGGGAGTACGTCATCCTCACGCGCCACTCGTCCGCGAATGCTTCATGGGACAACAAGATCACCCAAACCGGCAATATCTGGCTCTATTACTATGATGGCGACGAACTTAAAATACGTCAGCAGAACTACATAAAGAACTTCTATTACGGAGACAACAAAGAAAAAGCCGATTGGGAATACGTAGCCCCTGCTCCGGAAGGCAATCCCGCCACATGGCCGTTGGCCTATGAAGATGAGCAGATATGTACCGACGCTGCGGGCACCGAATACGTTCTGCAAGCGAAGAACTACGACTACGAGAACACCTACGCCCACTCCTGGTTCAAGTACGAATCCGGCGTGTGGACGCGCCTGGACCAGAGTGAGTGGTACACCACAGAGGACCGTTTGCATATCGCTCATCCGGTGACGCTGGGTGCAGCCTATTCGGATGTGTTCTATTTCCTGCAATGTGCCCGCCCGACGATGTGCCGTCTCATTCGCGTACGTCCTAACCAGGATTGCTCGAAGGGCGCTTGTACCATCACCTCTTTCGCGGCGGTAGCGACCGAAGCGAATGTGACGGATAAGAAGACCACCATCAACGGTGTGGTAGCATTCGACGACAAGCAAGGTGCCGGTCAGTTACAAATCTGGTGCACGGGGATAGACACCGTCACGATTGAAAACGCAGATATACAGACGCCGCAGACCTTTACGTTACACGGCTTCGATGCGTCTTCGGCCAAAAACTACACGCTGCATGCGAAGTTCCTGAGCGGCGACGGCTGCGAGGCCACCTGTCAAGTCAAAGTGACACCTCCGTCGGCTACTCCGACAGCACATACGACTACCGGAACAGCAGAAGACTTGCGTCTGACCCGTTTTACGGAAGAAGATGTGAAGTTGACGCCGAATACGCAGACTTCCACCTATTTCATGTGGACCAATACCGCTAATTTGGACACCGTCACTACCGGCGAACGCAATCATACCTTCACCGCCCCGACGGAAGAACAAACGATCACCTATTACTTCCTAGCCACCAATGACCCGGAGGCCCCGGAAGGCAACCTGATCTCCAACGGCGACATGGAGTATAACGGTAATTTCTCCAGCAGTTACACCTACTGGGGCATCGATATTCATCATTTCCCGACCTATGACGATCCTTCCAAGACAGAAGCAGAGAAATCCGGTGGATACACGCTTACCAAGAACTCCCATGATTTCTACCCTTCCTATAATGAGGTAACTCCGCATAAAGGCACCTATTTCGGACTTTTCGACTCGAAGATCACCGACGGAAAGGACCAAGCGGCATGGATAGCACGCAGTGGTAGCACGAACCCGAAACTGAAAGTGCACAAAGGTGTCAGCTACCTCTTCTCCTTCTGGGTGGCCAATGTCAATGCCTTCTATCAGATGGATAACGGCGCGCGCCTGCAGTTCCAGATCAGTTACAACGGTGGTAGCACATGGAACAACCTCGGAGGAGTGATTGACTTAAGTAACTTCAAAGACAACCGTTGGCACGGAATGTCATCCCTCGTCACGCCAACCTTATCGAGTACGAACGTCGCTTTGCGTGTCATCAACCATAACAAGAGTACGGTGAATCTCGGCAATGACTTCGCTTTGGATGATATCCGCTTTGAAGCTATCACTCCCAACTCGTCCTATATCGCCGGATATGAGAGTTTCCCTGTCAGATACCTCAAGTGCGTCATCAACTCCGCTACCTTTGACCAACGTCAACCGGTTGGATGCGGCACGGCAGTAGCTGACGTGGACTTCAAGGTGAACTTCACCCACCCGCGCGGCGATCTGTATATCTACGAAGGCACAACCCTTCTGGCGCATGTCCTGCATTCGGAGATAGGCGATGAGACCTCTTCCTACACGGGCGTGATAAAGAACCAGCCGCTGGACAATAAAGATCACGTGCTGACCGTTTATTTCGACGACGGAAATGTGAAGACGGATGCGCCGACGACGTACAAATACAATGCGAAGAACATACCGGAAATCAGTGTGGCCAGTCTGACATGGGGTACGGTAGCCTGCGACGTGCCGACCGTTACTTTGACCGCAGTCATCAACTACACCAACCAGAACGGCACCCTCACCGCAGACGTGGACGGTAAGCCGGCGAACCTAGCCACCTACACCATAGAGAGCGACGACACCCTGCAAGTGACACTCGTCATACCGGGTATCACAGCGGACGGTCTGACCGGGCACAAACTCAATGTCAACTTCGACGGTTCACACGGGTGCGCTATCATCAATCACGCGATCCCGGAAGCGCCGATCACACCGGCTATAGACACGCTGAATGTGCAGTTCAATCCGTTGACATGTACAGACCTGACGGCTACGCTAAACTTCGATTTGGACTACACCTACCAGCAAGGCAAACTGACCTACTGGGTAGATGACTTGGATGTCCAAACGACTGCCTACACACAGCAGGACAAGAGCAAACTGACCTTGCCGGATCTGAGCGTTGCAGGTATCAAGGCAGACGGTAAGAGCAACCACGTGCTACATGTCTCCTTCGACGGACCGAACAGTTGTGTCAAGGACTTCGTATTACCGGCAGTGCCGTTCTCGCCTGTCATTGACACAGTAGAGATTAACGGTGTGCCGACCGGCAAGTTGCCGTGCAGCACGACGAGCTATGACATCACAGTCAAAGTGACCACTCATTATGACGCTACCGGACATAATATCGTACTTAACTACGACGACAATGGTACCCTGCAAAGCAAGACCGTAGCCGCTACGGGAAGTGTCATCACTATCCCGCTGACGCTGCATAACATGGACGGCGCTGCCGGACAGACTATCATAGCGGCATTGGCAGAGGCTTCCGCATGTACCAAGTCGGCTAATTACAACCCGCCGACACTGGCACGTATCACACCGCTGTTTGATGTCACTGTCAGCGAGACGGCTTGCGGCGTCCTCAATTACAACCTGTCGGGCACGGTCAACTATGACATGCCGGACGGCAAGTTAGTCGTTGCATTGTTGGATGGTTCGAAGAGCCAGACTATCACGGTGGCTGCAGGCAGTACATCGGCTAATTTCCTAATTAACGGTGTGGACAGCGCAGGCACGGGCATGGAACTCAAGGCATGGTTTACCGGCAGTGCCACAACTGCTTGCGAGGTATTGTCCAAGCCGTTCGATGCGCCGGTGGTTCCGACTATTGAGGCAAAGAATTTCGTCTTCAGCGATCCGAGACCCGACTGTGACTCGACAACCACGCTGACCTTCGACCTCGCCTATACCAACCAGAAAGGAACGTTTACTTATTGGGTGGACGGTTTAGATAAGCAGACGGCAACCTATAACAAAGCCAAGAGCACATCGGATACACTCAAAACACTTACGATTCCGGGGATCCCGGCGGACGGCAAGAACAATCATGTGCTGCATATCTCCTTTGACGGACCGAACAGTTGTATCAAGGATTACGTCTTACCAACTGCTCCGTTCTCGCCGGTCATTGATAAGATCACTGTCACGGGTATGCCGACAAGCATAGCATGCGATGCGAAAGATTATACGATTGGAGTGAACTTCACTTCCCTTTATACGCCTATCCCCGCCGGCAAGCAGATCGTAATCACGTATGACTCACTTTGCAATACTAAAACGACAGAACCGATCGATGTGACAGCCTTCCCGTATAACCTGACCCTCTATAATACCGCTACCGGCACAGAGAATACCATCTATATAGCGTTCGCGGATGCACCGGATTGCAAGAAGGATTATTCGTATTTCCCGCCGGCACGCGAGACCTGTATTCGCGACACCTTCACCATCTGCGAAGGCGACAGTTATGATTGGCACGGACAACCGCGCACCGGTGATGTAGGTGAGAACCAATTTGCGGACGGCACCGATTCGCTCTATCTGTTCGTTAAAGAAATACCCACCATCACCGTCGGAACTATTGCGATGACTTGCGACGATGCGAATGTGGTACGTGTTCCGTTCTCGGTAGTGAAAGGTCAACCGGACAGCATCGGTGTCGCTATCGGAGACAGTCATCTCACTGCCACGCTGGATATCGTCGGCACCGACACCGCCTTCACCTTCGCACCGGCTGCTATGAAGGCAGGCGACTATGCAGCGCAAGTGACGGTAGGCACAACCGGTCTGAGCTGTACGACCGAAGTGGATATCAACTTCACCATTGCCCTCTCGGACTATGTATATAGCAAGTGGACCGATGTGCTCTTCGTGAGCAACAAAGAGGGTTTGTTCACCACTTACCAGTGGTTCGCGGACGGCGTAGCGATGACGGGCGAGACCCTGCAACGCCTCTATGACCCGAACGGTCTGAGCGGTTCGAACATCGTGTACCACTGCCGCGTGACAACGACCGACGGCAAGACGTTATATACCTGCCCGCAGACCTTCGACGATGTGACACCGAGCCGCACCGTGGATACCACGCCGGCCAATGTGAAGGCGACGACGCTGTACGACAGTATGGGTCGTGTCATCAAAGGTACACCGCACTACGGCATTTATATCGTAGTCGAAGAACTGGAGAACGGCGAGATACGAACCCGCAAAATAACGATTCATGAGTAAACCGATCTTACCCGCTTTGGCGGTCGATGCAGCCTGCAGCGGCAATCCCGGCGTGATGGAATTTCGCGGGGTGATTGCCGATACAGGTACGCAGGTCTTCCACCGCGGACCGTTTGTAGAAGGCACGAATAACATCGGCGAGTTTCTCGCACTCGTGTTAGGCCTGGCGTATATCAAGAAGTATAACTTACCCTGGGTCATTTATACCGACAGCGTCACCGCCCTCGCATGGGTGCGCGAGAAACGATGCAAGACCAAAATCGAATGGAACGCCAAGAACCAAGACCTGTTCCATATGGTCCGCAAAGCAGAGATGTGGTTGCACGATAACACCTGGACCACCCCTATCTATAAATGGGACACCAAGGCTTGGGGTGAGATTCCTGCGGACTTCGGAAGGAAATAAAGGCGAAAGGTGAATGGCGAATGGCTAAAGTGGCCTGTTTTGCCAAAGACAAGTGACAAAATTAAGATTTTTTGACGAATTATTTTCGTATTTCAAAAAAATATAGTACCTTTGCAGCCGCAAAGGTTGAAAGACAACAAACAACACATAATAAACATTTAAATCTATCTAATTACAATTATGACAAAAGTAGCAATTAACGGCTTTGGCCGTATTGGTCGTCTGGCTTTCCGCCAGATGTTCGAAGCTGAGGGTTACGAGGTAGTTGCAATCAACGACTTGACCAGCCCGAAGATGTTGGCACACCTTCTGAAGTACGACACCGCTCAGGGTGGTTTCGCAGGCAAGTTCGGTGAGGGCAAGCACACTGTAGCTTTCAAGGATGCTGTTCTCGCAGAGGACGGTAAGACGGTTGTTACTCCGGGTTCGATCACTGTTGACGGCAAGGAGATCACTATCTACGCTAAGCCGAACGCAGCTGAGCTTCCTTGGGGTGAGCTCGGTATCGACGTAGTTCTCGAGTGCACCGGTTTCTACACCAGCAAAGCTAAAGCTGAGGCTCATATCCAGGCAGGTGCAAAGAAAGTAGTTATCTCCGCTCCGGCAGGTAACGACCTTCCGACCATCGTTTACAACGTAAACCACAAGACTCTGACTCCGGCAGATAAGGTTATCTCCGCAGCTTCTTGTACGACCAACTGTCTCGCTCCTATGGCCGCTGCTCTGCACAAATACGCTCCGATCCAGAGCGGTATCATGAGCACGATCCACGCTTACACGGGCGACCAGATGATTCTCGACGGTCCGCAACGTAAGGGAGACCTCCGTCGTAGCCGTGCAGGTGCACAGAACATCGTTCCGAACAGCACCGGTGCAGCAAAGGCTATCGGTTTGGTAATTCCTGAGCTGAACGGTAAGCTCATCGGTAGCGCACAGCGCGTTCCGACTCCTACGGGTTCGACCACTATCCTGGTAGCTGTTGTGAAGGGTAAAGACATCACCAAAGAGGGTATCAACGCAGCTATGAAGGCTGCTCAGACCGAGTCCTTCGGTTACACTGAGGATGAGATCGTATCGAGCGATGTTATCGGTATGAAGTTCGGTTCGCTCTTCGATGCTACCCAGACCATGGTTGCTAAGATCGACGAGGATACCTTCCAGGTTCAGGTTGTTAGCTGGTACGACAACGAGAACAGCTACACCAGCCAGATGGTTCGTACAATCAAGTACCTCGCAGAGCTTCGTTAATGGCGAATGGCTAAAGGCTAAAAGGCTAAAAAAACAGACGTCCGACGGGCGTCTGTTTTTTTGTTATTGTAATTGTGAAGCACCGGTGTTGGCGTCTGTGCTACTCGCCTCTTTCGGTTTTTGCGCTTCGGCTTGCTCTTTCACCTTCGCGGGTTTGCCAATCTTATCAAAAGCTTTGAGCAGCGTCGGCACATCGGTCTTGTTGGCATCGTAGGTGACGGTGACGGTCTTCGTCTTCAGGTCACACACGATATCCTTCACGCCTTTCTCGAAGGCAATATTCTTCATGATTTTATCGCAGCAACCCTGACAATGCAGGTCGCAGGAAAGCACCACCACTTGCTTGTCTGCCTTCGCGGCGAAAGCCGGTTGAACAAAGAACAACGAACAAAGCGCAAGGAGTAAAACTCCTATAATCTGATTTCTGAATACTGATAACTGATCTCTCATACTAACATTCCTATTTGATAAACGATAAACGATATAAACCAAGCCAAGAACAGGCTGTGGAATACGGTGAACCATGCCCAGCCTCTTCCGGCCTCGCGGCGCAGCGTCATAATGGTGGCTACGCAGGGGAAGTACAGCAGCACGAAGAGCATGAAGGTAAAGGCTGTCAAGGGAGTAAATCCTGCTGCAGAGATGTCGCCGCCGTAGAGAATCGCGAGCGTGGAGACGATCGCTTCCTTCGCCGGCAGACCGGTGATGAGGCAGACAGACATCTTCCAGTCAAAACCTAAGGGCGCGAGCGCCGGCGAGACAAACTGACCGATCGATGCGAGATAGGAGTGCTCTAAGTCATTCAGGTCTTGCGTCGGGAAATATTCCAATGCCCAAATGATGACGGATGCCCAGAGAATGACCGTGCAGATCTTCTGCAGATAATCCGCCACTTTCTCCCAAATATGCGCTACGGCGATGTGTAACTTCGGCAGTTTAAAGACCGGCAACTCGTTGACCGTGTCGTCCTCCTCCTGCTTGAACCATTTCGTGCGCTTCATCACCAATGCGAAGAGCACCGACAAGCATATGCCGATCGCGTAGAGCGAGATCATCACGAGCGCTTTGTGGTCCGCAAAGAAGGCGCTCACGAAGAGCATGTACACCGGCAGGCGCGCCGAGCACGACATGAACGGCACCATGAGCATCGTCAACACGCGGTCCTTCGGATTCTGGATATCCCGCGCTGCCATGATAGCAGGCACATTACAGCCGAACCCCATCAACATCGGCACGAAACTGCGGCCGTGCAGGCCGATCCGGTGCATGATGGCATCCATGATATACGCCTCGCGGGCCATATAACCCGAGTCCTCCATAAGGGAGATAAAGAAAAACAAGATGATGATGTTCGGCAGGAATGCCAACACCGCGCCGACGCCCGCCAACACACCGTCTATCAGTAAGGAAGACCACCAGCTGGGATCCATCAGTCCCCTCAGCCATTCACTCATTAACCCGATTCCCTCTTCTATCCACTCCTGCGGATACGCGCCGAGGGTGAAGGTGCACCAGAAGACGAAATAGAGAATCGCCATCATGATCGGGAAGCCGAGCCAGGGGTTCGTGAGAACTTTATCAATGCGTTCGAGGCGCGTCTGATGTTTGTCGTCCTTCGCGTGCGTGAGCGTCTCCGTCAAGATACCGTGCACGTACGCGCGATAGGTGTCTTCATCCTCCTGGTCGCGCAAGTGATAAATCGGGTGCGCCGTCGAAGCGGGCTTGTGGATCGTGCGCTCGATGATCTCCAGACACTCCGGCAGACCGTAGTTCAAGCGAACCGACACACGGCAGGTGGGTACGCCGATCAGTTGCTCCAGTTTGGGGATGTCGAGCGAGTGGTCGGTGGCTTGCAGCAAGTCATAGCGACCTATCGCCAGCACGATCTTCTCCTGCTCGTCGATGATATGCGGCGTGAGGAGAAGCGACTCCTCGAGGCGCGTCGCGTCCACGACCTGCAGCACCACATCATAGGTATGCCCGTGCAGTTCGTCGGGGTGATGTACCTCGACAAACTCAATGGCATGCGGTTTGGCCAAGGCCTGCAGCGCCTTCGTCAACGAACTCTTTCCGCTCTGCGGCAGACCAATGACGGCTATTTTATGAGTGGTCAGCATTCAGTTTTCAGTATTCAGCACTCAATTCTAATTCGGCTGCAAAATTACTGCTATTTTTTGATATACGCAATCCCTATTTATAGTGATTTTAATGTCTGGCAGAGCCATTTATAGCAGCGGTCGGTGGAAGGAATGGAGAGGCGCTCCTGCGGAGAGTGGACACCGACCATTTGCGGACCAATGGAGATCATGTCGAGGTACGGGTATTTCTCGAGGAACAGACCGCACTCCAGACCGGCATGGATGGCCAGCACTTTCGGTTCTGCCTTAAAGAGGTTCACATACGCTTTCTTCACTACTTCGAGCAGCGGCGAGTTGGGGTTCGGTGCCCAACCCGGATAACCGTCGCCGTGCGTCACCTCGTCGCAAGCCAACGAGAGCGCTTGCTCCACCGCCCACTTCAGGTGATGCTTGGCGGGTTCTTTGGACGAACGCTGCGAGGTGTTCACCTCTATATAACCCTCGCGCATCTTAATCGACGCGAGGTTGGTACTGGTCTCCACGAGTCCCGGCATCTCTTTCGACATAGCGATCATGCCGTGCGGACATTCGCAGAGTGCCATGATGAGTCGGTAGGCTTTATCGGCAGGAATGAAGAAGTCCGGCAGGTCGCAGGTCTCGAGTTCCAGACGCATATCCTTCTCTACCTCTCCGAAGACGCCTTCCATCTGGGCTACGAAATGATTCCACTCGATACGAATCTGCTCTTTGTAGTCCATCGGGATAGCAATGACAGCTTCCGCTTCGCGGGCGATCGCGTTGCGAAGGTTTCCGCCGTTGATAGACGCCAGTTGCACTTCCGTCTGCGGCCAAATACGCGCCAGGAACCACACGATGAACTGGTTCGCGTTCGCACGTCCTTTGTTGATGTCATCCCCCGAGTGACCGCCCGTGAGTCCGCTTACCGACAAGCGGACTCCGATTGATGATTGATGATTGATGATTTGTGATTGCTCGTAGTGCATCTTCGCGAGGGTGTCGATACCGCCGGCACAACCGATGAAGATCTGGCCGTCGTCTTCGGAGTCGAGATTGATGAGTCGTTTGGACTTCAGCATACCGTCTTGCAGCTTCATCGCGCCGGTGAGTCCTGTCTCTTCATCGACAGTGAAGAGGCACTCGATAGCGGGGTGTTGCAAGTCCGGGTCGGTGATAGCGGCAAGGGCCATACTGATACCTATACCATCGTCTGCGCCGAGGGTGGTACCCTTTGCTTTCAGCCATTCGCCGTCAATCCATGTCTGGATAGGATCTTTGAGGAAGTCGTGCTGCACGTGTCCGTCTTTCTCAGCGACCATGTCCATGTGGGCTTGCAGAATGACGCCTTCATGGTCCTCGTAGCCCGGCGTAGGAGGTACGCGCATGATGACGTTCATGGCCTCGTCGGCCACACACTCGATACCGTGAGCAGCCGCGAAATCGCACAGCCATTTACTGATTTGTTCCTCGTGTTTAGAGGGGCGCGGAACCTTACAGATCTCCGCGAAGATGTCAAAAACTCTCTGGGTGTTCATATCTTAATCGTTTTAGTTGTCTATTAAATCGTATGTGGAAAAGCACCGCCGGTATGGCGAGGGCGATGATAAACGCCAGCCACATTCCTTTGGCGCCGAGTTCGAAATAGAAGGTGAGTGCCAGTCCCAGCGGCAGCGCGATGCCGATATACGAGAAGAGGGCAATACGCATCGGTACGCGCACGTCTTGTATGCCGCGTAACATCGCCGCACCGATGCACTGCAGTCCGTCCGCGTATTGGAACAGACCGCCGATGAGTAAGAGCGTCGAAGCGATAGGAATAACTTCGGGGTCGTCGGTGAAGATATACGGGATATAGTTTCGTCCGAAGATCATGATAGCCGCACCGATGGTGTTCATCAACAGGCATAGATGAATAGAGGCACGACTCGCCATGCGCACGGCCTGGAGGTCACCTTTGCCCAACTGATGCGAGACGCGGATAGTCGTCGCCGAACCGATACCGAGGGCGAGCATGAACGTCAGGTCGCACATCTGATTGGCGATATGATGCGCCGCCAATGCCTCTTTGCTGATCCAGCCGATGATGACGAAGGAAGCCGTGAAAAGGAATGCTTCCGCAAAGGACTGCAAACCGATTGGCGTACCGGTAGCGATCAGGTGCTCCACCTCGCGCCGCGTGATCATCCATCGGCGGGCGATAACCAAATACCTGCGCCATTCGGTCTTATATGCTATCGCGATAAAGAAACATATCGGCATGAGGGTTCGCGCGATCAGCGTCGCCCATCCTGCGCCCTCGGCACCCATCGGTTGGAAGCCCCAGTGACCGTAGATGAGTACCCAGTTCAGACCGATATTGAGCAGGTTACAGCCCACCGTGATCATCATCGCCACGAAGGTATTACCGAGTCCCTCAAGGAACTGCTTGGAGAAACAGAATAGCAGAAACGGGATGATGGAGAGCACTATTAATATATAGTACGGGCGCGCGCACGTGACTACCTCGGGTTCCTGACCGAACTGATCGAGGTACGGGATACAGGGCGCGAGGATGGCTAAGGACAATATGCACACCAATCCGGTGAAGACCAGACCGTTGATGAGAAACGACGCGATCTGCTCATGCTTATGCGCGATCTCTTCTTCGGTCGTGCCCTCCGCGAGCAGTCGCTCCAAACGCCCGTGCACATGTCCCACCAACGGCGTGATACCCATAACTGCACCCATAGAGAAGACCATCACGGTGAAGAAGATAGCATTCGAGAACGAGACCGCCGCCAGGTCCGCCGTGCTGTAATGACCCACCATGATCGAATCCGCCAAACCCACCAATGCCGCACCGAACTGGGTCAGCATGACAGGAAACGCCACCTTAAGATTGCGCTTGTAGTAGGGCCAATATGCAGAAAACGTGTACACGTTTTATTGGTGATTGGTGATTGGTGATTTTAAAATTTGGCACAAAGTTACAACTTTTTTTGCATATATCAAAAAAAAAGCGTACCTTTGCCTCGTAAAATGATAAATACCATGCGAAAAAGTTTCTTCTTTTTGTTTGCAGTACTCGTTTTATGCGCTTGTCAGCGCCCTACTGTACATGTCGTTTCTGCCACCACGGAAGCCTTGTCTATTGATGCTTCGCTGGATCCCATCCAGGACACCGACTACTTGGCGCAGTTAGCTCCGGCGAAAGAAGCCTTGGAGCGTGAGATGAATGTGCAGATCGGTTTTGCGCCCGAGCGCTTATGGGTGCGCGAACCCGAATGCCCGATGCTCAACTGGGCGAGTGATGCCCTCTGGGAGGCGGCGAAGAAAGTGTATGACGGTCGCGTTGATATCGCGATTGTGAATATGGGCGGTATGCGTTGCGAGTGGCCGGCGGGTCCGATCACCAAAGGCAGCGTGTTCGAACTCATGCCGTTCGACAATATGCTGGTGGTACTGACGCTCAAGGGCAGCGACATCATCGCGCTGTGCGAGTCCTTCGCCCGCTACGGCGGACAGGGTGTGGCGGGTATGCGCGTGAAGACCGTTGACGGGAAGTTGGCGGACGTACAAGTGGCGGGCAAACCGGTTAATCCGGCAGCGTTGTACACCGTAGCTACCAGCGATTACTTATCCGGCGGAACAGACCACATGGACGCCTTGACGCGCTATGTGGAATACTGGAACAGCGAATTAAAAATCCGGGATTTGTACTTAGAGGCCGTTCGTGAGCAGGACACCATCCGCGCCGCAGTAGATGGACGCATGACGATGTTGCCATAAGGGCAGGTTGTGCGCCACATGGCCGAAAGGCGCATCGAAGATAACGGGGTAGTCGCAGTCCGCGACTGCCTCTTTTATTGTCTCATAGACCGTCTGCTGCATGAGTGGATCGTCTTCGCAGTCGGTGAATTGTCCGACGATAAGTCCGCTCAGGTGCGCCAACACCCCGCTCATCCGCAGGTTGCGCATCATACGGTCGATATGATAATGGCGTTCGCCGATATCTTCGATTAAGAGAATAGGAAACTGGTAACTGAACTTGGACAGTCCGAAGGGTGTGCCTTGCAGGCCGTAGAGGACGGAGAGGTTACCGCCGACGATAGGTGCATACGCTTCGCCGAAACGGTTGAGCGGATGGTTCGGCAGGCGGTACTCGAGCGGTTCGCCCGCGAGGGCTTGGCGAAAGAGTTGAATCTCTTCGCTCTCTTCCGGCAGCGTAGCGATATGCTTGCACATGATGCCGTGCAGCGAAGGCTGCCGGGCGAGTCCCGCCGCCTGATGCAGCGCCGTAATGTCGCTGAAGCCGATGACGGGTTTGGTGACAGGAGGTATACGGTCGATGATACGTTGGAGTCCGTACCCGCCGCGTGAGCAGAGGATGGCATCGACGGATGGGTCTTGAAGCGCCATGACGAGGTCCGACAGACGATCGTCATCTGTTCCGGCAAACCGTCCCCACGTATCACGCGCGTGCGCGCCCTCGCTCACTATATATCCCCACGCGCGCAGGCGGTTGATAGCCCCGTCGATATACGAGGGGTCTATCACACCTGAAGGGGATATAATTCGGATATGGGTCATTCCTTACATCTCCGGTGCACCTTCGCGCAGCACGCGAGCGATGATCTCCACTGCCTCATCAATGACCGGTTCGGTATGGGTAGCCATGAGCGTGGTACGCAGCAGGCACTCGCCTTCTACGCACGCCGGCGCCATCACCGGATTGACATACACGCCCTCGTCGAACAGTTTCTTGCCGTAATAGAGGGTGTCGAGTGTCTTATAGGTGAAGATCGGCACGATAGGCGTCGGAGCCTCGATGATCTTCACACCGGCTTTGATGAGTTGTTTCTGGAAATACTTCGCGATATTCATCAAGCGCTCGGGACGTTTCGGATCGAGGATGAGCTGATGCAGCGCCTCGAGTGCCGTAGCGGCCGAACAGGGCGTGATGGATGCGGAGAAGATGAACGGACGGCTCACGTGACGCAGCCAGTCGGCTACGCGGTGAGAAGTCAGCATACATCCTCCGATGGACGCGAGCGATTTGGAGAAGGTGAGCATGGTGATGTCCACTTTGTCGGTCAGACCGAAGTGCGCCGCCGTACCGCGACCGCCCGGGCCGAGTACACCGAAACCGTGCGCATCGTCCACCATTACGCGGGCACCATATTTCTCGGCCAACTTGCATATCTCCGGCAACTTACAGATGTCGCCGCGCATGGAGAACACACCGTCCGTGATGATCAGTTTACCGGCATTCTCCGGAATAGACTTGAGTTGACGCTCGAGGTCCTCCATGTCCGAGTGACGGTAGCGAAGCACCTTCGCATAACTCAAACGGCATGCATCATAGATCGACGCGTGGTTCTCTCGGTCATTGAGGATATAGTCATCCTTACCGGCGATCGCAGAGATAATGGCGAGGTTGGTCTGGAAACCCGTCGAAACGGTCATCGCCTCCTCGTAACCCGTGAAGGCAGCTATCTCGCGCTCGAGTTGCAAGTGCAGATCCAGCGTACCGTTGAGGAAGCGGCTACCGCTCACACCCGTGCCGTATTTATCCAGCGCTTCGTGACCGGCCTTGATAACCGCTTCGTTCTCCGTGAAGCCCAGGTAGTTGTTACTACCGAGCATGATCACGCGGTGGTTCTCCATTTGCACGATCGGCGCCTGACGGCTCTCCAACTCGTGGAAATAAGGATAGATCCCTAATTTGCGAACATACTTGAGGGTCTCAAAATGGTCGCATTTTTCGAAAAGGTCCATAAAATCAATTGATGATTTATGATTTATGATGTATGATTTTACAGGACATTGAGGTCCTTGAGGATCGCAGTAGTCTTACGAACGGCAGCCTCGGACTCATGCAGTTTAGCGCGCTCTTCTTCGCTGATGTTGAGCTCAAGAATCTTCTCAATACCGTTCTTACCGATGATACAGGGCACACCGATGGTGATGTCCTTCATGCCGTACTCACCCTCGAGGGCAGCGGAGCAAGGAATCATCTTCTTCTGGTCCTTGATGATCGCCTCAGCTACCGAAGCAGCCGCAGCACCCGGAGCCATCCATGCGCTCGTACCGAGCAGACCGGTCAGCGTAGCACCACCGACCATGGTCGATTTAACGACATTCTCCAACTCCTCGGGGCTCAGGAACTCCGATACGTTGATACCCTTGTAAGTCGTGTAGCTCGTCAACGGAATCATCGTCGTGTCGCCGTGACCACCGATCACGAAGCCGTCCACATCATTGGCGTTGCACTTCAAAGCCTGGCTGAGGAAGTATTTCAGACGCGCGCTATCCAACGCACCACCCATACCGATCACGCGGTTGCGCGGCAACTTGAGTGCGTGCAGCGTCAGATAAGCCATCGTGTCCATCGGGTTGGAAACAACCACCAGAATAGCGTTCGGGCTGTATTTGAGCACTTGGTCGCAAACAGACTTCACGATACCGGCGTTGACGCCAATCAACTCCTCACGGGTCATACCCGGTTTACGGGGCAGACCGGAAGTGATGATCACTACGTCCGAACCGGCGGTACGGCTATAGTCATTGGTAACACCCTCTACGATGGTGTCAAAACCCATCAACTGAGCCGTTTGCATGATGTCCATCGCCTTGCCCTCTGCAAAGCCCTCTTTGATGTCGATAAGACATACCTCGTTGGCTACCTCATTGACAGCCAACACATTGGCGCACGTAGCACCTACGTTTCCTGCGCCTACAACTGTAACTTTAGACATAATTGTATAGAATTTTAGATGATTGTTCGTTATGCGTTATTTGACTTAATTTACTAAATCTTTTAGTAAAAAGCGTGCAAAGGTACAACTTTTTTTGGATTTATGCAAGTTTTTTAAGAATAATTGCATTTTTTTCTTTGTTTTGTGCAAAAAAAGTATTACCTTTGTACCCGATTTTAATTTGGCGTAATATGTATTGTACGAAAAATAGCACTGCTAAGCGCATGTGGATGATTGGTCTCTGGATGCTTTTTGCGATGCCGCTGATGGCAGAAGATGTCGTGTACTTGACCACCGAGCAGTTCAAAACGAGGATCTTTGATTACAAGACCGAGAGAGATTGGAAATTCAAGGGTGACAAACCCTGCGTGATTGATTTCTATACCACCTGGTGCGGTCCCTGCAAACGCCTGGCGCCGATCATGGAAGAGCTGAGCCAGAAATACTGCGACCAAGTGGTGTTCTACAAAGCCGACACGGAGCGCGAACGCGAGTTGGCGTACGTGTTCGGTATCAACTCCATTCCGCAGGTGCTATACATCCCCGTGGAGGGCAAACCGATGTTGCTCAAGGGACTCTACCCGAAGGATGAGATTGAGAAGATTATCGAGGAGTTTTTATTGGGTAAAAAAGAGACGAAGTAACGATGCAGGTAGAACTCGTATTACTCATATTATCACTGCTTTTCTTCATTAGCATCTTTGCCGACAAGATCGGTTACCGGTATGGCGTTCCGGCCTTGTTGCTGTTCCTTGTCGTCGGTATGCTTTTCGGCCCGCACGGCATCGGATCGCTCTTCGGTGACCCGGGCGGTATTGTCATCAAGACGAGTACGGCATCCGCACTGAGTACCTTGGCGATGTGTATCATCCTCTTCTCGGGCGGTATGGATACGAAGTTGAGTGATATCAAATCGGTGCTCGCGCCGGGTATCACCTTAGCCACCTTAGGCGTGCTCATCACCTGCGCCGTCACGGGTATCCTCATCTATTATATCTTCGGTTGGATTCAGGCGGTCACTTCCGTCTCCATATGGTTCGCATTGCTGATGGCGGCGACCATGTCGAGTACCGACAGCGCGAGTGTGTTCTCCATCTTACGCACGCACGGCATCGGCTTGAAACATGACCTGCGGCCGCTGCTGGAGTTGGAGTCCGGCGCGAACGATCCTATGGCCTATGTGTTGACAACGACCCTCATCGGTGTGGTGCTCAAACTGCAGACCATCATCGGTCTGGTAGAACCCGTCGAAGCCTTGCCTATCGTCCAGACGATTGTGATCCAACTCGTCATGGGTACGGTCATCGGTTTGGCGTTCGGTTTGGGACTGGTAGCCCTGATGCGCCGCGTGAAATTAGGCAATGAAGCGCTGTACCCTATCATGGTACTCACGGCGTGTATCTTCATCTTCGCCATCACTTATTACCTGCAAGGTAATACCTACCTCGCGGTGTATGTGGGCGGCCTGGTGATCGGAAACAATAAGTTCACGCGTAAGCGTCAAACGAAATCGTTCTTCAACGGTCTGACCTGGCTCAGTCAGTTGATGATGTTCCTCATGTTAGGTCTGATGGTGGCGCCGAAAGAGCTGCTGGATTATCATGTATGGCTGCCGTGCCTGATCATCAGCATCGTGATGATCTTCATCTCCCGTCCTCTGGCAGTATGGCTCTGCATGATGCCTTTCCGCCGGTATCGTCAGCGGGATAGGATCATGCTCAGTTGGGTAGGACTCAAAGGTGCCGTGCCGATCATCTTCGCCGTGATGTGCAAAGCGAGCGGAGTACCTTATGCAGACCTGCTCTTTAATGTCGTCTTCCTCTGCACCCTTATCTCGTTGCTCGTTCAAGGAACGACGATCACGCTCGTAGCGAAGAAACTGAAGTTGGACACCCCGCCGGAGGAAACACGTACATTGGAACATTTTGACATGGACCTGCCAGACGAGATTCAGTCTTCGGCCCGCGAAGTGGAGGTGACGGAGAAATTTTTAGACAAAGGGAATACGCTGCGCGACATACCTATCCCGCCGCGCACGCTCATCATCATGGTGCGCCGGGGTGAAGACTTCTTCATTCCCACCGGCGCAAGTATGCTCGAAGTGGGTGACCAGTTACTCGTCATCCGCGACAAAGACGCGGAGGCATCGTTCAAACAGATGACCAACGAGGCGGAAGAGGAAGCGCTCTGGCGGGCAGAGATGAAGCAGAAAGCGAAAGCACGCTGGCTCCGCGCGACCCAGTGGATGCGAAAGAAATGATTGATAATTGATAATTGATGATTGATAATTGATATGGCAAAAACTATTGTTTTCCTCACCGGTGCGACAGGCACCATGGGGTATGCAGGAATGATGGAAATCCTGAAGTACCCCGATCAGTATGAACTGCGTATTCTCGCTCGGCCGAGTAAGAAGAACAAAGAGTTACTCACCCCCTTAAACATTCAACATTCTACATTAAACATCATCTGGGGTGACCTCACCAAATACGAAGATGTGCTGAAAGGTGTCACGGGCGCAGATATCGTGCTGCATGTAGGCGGTATGGTTTCGCCGCAGGCGGACTATCGCCCGAAAGCAACCTTACGCACGAACATCACCGCGGCAGAGTTTATCACCAAAGCGGTGTTGGCGCAGCCCGAAGACAAGCAGCCGAAAGTAGTCTATATCGGTTCGGTAGCCCAGATGGGCGACCGACGCGAACCACTCCATTGGGGTCGCGCGGGCGATCCGATATGCGTGTCGGCGTATGATCATTACGGACTGACTAAAGCCTTGGCGGAACGCATCATCACCGACTCAGGTATTAAGAAATGGGCATCCCTTCGTCAATCGGGTATTTTATACCCGGCCATTCTGAAGAACTACGACCCGATCATGTTCCATGTGCCGATTCGCGGCGTGTTGGAATGGGCGACGGTAGAGGACAGCGGACGCCTTCTGGAGCGCGTATGCCGTCCCGAAGTGCCGGAAGCATTCTGGCGCAACTACTATAACATCGGTTCGGGTGCCGAGTACCGCCTGTCGAACTACGAGTTCGAAGTGTTGCTGCTCGATGCGATCGGATGTCCGAAACCCGAGAAGATCTTCAATGCCAACTGGTTCACCACCCGCAATTTCCACGGCATGTGGTACATCGACGGAGATAAACTGGAGGACTTCCTGCACTTCCGCGCGAATGTGCCGGTGAAGGAATATTTTAAGCAGATGGCACAAGCCAAGTCCCTGCCGGGCGGTATCAAATTCGCCGCCAAGACGCATATCGCTAAACTCTTCCCACATTGCGTGAAAGCCGCCATGTGGTTCATGGCCAACAGCAAAGAGCACGGCACCCAATGGTGGATCAAAAAGGCGAATGGCGAAGGGACGAACGTCGAAAGGGACAAGGCGATGCAACGCGTTCATGCGTATTACGGTTCGATGGAGGCATACAAAGCCATTCCCGATTGGAAGCATTTCGATGTAAGTCATAACAGCGAAGAGGCCGTCTTGTTGGACCATGGTTACGATGAATCCAAAGACGTGGATACACTCACCGATGCCGAACTGAACAAAGCCGCAGCCTTCCGCGGAGGCAAGTACTTGGGCAACGACACCTGGCAGGACGCGAACGGCAATACCTTCAAAGCCGGTCGTCGTCTGATTCTGCTCGGCGGTCACTGGAGTCCTTTCGACATGCCGTACCCGTACGCCTTTGAGCCCAAAGAGAAACAAGTGCCGTGGCACTGGGACCGCGTGGCAAAGCAGAACCCGTTCTTCGCGCAACTGTGGGCACCGCTGCACGATGCCGACGAAGACAATGTCTTCGGACCCGAAGTATTCGAAGGCTGGGAGAAATAATAGATGTAGTGGCATCACTTATCTCCGGCCTACGCAGTAAACGCACCGAACCATTAGCCAATAACCATTAGCCCTTAGCCCTTACAATGTATTTTGACGAGTTAGCTTTATCGGACGAGGTGTTGGATGCCTTATGGGACATGCATTTTGATGAATGCACGCCTGTACAGGCAGAAACGATACCGGTGATCTTGGATCGCCGCGATGTGATTTCGTGTGCGCAGACAGGTACCGGCAAGACCGCGGCGTATATCTTACCGCTGCTGACGAACCTTGCGTACGATGACCACGACCCGAACAAACTGAACGCTATCATCATGGCGCCGACGCGCGAGTTAGCGCAACAGATTGACCAGCAAATGGAGGGATTCGGGTTCTATGTGCCCTTCTCGTCGGTCGCTATCTACGGCGGAAAAGATACCAACGGTTCGTGGGGAAACCAAGTGAGCGGTTTGCAGAAAGGCGCGGATATCGTCATTGCTACGCCGGGTCGACTACTCAGCCAGATGAATATCTATAACGTTGATTTTTCCGGCGTCAAGTACTTCATTCTGGACGAAGCGGACCGCATGCTCGATATGGGTTTCTACGACGATATTATGACGATTGTTAAGCGGCTACCTCCCGATCGCCAGACCATCATGTTCTCCGCCACTATGCCGCCGAAGATACGTCAGATGGCGAAAGCCATCATGCATGATCCGGTAGAAGTCCAGATAGCTGTTTCCCGTCCGCCAGAGACTATCCACCAGATGTGCGCGCATGTCTTTGAGGCGCAGAAACCCGGATTTATCCAACTGGCGCTGCAGGGCAAGAACCTCAAGAAAGTGATCATCTTCGCCGGCAAGAAACAACGCGTCAAAGACCTCGCGCGGGCGTTGCGTACCTTGAAGATAGACGCGCGGGCGATGCATAGCGATCTCGAGCAGAACGAACGCGACCAGGTGATGCTTGATTTCCGAAACGGCAAAGTGGATGTGCTGGTGGCGACGGATGTGGTGTCGCGCGGTATCGACGTGACGGATGTGCCGCTGGTCATCAACTACGATGTGCCGCATGACGCGGAAGACTATGTCCATCGTATCGGACGCACGGCGCGCGCAGAGAACAGCGGCGAAGCCATCACACTGGTCTCTCCGGACGATGCGCGTTACTGGCACCGCATTGAGCAATTCCTGAAAAAAGAGATAGAAATCCTTCCGCTGCCACAAGCCTTAGGCGAAGGACCTAAAGATGACGAATACGCCATTCGTTCGGGTAAAGGTTGTTCTGGCGGTTCCCGACGTTTTTCGCGAAACCGAGGGGGACACCCTCATAAGTCAAAAGGAGCAAACCGAGGGGGACGTCGGTAAGATTCAACGCCTCGGTACGCAGATAAGCCAGGGCCTGTTCGCGGGTCAAAGCAACAGATGGGAAGGCTTCCTTACGGAAGTCTTTCGTCATACTCAAGCTATGCTGCGGAGCGATACCTTTGCCGCGTTCCTCGCCAAGACCGAAACCGGTGGAGATACAGGTCAGTTGGGTGGAGAACCAATCGATGATCTCTTTGTATTTGAGCGGATAGGCGGTCGCGAAGCGGTCGGAGTAACGGATAGCCCAGTTATCGGGATGTTGGAGCCACGAGCGCATCACCGGCATGTATTCGGGGTGCGGCATGGCGTTTTCTTTCTTCGGCGCTTTGATCTTCGCCGGATCGAGCAGTTCGTCGTTCTTACGCAGCGCGCAGAGATAGAATCCTTCGCCTTTGGTCTTGTGCGGGTAGAAATGATAGCCCACCGTACCTTCGACGATGCCCCACGACGGGTCATAGTCTATCGGCAGCACTTCGGCACCCAGACTGTCGGCGAGCCATTCGACATTCTTCTCGTTCTCCTCCTCGTTGAAGGTGCAGGTGGAATAGAGCAACACTCCACCGGGTTTGAGGGCATCCCATACGTCCATCAGGATGGCACGTTGACGCTCCGCGCACTGACGCACGGCTTGCTTACTCCATTCGCTGCGGGCCTGTTCGTCTTTTCGGAACATACCTTCGCCCGAACACGGGGCATCGACCAATATACAATCGAAGATATGCTTGCAGCGTTCGCCGTATTCGGCGGCGGTGTTATGCGTGACGACGGTGTTGCCGTTGCCCCATTTCTGGATGTTCTCGCTGAGGATAAACACGCGCTGACGCACTACTTCGTTGCTCAGCAGCAGTCCGTCTTCGCCGAGGTATTCACTGATGAGGGTCGATTTGCCGCCCGGCGCGGCACAGAGGTCGAGCACTATTGAGGAAGGATCGACATACTGCTCGAGCGCCTGCTGGATGAACATCGAACTGGCTTCCTGTACATAGTAACAACCGGCATGGAAAAGCGGGTCAAGGGTGAACTGCGGCCGCTCGGAAAGATAATAGCCGTCGATATGCCACGGCACCTCATCGGTGTCGCATTCGAAAGTCAGGACATCCAGTTTGGAATTGAGGCGTATAGACGTTACGGGCGCCGTTTCCAGCGCCCGTAACAGCAGTTCTGCTTCATTGCCCAGCTGCTGTCGCATACTCTCTATGAATTCAACGGGCAGCATAAGAAAATTCGTACCGCGAGTGGGACTTGAACCCACACAGCCATCACTGGCCAAAGGATTTTCGTACATTCGCTGTCGATCACTCAGCGTCTGCTTGGACTATGTCTTAACCGTGTCCCTAAGGAGGTAGGTTGTGGGTATATAGTCTCTACACATTTAGGCGTTTCCGCCACTTAGCTCGGCGTTCTTAGCATTTAAAGGCTGCTACATTCTCCGAATTAGCCCACTTCTACTTCAGGCCTTTCGACCTGAGCACTCTTTACCTTTGTTCTTACCTCGATAGTTGGTAGTAAGGGCATGACAATTGGGGCATAGCAATTGGAGGTTTTCCAATCGCTGGTCATCGCGAATAGCATTGATGTGATGTAACTCCAACGCTATAGGTTGACCTTGCCATTCTGTCAATCCGCAGCACTCACATTTACGCTGTTTCACGCCTTCGCGGAGCAAAGGTGTAACTCTTCAATTTTGCGTTTGACGGTATCGTAGTTGCTGCCCGCTACGCGTAAATGTAATTTCGCAATTACTTGCGCGTAAGAGAAACTTGTACGCACCGCTTCAACAAAATCTTGATCAGTCCATTTTCGTTTAGACATAAACAAAAACTGTTTCGCTAAAGTCCTTCGTGTCTACCGATTCCACCATCGCGGCTCGATTTTCATCAAAATCGGCTGCAAAGGTACTGCTTTTTTTTGACATGTGCAAATATTTGTGTATCTTTTTCTTGCGTATGTCGAAAAATTATTGTAATTTTTTGTGCTCTACGGCCACTTTTTGTGATTGTTTCGCTTATTTTTAAAAGATTATTTGCATATATCAATAAATATTTGTAATTTTGCAGTGGCAAAATTGGATGCAAATATAAATAAATCAAACATTATGCGAAACAAATTATTCTTACTGATGGCAGCGGTGCTGCTGAGTATTGGCGCCAAGGCCGGAGCCAAAGAGGTCTACACCTCCTTCAATGAGTCAAAAGGTACGCTTACCTATTACTATGACGACAAGCGTGAATCGCGTACGGCTTCGGGCGAAATCACCGAGATCTATGATCCGGTGAACGATCCGGATGCCAAACGTTTCAAGGACTATAAAGACCAAGTGACAAAGGCCGTCATTGACGCTTCGATGAAAGATGCAGGGCTCACTTCGATGTACAGAATGTTCGAAGGACTCCGGAAAATGGCTTCCATCGAGGGCATGAGCAACCTCGTCACGGACAAAGTGGAATCGATGAATGGTATGTTCTATCAGTGTTCCGCACTGAAGGATGTTGACCTGAGCAGGTTCAACACGAAGAATGTAACAGATATGTACGCTATGTTCTTCAGTTGTCAATCGCTCACGTCTCTCAACCTGAGCAGTTTCGACACCCGGAAAGTGAAGAGCATGTACGCCATGTTCAAAGACTGCCACGCACTCAAAGAGATTAACCTCCGCAACTTTGACATGGTCAAGGCGACGACGGTGCAAGACATGTTCTACGGCTGTTTTGACCTGAAGACCATCTATTGCAACAACAACTGGAGCGCAAGCGAGACGTTGACGGAATCCCATAATCTGTTCAAAGAATGTCATTCGTTGGTTGGTGTCTCCGGGACCGCGTGCGACGGCGAGAACAACATCGACAAGACCTACGCCCGCATCGACTTGGGCAGCAGCGAGCCGGGTTATTTCTCTCCCATCACGGAGACCTACACCGTGTTCGACGAAGCGACGGGTACGCTCGAATATCATTATGATCACCTGCGCGGCACGCACGATGGCATAGAAGAGCTCTATCCCGCCGAGGATGTCGAAGGCTATGTGCGCTTCGAGGGCTATGCCGAGAAGGTGAAGAAAGCCATCATGTACCCGTCGATGCAAGACGCTCACCGTCGCACTCTTGCCAATATGTTCTACGGTTCCAGTCCGCGAGGTATTCTCAAGAACCTGAAGGAGATTGAAGGTTTGGAAATGCTCCATTACGAGAACGTGACCGACCTGTCCGGCATGTTCCTCGGCTGCTCGTCGCTTGAGGAGCTGGATGTTACTCCTCTTGCCCTGACTGCCAATGTAAAAGACCTGAGCCAAATGTTCTACGGCTGCTCGTCATTGACAGAACTGAACCTGACCAGTTTCAACATCTCCGGTGTCATCGACATGTCCTCGATGTTCGCAGGTTGCGAGTCTCTGAGCGCTATCTATTGCAACCAGGACTGGAGCATAAGCCCTGCCAACTCGTCAGAGATGTTCTACGACTGCGTTTCGCTGGTCGGTGAATTCGGCACCGAGTGCAACGGTCAGGACAATATCGACAACTCGTACGCCCTTCCGGACACGGAAGAAGGCGCGAAGGGTTACTTCACGGCCAAGGTAAGAGAGGCTTACACCGCCTTCGACGAGTCCACGGGCATCCTGACCTACTATTACGACGATCTTCGTCACGACCGCGAGCAGACGTCCATAGCAGAGCTCTACAAGCCTCTGAACGGCGGCACCGTGCGTTTTGAGGGCTATGCCAACAAAGTGAAGAAAGCGGTGATTGACAAGTCGTTCAAGAAAGCAAGCCTCCGCAGCCTTGCCAATATGTTCTACGGCGGCAAGGGCGAGAACAGCCTCACGGCCCTCGAATGGGTGGAAGGACTGGAGAATATCAACTACTCCCGCGTGAAGGATATGTCCGGCATGTTCCGGAACTGCTCGTTCTTGCGTGATCTGGATGTCACCCCCATCAACACCCGGAACGTAGAGAACCTCAACACTATGTTCTTCGGGTGCAGGCAGCTCACGGTTCTGGATGTGACCGGTTTCATTCTCGACAACGTCAAGCTGATGAGCATGGTGTTCGCCGACTGCCGTTCGCTGACCACCATCTATTGCAAGAACAACTGGAGTGCATCCTCTGCCGCATCGACCGAGATGTTCGACGGTTGCAGTTCGCTGACAGGCGGCATGGGCAGTCCGTTCGACGGTACTCATACCGACAAGACATACGCCCGCATGGACAGAGGAGAGGGACAGCCAGGTTATTTCACACGTCCCGACTACCCCAACGGACGGTTCACCATCAACGATGAAGGCGACCAGATACAGTTCTCGCAGGGTAACCTTCAGTTCAACGCCGCTCGCGGTTCTCACGCCTGCGCTGACGGTACGACGCAGCCGGGTTCGTGGCGTTTCGCTACCAACCAGTGGAACTATATCGGCGAAGACAACAAGAATATCTCCGAGTCCTACTACGGTCTGATTGACCTGTTCGGCTGGGCTACCAGCGGCTGGGACAGCGGTGCCAAGGCATATCAGCCGTGGTCGGCGAGCAAGGAGTCGGCGGACTATCTGTATAGCGAGGAAGGACTTGTCGGGGATCACGCATACGCGGACTGGGGCGTTTACAATCAGATAGAAAACGACGCGCCGGGTACATGGCGTACGATGAGCATCAGCGAATGGACCCACCTGCTCAACCTGCGACAATTTGCCGGCAACCTGCGCGGTCACGGCACCGTCAACGGCGTACACGGCTATATTCTCCTGCCAGACGATTTCCAGACGCCGGCAGGCCTCACTTTCACCTGGCACGGAAAAGACCAGGAGGTAGGAACGAACGACTGGAACGACAATGTGTTCGACGACTTCAGCTGGTATCGCATGGAGAGGGCGGGTGCCATCTTCCTGCCGGCAGCCGGTTACCGCAACGGCAATTTGCTTGACCTGTCCTTCTTTGATGCATACGGTTACTATTGGATCAACTCGCAGTTCAGCCAGTCACAAGGCCGCTATTTCTTCTTCGGGCGAACCACTGCCTCCCCCAGTGCCGGCTATTACAACCATTATGGTCGCAGCGTGCGCTTGGTACGTGTCCCTGAGGATGCACCATCCTTCACGATCACCGTCAGTTCGGAAGGTCACGGCACGGCTAAGGGAAGCGGAACATACCAGAAAGGTCAAGTGGCAAAGCTGACCGCTACGCCGGACAAAGACTACAAGTTCAGCCGTTGGTCGGACGGCAGCACCGCCAACCCGCGCTATGTGACCGTACGTGAAGACCTGACCGTTTCCGCCATCTTCGTTCCCGTAAGCGGCGGTGGCGGCGATGATGACGACCACACGTCGTTCACCGTAGGCGACAAGAAGAAGGTGCAGTTCTCGCCGGGCAACCTGCGCTACCAGGCATCCACCGGCACATGGAGTTTCGCCGAGCATGAGTGGGACTACTACGGAGTGAACAATGCCAATATCTCCGACACCTACGAGGGTTGGATAGACCTTTTCGGTTGGGGTACGGGCAATGCTCCTACCAAGACGTCCACTACCAGCGCAGACTACTCTTTGTTCACGGACTGGGGTACGAACCCCATCGGCACGGATGCTCCGGGCACATGGCGCACCCTGACATCCGACGAGTGGAACTACCTGTTCAGCTACCGTGCCGATGCCGCCGACAAGTACGGTGCCGCCAAAGTCAATGACATCGCTGGTATCGTCATCCTGCCCGACTCGTGGAAGCTGCCAGAAGGTTGCCAGTTTACCGCAGGCATGGTATCCGACTTCTACTATGTTGTGAACAACTACACTTCCGAGCAGTGGGGCAAGATGCAGGAGGCAGGTGCTGTCTTCCTCCCCGCAGCAGGTTATCGCTATTACAACGGCGTGTCGAACACGGTCAGCTCTCCGGGCTCGGTAGGTTACTACTGGTCCTCTACGGCTTACTCGGCACAGCGTGCTTTCAGCGACTACTTCTCCTCCTCAAGCAATAATGCGACCAAAGACCGCACCCTCTATTTCGGTCAGTCGGTACGTTTGGTAGCCGATGTGAGAGAGCCGGCAGAACCGAAGGTATATACCGAGTACGACGCCAGCTCCTATACGCTCACCTATTACTACGACGACCAGTATAACTACCGCGAAGGTGTCATCGTGTTCTATGACCCCGTCAACGACCCCGATGCAGTCCGCTTCAAGGACTACAACGCATTGATAACAAAAGCTGTCATAGACGCCTCCATGACGGAAGCCAAACTGACTTCCACCAAAAACATGTTCTACGGCGGAGAGGAGACGGTGGACGGAGTGAGCAACAGCTATCGCCTGCACAACCTCACGCAAATCACCGGTATGGAGAACCTCAACACCTTCAACGTGACGGATATGAGCGGCATGTTCTATTCCTGCTCCGGCCTCGCCAAACTCGACCTGAGTTCTCTCAACACCGAGAAGGTGGAGAACATGAGCGCTATGTTCTACGGCTGTTCGGGACTGACTGAACTCGATCTGAGCCCGCTTAACACCGACAAGGTGACGGATATGCACGAAATGTTCGCATGGAGTACCTCACTTGAAAAGCTCGATCTGAGCCCGCTCAACACCGAGAACGTGACGGATATGAGCGGCATGTTCAAGTATTGTACCGGTTTGAAAGAGCTGGACCTCAGCAACCTCTATACCGTCAACGTGACGAACATGAAAGATATGTTCTCCGGTTGTAGCAAACTGACCGAACTGGATGTCCGTTCGTTCAAGACCGACAAAGTTACCAACATGCAGCAAATGTTCTTCAACTGCTCGGCACTGACAACCATCTACTGCAACAGCGACTGGAGTTTAAGCCAGGCATTGAGCACTCATACCGCGATGTTCTATAACTGCAGCGTGCTTAAAGGCGGTAATGGAACGGCATACAATGAGTACTTTACCAACAAGATGTACGCCCGTCCGGACATAACAGGGCAGGCAGGCTACTTCACCTTCAAGGATGATACGGAAGTCTATACCGCGTTCGATGAGTCCACGGGCATCCTGACCTACTACTACGACAACCAGCGTTTCTCGCGCGACGGCAGAACCGAATTATATAATCCGGAAAAAATGCGCTTCAAAGGCTATCGTCAAAAAGTGACCAAAGCCATTATTCATTCCTCTATGCAGGACGCCCGTCTTACCTCGACAAAGAACATGTTTTGTGCAGGAACCCAGATGGTCGGAAGCCACGAAGAGGTTTACGGTTTGACCAATCTGTCTTCGGTTGAGGGTCTGGATAATCTTGTAACTGACTACGTGGAGGATATGAGCGGCATGTTCTATTCCTGCTCCGGCCTCGCCAAGCTCGACCTGAGTTCGTTCAACACCGCGAACGTGACCAACATGAGTAACATGTTCTACGAGTGCTCATCACTTACCGAACTGAATCTCAATTCGTTCAATACCGGCAAGGTGACCAACATGAGTAACATGTTCTTCGCGTGCATGTGGTTGACAACGATCTACTGCAATAATTCCTGGAACGAGAGCACGGTATTGGCCTCTTCGACGAATATGTTCGAAGGCTGCAGGTCTCTGGTCGGCGGCAACGGAACGAAGTATGATTCGAGTCATACCAGCGTCGCTTACGCCCATCCGGATAAAGAGGGCAACCCGGGTTACTTCACCGAAAAGGCAGTGATCACCGGGCCGGAGGTATATACCGTCTTCGATGCGACTACCGGAACGCTGACGTATTATTACAATGACCAGCGCGCAGCACATGAAGCAGCAGGCGAAATTACCGAACCATACGATCCGGTAAACGATCCGGATGCAATACGTTTCAAGGACTATTACGACCAAGTGAAAAAGGCTGTGATTGACGAATCGATGAAAAATGCAGGGCTCACTTCGATGAAAAATATGTTCTATGGGACGGGATATGGAGATATAGATGGAAATTACACGGATTTAAATTTGTCGGAAATGACGGAAATAGAAGGCATGGAGAACCTTGTGACCGATGATGTGACGAATATGAGTGCTATGTTCTACCACTGTTACTCCTTGACCTCTCTTGATCTGAGCAAGTTCAATACAGAGAACGTGACCAACATGAGATACATGTTCTGCAACTGTTCCCGTCTTAACTCTCTTGACCTCAGTTCGTTCAATACGTCTAATGTGACGGATATGCCTGCTATGTTCGGTGAATGTGAGAACCTTACTTCTCTTGACCTGAGTTCGTTCAATACGTCCAATGTGGAGGATATGGCTGAGATGTTCTACGGCTGTAAGTCCCTTACGTCTCTTGACCTGAGTTCGTTCAACACTGGCAAGGTGACCAAGATGAGTTACATGTTCTACGGCTGCGAAAAACTCACGTCTCTTGACCTGAGCAAGTTCAATACAGAGAAGGTGACGAATATGAGCGGTATGTTCGATGACTGTGGGGCTCTTACGTCTCTTGACCTGAGTACGTTCAATACCGAAAAGGTAACAATTATGGAATATATGTTCAGAAACTGTGGGGCTCTTACGTCTCTTGACCTGAGCAAGTTCAATACAGAGAAAGTGACGGATATGGAATATATGTTCTCCGGTTGTTCTGCATTGCAGACCATTTTTTGCAACAAGGATTTGAGCGCAAGCACGGTATTGACCAATTCGAATGGCATGTTCAATGGCTGCACCTCGCTTGTCGGCGGCAACGGCACAACGTATGATGAGAACCATACTGACGCCGCCTACGCTCATCCGGACGGTGGCAAGAGCGACCCCGGGTACTTCTTCGAGAAGAAAACCGAAGTCTATACCGCATTCAGTGAGACGACAGGTATCCTCACCTATTACTACGACGACCAACGCGCAGTACACAGAGCGGCAGGCGAAATCACGGAACCCTACGATCCGGTAAACAACCCGGATGCAGTACGTTTCGAGGATTATCACGACCAAGTCTTGAAGGCTGTCATTGACGAGTCTATGAAAGAAGCCGGACTCACATCAATGAGAAATTTGTTCTACGGCGGATATGAAGAAATAAACGGAAATTATATCTACTATTCTTTGTCGAAGATGACGAAGATCGAGGGCATGGAGAACCTTGTTGTCGATAAAGTGGAAGTGATGTGGAGTATGTTCGAAGGTTGTTCGTCACTCACATCCATTGACCTCAGTCATTTCAATGCTGCCATCGTGAATAATATTAGCGGTATGTTTGCTGATTGTCATTCTCTTGTTTCGCTTGACCTCACTTCGTTCAGTACAAAGTATCTGATTGCGATACAAACTTTCAGAGATTGCAAGGCCTTGACCACCATCTTGTGCAACGAGGATTGGAGCAAGATAAGCCTATCTGAAGATATGTTCAAGGGCTGCACCTCGCTTGTCGGTGGTATGGGTACGACATATGACGAGAACCATACCGACGCCGCCTACGCCCATCCGGATAAAGAGGACAACCCGGGATATTTCACCGAGAAAGATCTTCAGCCGCTGCCGAACGATGAAACGACCACCTTCGACTTCACAGTCATTGACCCGAACAACTCTGAACTTATAGACGTGACACTCGGTGCCTCGGATAAGTACAACAGCACGGAAGGACGCATAGAGATCTCCACTACGAATACGGCAGAGGAGATAGACCAGAAGCTCAATGACGCCTTCGAAGGCGCAGCCTCGCTCCGTTCCCTCCTGCCCGGAACCATCACGTTCGAGTTGGAAGGTCCGGGAGAAGGTAAGATAGAGATTGACTGCCAGACCCTGCCCGGATATACCATCAAAGTGCGTATAGCCGAATACGGCGAAGCGTATATCACTTCCACCGTCGAACAGGCGCTGCGTGGCAAAGCTACCGTCACCTATTCCGTGGCACAGAAGACCTACGTCGTCATTTATCTGGAGGGTACGTCCGAAGCGGCTGCACCCGCACGTATCGCACGATCCGAGAAAGAAGGAGAAGATGCCGGTGCTTATATCTATTCCATCACGATAACGCCGAAGAAAGTGTCGCAGGGCATCGACGATGTACAAAGCGACCAAGTACAAAGTACAAAAGTCTTCATGGATGGCATGATCTACATCCTCCGCGACGGTAAGATCTTCACCCCGACAGGTGTACAAGTCAAGTAGAACTCGACAGAGTTGTTAAGTTAACCGCTGATTAACAGGAGAAACCCTCACATCGCATGAGGGCTTCTCTTTTTTGTGTATATAGTTCTCTTTTTTTGACGAAAATCTTGCACATTCAATTTTTTTGTTGTACCTTTGCATTTGCAAAGGAATCCGGCATGCAATGCCGGGGAATGAACATACAGAACCCGCATACAATGCGGGGAAAATCAACAAAGGATAGCGCGCTCAAAGATGAGCGCGAAATGCAAATTAACAAGCGAAGCGCTACACCAAGGCCACAGGCCGCTAAACCAAGCGCAGCGCTACACTGCCCAAAGGGCCCTTCGGGGCTCTTTTTTTTGCGGTAATTTGTGGAAAAATTGACACCCTTGCAAATTTATTTGCATATATGGGGGAAAAGTTGTATCTTTGCGCCCGGTTTTACCAAAAGGCCCTTTCCCTGTAGCGGTTTTCCCGCTGAACGGGAACACCTAGTGCCCGATTTGACTATTTTATACGAAAATTAGACCATGAGAGTACTTTTGATTAACGGTTCGCCTCGTCGTGAGGGCAATACATTTCTCGCGCTGAGCGAGATTGCCAAGGTGCTGGAGCAAGAAGGCATCGAGAGTGAGATAGTGGGTGTTGGTACGCGCGCGGTGCGCGGATGCATCGCCTGCAACACATGCAAGCAGCACGGAGATAACCGGTGCGTCTTTGACGACGATATCTGCAACGAGGTCTCGGCTCGCATGGCGGAGTGCGACGCGGTGATTGTCGGTTCGCCGGTCTATTACGGACAACCGAACGGCACGGTACTCTCATTGATGCAACGCATGTTCTATTCGGCAGGCAAGTATTTCGAGGGCAAACCGGCCGCAGCGGTAGCGGTATGTCGTCGCGGCGGTGCGACAGCAGCGTTCCAGACCCTGCAGATGCCGTTTCAGATGATGAACATGCCAATCGTGACATCCCAATACTGGAACATCGTGTATGGCCGGGAAGCAGGTCAGGCAGCGCTGGATGCCGAAGGCATGCAGACCATGCGCACCTTGGCGCGCAACATGGCGTATTTGTTAAAAGCTACAGAAGGCAAGAAACGTCCTGAGGCCGAACCGCGTCAGACCACGCACTTCATTCGATAAATCGTTGAACATAAAAAACACACTATATCATGAGAAAATTTTTCCTCTTTGTTTCTATCTTATTTGCCAGTTTGGCTTTTAGTATCAGCACTTATGCTGCGGTGACGTATTGTGCTCCATCGGCATTCGGTTACAGTACCGCCACCGGTGGCGGCAGTGCTACGCCTGTGTTGGTGAGTTCGGTTAGCGATCTCCAGAAAGCATTGAACAAAGGCAAGAACAAAGTCATCATCATCACGGCGAACTTGACCTTCACCAAGATGCTGTCTGTACAGGATGGTGAGAACGTGACGTTGTTGGGTCTGCCGGGTGTAAAGTTGATTAGTGAGCAACAAACTGCTTCCACTTCCGGTATCCTGTTTGTGAAGCGGTTCAACAACCTCATCATCCGCAACCTCACGTTTGTGGGTCCCGGCGCGTATGACTGCGACGGAAACGACCTGCTGTGCTTTGAGAACGTGACGAACGCATGGGTGGACCACTGCGACTTCCAGGACGGTTGTGACGGCAACTTTGACAACAAGCACAATACGGATAACGTCACCGTCAGTTGGTGTCGTTTCCGCTATCTGAAAGCCCCGAAACCCGGCGGTTCAGGCGGTTCGGATGACCACCGTTTCACCAACCTGCTCGGTTCGTCTTCTTCAGACGCTCCTTCGGACGGCACGTATAACTTCACCTGGGCATACTGCTGGTGGGACGAAGGATGTAAAGAGCGTATGGTTCGTTGCCGCAACGCGAGTCTGCATTTCCTGAACTGCTATTGGAACAGTTCGGTGGCTAACTACTACGTCGGTCCGGAGAATGCCAAGTGTTTGTTTGACGGCTGTACCTTTGAGGGTAAAGCCAATTCTTCTTCCAAGATTTTCAAATCCTACGGCGGCACCAATGCTTGTAAGTTTAACGACTGCGAGGGTAATACGCCGTCCAACTCGGGCACCATGTTCACTCCGGAGTACGGTTATTCCGCTCTCGGACCGACAGCAGCAAAGGCAGCCGTAAAGAACACAAGTTGCGGTGCCGGCGCGACACTCACTGTAACTGTTGCCGGCGCGGTATCCAGCGCATGCGACGCGGGCATTGATCCGACACCGGTCTTTACAATCTTATGGGACGCTACTACCAACGGAGGTACATGTGCTACTCTTTCTACAGAACTGGAAGAAGGTAGCGCTATCGGTACACTTCCTGTTGCATCCAAAGCGGATTGTACGTTTGACGGATGGTTCACCCAACCTTCCGGCGGAGATATGATCACTCCTGCCACCATCGTTACGACCTCCGTTACTTACTATGCACAGTTCACCGCGAGCGGCGGAGGCGGCGGAGGAGGCAGCGAATGCGATAAGATCTTCGCATTTGCGTATGCAGCAGACGCAACGACTGCCGGAGTGACGAACAGCACCGCCACGTTTAGCGGGTTCAAGACCGGTAGTAATAATTGCAGCGGAAGTATCACGATTGACGGTACTACCTACTCTATTTCCAAACGAGGCGGCAATTCCACCTTCTCAATCACCTTCACTGTTCCCGCAGGTAAAATTGGCACGTTGTATGGTTTGGCTAATTCCAATGGCGACACACAACGAACCATTACTTTAAGCAACAGCGCATCCACCTATTCCGCCACCCAGACCTCTTCTACCAGCAGTTCTTCGGCAAAGGCCATAACCTATACGGACCTGCCGGCAGGCAGTTACACATTGACTACAAACGGTTCCGCTTCGGTACCCTTCCTGTGTCTGAAACTATGCGACGGCGTTATTGATCCTGTCGTACTCAGTTATGACGAGAACGGCGGTTCGGGCACGATGGAAGATCAGACGGGTGCCACCATCACCGTGAAAGCCAATGCGTTTACGGCTCCGACAGGCTATGAGTTCCTGAAATGGAATTCGGAGATGAACGGTAGCGGTACGGATTATACCGTCGGGCAACACCTGTCACTGACAGAAAGCCTTACGCTGTACGCTATTTGGCAACCCAAAACCTATACAGTAACGTTGGATAAGGACGGCGGTTCCGGAGGACCGGCTTCCGTCACGGCTACGTTTGATGATGCCATGCCATCCACTCAAATGCCAACGAAATCCGGTTTCGCATTCCTTGGTTATTTCACCGAAAATGACGGGGTCGGCACGCAGTATTACGATGCCAACGGTAATAGCACCGGCAACTGGACTATTGCTTCCAACACCACCTTATATGCCGCATGGGGACCGGCCAGCACTCCGGAAGGAGACTGCAACCTGAAGTTCTGGTTCTTCAACTCAGCCGACGCTACCGCCAACAGCAAAACCAATGACGGATCGTACTTCAAGGACATGGCGGTCACCTCTCTCCATTCTTTGGAAGGTAGCATTACGATTGACGGATTGTCGTATAGTGTAACAAAACGTACAGACGACCCTTCGGACGGCGTATTCGGTAAATTCACTGTAACAACAGGTAAGACGGCTGTGTTCTACGCATTGGCAGTGTCCAGCGGAAGCGGCGACCGACAAATCAACTTGGAAAGCACAGATGCCACCCACGAATTATCTGTTCCCGGAGGTAGTGCTTCGTACAAACGTATCGAGAGCGGGGTGTTGACGGAAGGCACTTATACGATTAAACGCGCAAGCGGCAACGTGCGATTGGCTGTTGTGGTGGTCAAGGAGTGTGCCGCAAGTTCGGGAACCAAAAAGGTGTATCTGAAAGCACCGGACGAAGCAGGTGCACGGTTTGCCGTATATTGCTTCGATAGTGGCGAGAAATGGTATGACATGACCTTGGAGACGGATGACGAATGTGAAGGAAAAATCTACTCCGCGGAAGTTGATACCAAATATACAGGCTATGTTTTCTGCCGCATGAACGGCTCTACCACGGAGAATAACTGGGACAATAAATGGAATCAAACAGTTAATTTGGATGCCCAGAATATCTTCTTCAAGGTAGATGCATGGAATTATGCTCCGGGGAGCACATCCGCTTGTACCGAGTCCAAAGCGCCGTTCAAGGTCTGCCGCGGCGGCACATGGTTGCGATTCGCCGGCGAGACCATGACGCTGAATGCATCCTGCACAGGTGCTACTCATTTCCAATGGTACAAAGGCGGCACAGACGAATCCAATAAGATAACCGGTGCTACCGATGCCATCTACACCAAGATATGCGCGGTCGGCGACGGAGGAAATTATTATTGCAAGGCATGGACCGTTGCCGGAGAGAAGACAACCAGTGAGGCTCTTGGCGTACGCGTTCCGTATTTGGCATTCCAGTCCGGTGGTGGCGGAGACCGCCAGGATGTTGCGTTCACCCGCGCCGACATCAGCGATGAAGTAGCCAGTTGCACGAGATATCCCGGCGTGGCATGGGACTATGAGATGATGGTAATGGACGGTATAGACGAACGCGGCAATACCGGCACGATGACTAGTAACAACTGCACCAACTGGACGTTGGACCAACTGAATAATAGTAAATGGTGCCGCATCCATACGAGCAAGGAAGGAACCTATACGTTTAATTTATCATTCAGCAATTCAAGTTATACCCCCTTGAAGTTGAGTGTCGTATATCCTCCGGCAAAACAGACACCGGGACGCCCTGTCTATATTGAGAACACTGAAACGATGGGGTGGAATCCGGATGCCATCTATTATCGTATCGGTAAGGGTAAGTATGATGATGGAGATACGAGAAACTGGACAACGGCCAAAAAGATGACCCTTGTACCCGGTACCGCACGGTATTTCCAGACGACAACAGAAAATTGGGGTAGTGATTTCTGGGCATGGCATATCTGTAACAATAAAGGCGATGCCAACTACGGTAATTTCGCTATATACAAGACGCATAGCAGTTCATTCTATATCGATATGTCGTCCAATTTCTCGGGTAACGAGATTCCGGATGGCGGTTGGACTATCTATCTAAATGCCACCGGTAGCACTGAAACATCCGATCCGCAGAATAGCGGTTGTACCTTCTTTGGCTATACGCATAGCCCGGGTATGCTGACGCACAGCATTGCTCTTGGCGCAACGGAGCATGGACAACTGCAAGTAAACTGGATAGACGTAAACAGTGCTTCTCAAAGTTCTAAGGCTTATACAGCCCGCACACTTGCCGATTTGGCACACACCTGTCTTCTGACCATAACCGGTGTACCGGATAACGGATACAAGCTGGTAGATCTGAAAATAAACGGAGAGGATCATGCCGACGGAACGGAGTATATACTCGCTTCCGACGGAAAGGTCGTTACGGCAACCTTCACAGAGGCGACCTATAGTGTAACTTTGAATTTGAACACCACCGACCCAACCGCAACGATTAACTCGGATAATGTAACGGAATATACCTTCCCGGAGAGTGTCGATTTACCGTATGATATCACGAGAGACGGGTATGAGTTCTTAGGATGGTATGACAATGCGGAATGTACAGGTACACCCGTAACATCAATCCCGGCATCTTCCTGGGGGAATAAACAGTATTGGGCGAAATGGGTGGCCGGCAAACCGTCTCCTCTATTCACATGGGATGGCGAAACTACACTCAAAGCCGGCGGTATCTATCCGGTAAGCGTTACTACCACCGGTAATGCGAATGTAACTTTGTCTATTGTGGAGACAATCGCCGGTGTGACCGGTAGTTTCACCGCGGGCAATCCGGCAGCAACGGGAACCGTGACCTTAGGCAGTTATCCGGCAGCCACAACTTTCACTTATCAGGCACATAGTGATGAGACTACTAACTTCAAGGCAAAGACAGAAACAAAGACGGTAACCATCGAGCGATGCGAAACATATGACATTGTATCCTATGCTGTCGATCCAATTGATACAAAGACGTCTAAACCACGCTATTATTGTGAAGCAAGCGGTGCCGGACGCATTATGAAGGTGACAGGAAATAGCTCCATTTCCACTTCTCCGGAAAATTACACCGGAGAATCATGGGCAACAAAATATTTAGGCGCGAGCGAGCATAGCATACAGGCCTATCAGGAGAATGTATTCAAAATAGTATTCTATGTAAAAGCGGGAAGTAACAACACCAAAATAAGCGACCTGAAATATAGCGATGAATACCACGAAAGTAGCGGAGATTGGACGGATATAAAGTCTTCTGCACAAATCATTTACAATGATGATCCCGCAGCGACAGCCCTCACCAAGAATGTATATACGACATTGACGATTATTCCATCGTCTCCGATGAGCAAAGATGGTTGGTTGTATTTCAAATTGTCCAGTAGTACACAAGTATGGGGTGCCAAACTCTATCGTCCGGGAGGCGATGAGCCTACATCCATAGCATTTAGTGGCGAACCGACCATAGAGAAATATCCGGGCGATGCAGCATTTACAAATACGGCAAACCAAACGACCACTCCGACACTATCCGGAGGAAGCATCACCTACAAGTCTTCGGATGAGACGGTGGCAACAGTAAATGCCATTACGGGCGAAGTAACACCACTCGCTATCGGTCGTACCACTATTACCGCCACCCTCAGCGCAATTGGTTGTTTCAAAGCGGCCACAACAAGTTATTCGTTGACCGTCAAGAAATGTACCGATCCTGCATGTACCATTGCCATAACAACCGGTAAAGCGAACAAGTGTGCCGGTGATGCTGTGACCTTGACCGCCACAGCCGCAGCCGGCGCTACCTTCCAGTGGTTCAAAGACGGCGTAGTCATCTCCGGAGAAAACAATCCGACATTGATAACTACGGAAGCCGGTGAGTATTACGCTACTGCCACGAAAGAGTGCTTGCAGAAATCGAATACGATTGAGTTGGTTAACTTGTCTGCTCCGACAGCGACAGCATTGCATGATTATTATTACATAAAAGCCGGTCGCGTGACGCCGCCTATTAAGTTATTCCAGATATCGAATGCTTCTTCATGGACTGTGACTCCTGCGGCTCCTGCCGGATGCGCTTACGAATTAGGCGAAAACGGTATCATCTATCTGACCGGTACACCTTCTGCATCATTGGCAGCAGGCAACCAGGAGATCACCGTTACGGCGCATAGTGGCTGTGGTTATGCAGATGCAACAGCGTCCATGAATCTGCGCACCTTAGCAGCAACCGCCAAGCCACAGATAGCATGGGTAGCGGATGGAACCAAAGGACAGACCTTACCGGGAAGCGTTGCGGACGGCAAGAGTACCAATCACGCGTTGTATAAATATTTGAAGGACTATTTCGATTTAACATCGGTCAATGCATATTGTACGACGAACGAGAAGCTAATTAGTGATTATTACTCGCAATTTGATTTGATCTTGCTGACCGACTATCCGGATACACAGGTAACACCGACTTCCGATAAAGATAGAACCAAGTCCTACTCTAATGCTATAGGAAGTTTGATTGATGAGAAACCTATCCTGAGTTTGGAGGCCTTCGTGGCAGGTTGTCCGAACTGGGGCATCAACACCAATCCAAAAACTCCGGATCCGACACAAGACAAAATGACCTTGCTTTGTTCGGCACATAATATTTTTGCAGGAACAACTATAAGTGTTGGCGACAAGATAACAGTTCTTGAATCGATTAGCGGTAATGGCTTGCAAGGATTTACTGGTCTTGACGCTCCTCCAGGAATGCTCTTTATTGCAACTATTGACAATAAGGAAAGTAACGGAGGCACACTTGTTGTATGTTGTGAGCGCCAGAAAGTGATTGAGGCACGTATGATGATTCTGGGTTTGAACTATAGCGATATGGCCAATTTGAATGGCGATGGTAAACTGATCATTAAGCAAATCATCCTTTATCTGTTGCAGTTCACAGATATTGCCGACTGTTCGATGGTATTCGATAATGGCGTAGGAAATACTTCTTTCAATCCCGGCACATACACCGGCACAGGTACGCGCGGCGATGGGAAATGGAGTACAGCCGCAAACTGGCATCCTACATACAATGCCGTACCAAAACCCTTCCAAGCGGTACGTGTGGATAAGCCCTGTAATGTGGATATCGCGGAGGCACACTGCTCCAGCGTTCGTCTGCGCAAGGATGGAACCACATGGAATGGTAAACTGACGATCCAACCGGACGGAGCTCTGACCGTCATTGACTATATCAAGGAAGTGCACGGAACGAACTACGCAACTACCTATCCGAGTGCGGCAGCCGACCTGGTTATTCAAGCTAACACCTCCGGCCAAAACGGTTCGCTCGTCTTCGGAAACACAGAAGATGACTTGCAAGCAACGGTTGAGTACTACAGCCTTGCGAGTGGTGCCAAGACTTCTAACCCCGTATGGCAGTATATCGGTATTCCTATTACCGACAAGCCGATGGCTATTGATGCATACCATGCGGCATGGATGTGCAGCTGGGAGTCCGAAGGAACGGTATCCAGCAACTGGGTTTGGGTAGAGAACGAAGACAAGATTCAACCGTTCAAGGGTTATTGTATCACGCAGCAGACTGCGAAGAAATATATCCATAAAGGTTCGCTCAGCAGACCGGAGGCGAAAGATCTCCCGCTCTACTATTTCGAGAGTCCTGATGGTGATGGATTCAATATGTTTGCCAACTCATGGGTGGCTCCGATAGATATTACGAAGATGGAAACCGCAGACTTTGGCGGTGCAGCAGAAGCGACTATCTTCATCTATAACACCGGTTCGCGTGAGCAATACGACGGTGGTGGTACTCCGAGTACGGCCGGCACAAATACCGACGCAGGACAATTCAACGCGATACCGGTTGAAGCTTCCTCCTATCTTGCCGGTTCCTTGACGAAAATCCCGACCATGCAAGGCTTCTTTGTTCAGGCCACCAAAGAGGGTACACTGACGCTCGACTATAAGAAAATCTGCTTCGACGATAAGGATTTCCAAACGACCGCCGAGACGATGCGTGCGCCCAAACGCCGGACGGAGACCTCCAAGGTTGAGAAGATCGTCCCCGAAGTGATGCGATTGGATGTGGTATCCGCCAACTGGGGTGACCGACTCTATATCCTCACACATGAGGAGTTCAGCGATGCCTTTGATCGCGGATGGGACGGTTCCAAGCAGGAAGGTGATGCCGAAGCGCCGATGCTCGCATTGGTTCGCGGAAACGGTCTGTTAGCCGTAGCAGCTATTGAGACGGCAGAGGAACGCGAGTTGAGTTTCCGCGCGGGTAGCGAGACGGAATACACGTTCTGCTTCCAGTACGAAGGCGAGACAATCTATCTGTACGACCGGTTAGCCGACCAGGCAGTGGAGATCAAGACGGGTAACACCTACTCCTTCACGGCGGAGAACAAGACGCCGGCGAAGCGATTCATCATCACCAAGAACCCGCCGCGTATCCCGACGGATATTGAGAACACAACGTCCGGCAGTCAGTATTCCGATGCAGAGAAATGTATCATCGACGGCCAGCTATACATCATCAAGAACAATCGCTTCTACGATGCGCGTGGCGTTCGGGTCAATTCCTTTAAAAGAAAGGAGGTGACGCCATGAAACGCTTCCGTATTCAATTGGTGATCGCACTGGTAGTGCTGATCTGCGGTGTCTCGCTGATGGGCGTCGTGTACCTCGTGTTCAACAAACCCGAAGTATATATCAACCCGGGCGTGATTGTCACGCAACCCTCACCGGTATCCTCGCCGGTACAACCGATAAGCAGCCGTTCCGGCATACTGCGGGACTATCCGTATTCCTATACGATATCGCCCATACCTCCCACTCCCGCCCCGAAAGCAGCTATGCAGCCTTCGCGCGGACTGTACACTACGAGCAGCGCACAAGTGCATGAGGTTGGTGGCGGAGCCGGGTACAGGATGGCTACCACTTCGGGTGCCCAACCCCAACGGGGAATCAATTACACGACGACCACCGTGACTACCTTTGCAACCTTCGCTTCGAACAGCCGTCAAGTGGCTGCGCCGGAAGCACAAAACGCACCGGAGATGGCGAGACTCGCCAGTGCGCCTCATCGCGCACCGGGACCACCGGACATCACGCCGCCCGATGACCATCAGTTGGTGGAGCATCCGATAGGTTCGCCGCTCGTGCTGGTTTTGATGGCAGGACTGTATGCCGTTGTTAGAAAAAGAAAAGAAGATGCCGAATAAAAGAAAGATTATCAACGACCCTGTCTTTGGGTTCTTGTCCATACCGAACGAACTGATCTACGATGTGCTGCAACACCCGTATGTGCAGCGCTTGAACCGTATTCGCCAATTGGGCCTTTCGTACCTGGTGTACCCGGGTGCGATGCACAGCCGCTTCGGTCACTCTTTAGGCGCGATGCACCTGATGCACGAAGCGATCGGTTCTCTGCGCCTCAAAGGCGTAGAGATCACCGAGCACGAAGAGACCTCGGCGATGATAGCGATCCTGCTGCACGATATCGGTCACGGACCCTTCTCGCATGTACTGGAGCATACGCTCGTCGAAGGGGTGACGCACGAAGATATATCGCTCCTGATGATGGAGCGTATCAATATCGACCTGCACGGTCAATTGGACACCGCTATCTCGATTTTCAAAAACGAGTACCCGAAGCATTTCCTGCACCAGTTGATCTCGAGTCAGTTGGACGTGGATCGTATGGATTATCTTTGTAGAGATTCGTTCTTCACGGGCGTGCAGGAAGGTCGCGTAGCGAGTGAGCGCTTGCTGAAAATGCTCGACGTGCGCGATGACCGATTGGTGGTACAAGTGAAAGGTATCTACTCCGTAGAGAAATTCCTGGTAGCCCGCCGACTGATGTACTGGCAGGTATATCTGCACAAGACCTCCGTAGCCGCGGAGCAACACCTGATAAAGATCCTGAGCCGTGCCAAAGAGTTGGCGCGTGGCGGGAAAGAGTTATTCTGCTCCCCTGCTTTACGGTATTTTCTCTATCAGCCGGTGACCTTTGGTATGTTTAGTCCCACAAGCGAGGCGTTGGAGAAATATGCGCTGCTGGACGACAACGATGTGCTGTCCGCTATCAAGGCATGGATCTCCGCCGGCGATAAAGTGCTGAGTGCGCTGAGCGAGAGTTTTATCAATCGTCGTCTCTTCCGCGGGGAGTTGTTAGAAGCTCCGCTGACAGAAGCGCAGAAAGCAGCACTGAACAAAGAATACGCGGCGCTGTTAGGCGTGTCGGAGCAAGAGGCGTCATACTGCTGGAGCGAACATATCTCCACCAGCAACACGTACTCGGAGAAAGCCGACACGATAGACATCCTGTACTCCGACGGCACGGTGCGCGACATTGCGGACGCCAGTGAGATACTGGACCTCGAGGCGCTGACGCGCAAGCCGATTAAGCGGTACTTGTTTAAGTTGAGAGAATTAGTGAATGAGTGAATATGGAATTTAGTGCACAACAGATAGCAACCCTTCTGGGCGGAGCCTTGTACGGCAACGCGAATGCAATGGTGAGTGACGTTGCACCGATCGAGTCGGCGCAGGCGCATCACCTGTCCTTCATCACCGAAGCCAAATTCCTGCCGTTCTTGGAAACGACCAAAGCGGGGGTGATCCTGATAACCGCGTCGCTGGTCAAGCCTTCAGAAATCAGTGTTCAGCATTCAGCTATTATTCTCGTGGAGAATGCCCGCGGGGCGATGGGACAGTTGTTGGGTATTGTATCGAAGGCCATGAGTCCGGCAAAGTGCGGTATCGAACAGCCCTGCTTCATCAGCGAAGGCGTAGGTGTTCCCGAAGATGCGTATATCGGCGCCTTCGCGTATATAGGCAAGAATGTGCAGCTCGGCAAGGGCGTGCAGGTCTACCCGAACTGCTACATCGGCGATAACGCGGTTATTGGCGACCGCACGATTCTATACGCGGGAGTACGCGTTTATGCGCACTGCAAAGTGGGAGCCGATTGTATCCTGCATGCCGGCGTGGTAGTAGGTTCTGACGGTTTTGGTTTTGAACCCGATGCGCAAGGCGTCAATCAGAAGATCCCGCAGATAGGCAACGTTATCATCGAGGATGACGTGGAGATAGGTGCTAACACCTCTATAGACCGTGCGATGATGGGTTCAACCATTATCCGTCGCAACGTGAAGATCGACAACCTCGTGCAGATAGGGCATAACGTCGAAGTGGGCGAGTCCACTTTCCTCTGCGCGGAAGTAGGTATCGCCGGAAGTACGAAGATCGGTAAGCATTGTATCTTGACCGGCCAGGTAGGCGTTGCCGGACATATCGAGATAGCGGATAACTGCATCTTCGGTGCGCAGTCGGGTGTTCCGAACAGTGTACGCAAACCCGGTATGTATCAGGGCTATCCGGCTATCGATGCCGGTAACTGGCGTCGAGCCGTAGTGGGATTCAAACAACTGCCGGAGATCCTCAAACGGCTTAATGAATTAGAGAAGAAATGAAACAGCATACGATAAAAGAACCCTTTACCCTCAGTTCGGTAGGTTTGCACACAGGCTTGCATGTGACGGCGACCTTCAACCCCGCGCCGGCAAATACCGGCGTATGCCTGCGTCGCATCGACCTGCCCGGTCAACCTTGCCATCAGGCGCTGGCGGACTATGTCTCAGGCACGGAACGCGGCACGGTACTCGAACGAGGCAAGTGGAAGATCAGTACCGTCGAGCATGCGCTGAGTGCGTTGTACGCGATGGGCGTCGATAACTGCATCATCGATGTGGATGCGCCGGAGATGCCTATTCTGGACGGCAGTGCCCGGTTCTTCGTGCGCGAGGTAGCGCGTGTAGGGCTCGAGGAACAGGATGCAGAACAACAGGTGTATGTGGTGCGCGAACCGATTGAGTATATCTCCGAGCATGGTCACTCCATGCGTGTCGAACCCTGCGACCACTATGAGGTAGATGTGACGATTGCTTTCCAATCAAACCTGCTGCGCGAGCAACACGCGACGCTCAAGAACCTCGCCGACTATCCCAAAGAGGTGGCAGCGGCTCGGACCTTCTGCTTTGTGCGCGAGATAGAACCGCTGCTGCGCGTCGGACTCATCAAAGGCGGCGATCTGAAGAACGCGCTCGTCATCTACGAGACAGAGATGTCGCAAGAAGGCATGGACTATTTCTGCGATAAGATGGGTCAACCGCACATGGATGCCACAAAACTCGGTTACCTCTCGCCGCTGAACTACCTCAACGAACCTGCGCGGCACAAGTTATTAGACGTCATCGGTGACCTCTCGTTACTCGGACTTCGCCTGCAGGGTCGCATCGTAGCTTATAAACCCGGACACACCTTCAACACACAGTGCGTACGGAGACTCCGAAATCAGATACTTTCAGAATAATATGATAAGTCCTTTAGCTTATGTGAGCCCGAAAGCCAAGATCGGGAAAAACGTAACGATAGACGCCTTCGCGTATATTGATGATAATGTGATACTTGGCGATAACTGCCATGTCTTCCCGCACGCCGTGATCGGTTGCGTCCCGCAGGATTTGAAGTTCCGCGGCGAAGAGACCTGGACCATCATCGGCGACAACTGTGTGCTGCGTGAGTTTGTCACCATCCACCGCGGTACAGCCAGCAAAGGAAAGACCGTCGTGGGGAACAACAACCTCATCATGGCCTATTGCCATGTGGCGCATGACTGCATCTTGCACGACAACATCATCATGTCGAATGCCACGCAGTTAGCCGGCGAAGTGGAAGTAGATGATTTCGCTATCATCGGCGGCGGTACACTGGTTCACCAGTTTAGTCACATCGGCGGACATGTGATGATTCAAGGCGGGTCGAAAATCAACAAAGATATCCCGCCATTTGCCATCATCGCCCGTGACCCGATCGCTTTCTGCGGCATCAATTCCGTAGGCCTCAACCGCCGCGGGTTCACGCCGGAGCAGATCCACACGATACAGGAGGTATACCGCCTTCTTTACCAAAACGGTATGAACACCACCCAGGCGCTCGACCACATCGAAGCGACGATGCCCAAGACACCCGAACGCGATATAATTATCGAATTCGTCAGGGCTTCGACAAGAGGTATCGTAAGAGCATAAATCCGAATAAACAGAATAATCAGATATATCAAAAAATGGAACAAGAGGAAAAAAGTCTCAATTTTATTGAGCAGATTGTAGAGAAAGATTTAGCAGAAGGAGTGAATGACGGTCGTATCCAGACGCGTTTCCCGCCGGAGCCGAACGGTTATTTGCACATCGGGCACGTCAAGGCCATATGTATGGACTTCGGCATCGCCGAGAAATACCACGGCGTTTGTAACCTGCGTTTTGACGACACGAACCCTGCTAAAGAGGACACGGAGTATGTAGAGACCATCGAACGCGACATCCGGTGGTTGGGTTTCCGCTGGGGACAGATCTTCTATGCCTCCGATTATTTCCAGCAGTTATACGACCTCGCTATCCGCTTCATCAAGGCCGGTAAGGCGTATGTCGATGAGCAGACGGCCGAGCAGATAGCGGAACAGAAAGGAACGCCGACTGAACCCGGTGTAGCATCACCATATCGCGACCGACCCATCGAAGAGAACTTGCGTCTTTTCGAGGCGATGCAACGCGGCGAGATAGAAGAAGGCAAGATGGTGTTGCGCGCGAAGATCGACATGGCCAACCCGAACATGCATTTCCGCGACCCGATTATGTATCGCATCATCACGAGCCACCCGCACCACCGCACAGGGCGCACATGGAATGTATATCCAATGTACGACTTCGCGCACGGTCAGAGCGACTATTTCGAAGGCGTAACCCACTCGATCTGTACGCTCGAGTTCGAAGTACACCGTCCGCTCTACGACTATTTCATTGACCAGTTCAGTGGTCCGAATTTCTGCGGGCTGAGTCCTTACGGACCGAACTACCGTCCCAAACAGCGTGAGTTCAACCGACTCAATATCACCTATACGGTCATGTCGAAGCGTAAGATGCTGCAACTTGTCAAAGAAGGTCTCGTAGCCGGTTGGGACGACCCGCGTATGCCGACCGTTTGCGGTTTGCGTCGTCGCGGTTATACGCCGCAAGCCATCCGCACCTTCATGGATAAGATCGGTTACACGAAAGTGGAAGGAATGATTGACCAGGGACTGCTGGAGCACACCATTCGCGAAAACCTAAAAGAGACCGCTCCGCGTGTATGCGCTATCTTCGACCCGGTGAAGTTGGTGATCACTAACTACGAAGGCGAAGGCGAGACCATCATCGCAGAGAATATCGACGGACATGAGGAACTCGGCACGCGCGAAGTGAAGTTCGGCAAAGAGTTATGGATTGAACGCGGAGACTTCCTCGAAGAAGCAGACAATAAGTTCTTCCGCCTCAGTCCGGGCGGACGCGAGGTGCGTCTCAAAGCTTCGTATATCATCCAGGCTACGGGGTGCGAGAAAGACGAGAACGGAACTATCACCACCGTCTATGCGACCTATGATCCGAATAGCAAGTCGGGCACCGAAGGCGGCAACCGCAAGACGAAAGCGACCATCAACTGGGTGGAGTGCAACAGTGCGCTGGATGCTGAAGTACGTCTGTACGACCGACTCTTCGCAGTAGAGAACCCGAGCGCCGAGGAAGGCGACTTCCGCGACCTGCTGAATCCCGAGAGTCTGATTGTAAAGACGATCAAGGTAGAAGGTTCGCTTCGCAGCGAACTGCATGCTCCGGTATTCGTGGATGGTATCGAGCAGGAGAACCACTATCAGTTACTCAAACAAGGATACTTTGTGGTCGATCCCGATACGACGGCTGAGCACTTGGTTCTGAATCGTACCTGCTCGCTCAAGGATAATTACCTAAAGTAATTGATGATTGATGATTGATGGTTATGCGGACTCGCATACAAAACGGCAAGGAGCAGATCTTCTGCGAGTGGCGTCACCGCTGGGTGCGTCTGACTCCGGAAGAATGGGTTCGGCAGCAATTACTGCACCGAATGGTGGAGATAGGATATCCCGCTTCCCTCATTGCCGTGGAGACCGCTATCACGATCGGAGAAGCCAAGAAGCGGTGCGATGCCGTAGTGTACAACCGCTTTATGGCTCCGATCATGCTCATCGAATGCAAAGCGGAAACGGTGCCTTTGACACAAAAGACCCTTGACCAAGCCCTTACCTATAACCGCCGTCTGAATGTACCGTATTTGGTGCTTCACAACGGCCCTCAGACTATTTTCGTAACCATAGAACCGAATGGAACAAATACTATCTCTCAACGACTCCCTCGATACGCCGACCTTTTACGGCGTGAATAACAAAAATATCCTTTGTCTCAAGAACCAGCACCCCGATGTGCGCGTGGTGGCACGCGGCTATCAGGTGAAGGTGACCGGATCGGAGACGGCCATAGAGAACTTCGAGAAATCGCTGCAACTGTGCGAGCAGTTCTGTATTCGCAACAACCGTCTGACGGAACAAGATATCCTTCTATTGCTGCATGGCGATAAACCGCAGGAGCAAGCAACCGATAACCTCATTCTGCACGGCGTAAACGGGAAGTCGATATACGCGCGCTCGACGAACCAGCAGGCGCTCGTCAAAGCGTATGAGGAGAATGACTTGCTTTTTGCCGTAGGACCGGCCGGAAGCGGAAAGACCTACACCGCTATCGCGCTGGCAGTAAGAGCGCTGAAAAACAGAGAGGTGAGACGCATCGTATTATCGCGCCCTGCCGTGGAAGCGGGAGAAAAATTAGGTTTTCTACCGGGAGACATGAAAGAGAAAATCGATCCGTACCTTCAACCGCTGTATGACGCGTTGCAAGACATGATTCCCGCTGCCAAACTGGCAGAGTACATGGAGAAAGGAACGATTCAAATTGCCCCCTTGGCCTTCATGCGCGGACGCACGCTCTCCGATGCGGTAGTTATCCTCGATGAGGCACAGAACACCACCGCGCTGCAACTGAAGATGTTCCTTACCCGCCTCGGATTCGGCAGCAAGATGATCGTCACGGGCGACATGACGCAGATAGACCTTCCGCCTACGCAGAAATCCGGTCTGCGCGATGCGATGGATCGCTTCCGCTATATCAAAGAAATCAGTATTATCGAGTTTAACGAGAAAGATATCGTACGCCACCCGTTAGTAAAGCAGATTGTGGCGGCTTATAAATAATTATACCATGAGAAAAATTATTTTTGCTATCGTGATGGTTTGCAGTCTGTCTCCGCTTTTTGCGGGGGTGACTACTTACACCTTCACTTCCGTCAAATGGGCCTCGAAAGTAGGCGCTACCGTTTGTGACGGAACCACCGACGGGTGGATCAGTGACAAAGACGCAACGGAGTACACAGCCGGCAGGTTGGATGCACAGGAACGACTCTATTCCTGCGGCGTAGGAGTAAAAACCGGCACATCGGGTGCAGGAGCCACTTCGGTTGTGGCCTTTGAGGATGTGCGTCGTATCACTTTTAACTTCTGCCAGAACAGTTCCAAAGGAAAAGGTACTATCTATGTGCAGATAGGTGAGAATGAACCGCTGAGTATTAAGATCCACAAACCGGCTGCCAGTGGCGAAGGAGTCTATAATCGCGACTCCGTCATCAATCTGGAGACACCGCAGAGCGGAAAGATCAAGTTCTGGGTGGAATGTACGGAGAATGCCATTTATATCAACACCATCTCTATCCGTTCGGCTTCCGGTGGCAGTTCGGTCTTCACGATGGATACATACCAACTCGTGACCTCCGTCAATCAACTGCAAGACTCCGATCAGGTTATCTTCGGTGTGGCGCAAGAGGGAGTGAATTATATCATGGGATATTATGACGAGTGGGAATCCGTCAATAATATCCACGCTATCAAGGGGCGTTATTCGTCAGACCGCATGATGGTAGATGCCGATGAACGCGCCATTTACACGCTGCGCATCTCCGAACTGGATGGACAGACCGCGTATATTTTCCAAGACGAACTGCGATACGAAGAAGCGTATCTCGTTGCTTCGGGCGGTCAGACCAAGAACCGTTTAGCAGTATGGACGAATGTCGTAGATGAGGGCACCTACGGGAACTACGGTTACTGGGATATTAATATTGAGTCAGGCGGTAAGGCCATTATTACCAACAAGGGTAACAGCAAAGCGAAGATAATCCAATATAACGCGCAGAATAATCCTACGCTCTTTGCATGCTATGAAGGTCAGTCGCAAACCCCTGTCTGTTTATACCGCCGTGTAGAAGCGATGGGAGATGTGCCGGCTATTGTAGCACCGCTCGTGAACTTCGGTACTACGCTCAAGACCTCCGATGCACGCACAATACAAATCAACGCCAATAAGTTGACGGAGGATATCGCTGTGACGCATACCAACCCTGCCATCTTCTCGCTTTCCTCGGAACTATTGGACCAAGATGGCGATAACCTGACTATCTCATATGCCGATGTCGCCCCCGGGCATTATACGGATACCATCCTCTTTACTTCCGGCGAGGTACGCACCGAGTCTATCGTTCTCTTGCATATCGCCAGCAAACTATGTGTGGAGGAAGCAGTACGCTCGATTGACAACACTACGGTCTATCTGAATGATGTGGTTGTGACCAAGAAATACGATAATTATATCTATGTGCGCGATGAGACAGGTAGCATGTTGCTCTTCGACCGAGGTGACGGTGTGACCGGTAAGCGCTACGGCGCCGATGTGAAAGCCGGTGATCCATTGTCCGGCGTGGTAGGACGATTCGTCAACTACTATGGTGTTCCGGAGATATCGCTCACCGAGCCGTTAACGATCGGCAAGAATGTCGAAGTACTACCGGAGCAGGCGGGTGCGGTGATTGACTCGGCAGATGTATGCCGTTATATGGTATTGGACAGTGTCGTTGTGAACAGCTGGACCGACTTAACATACAAAGGCAAACACTATGCCGTAGAAAATAAATTCAAACTATCCGGTTTTGATAAGGACATACCTACTCGCACCTATGTCATTGTGAGTTACGACCATGATGTCGTCACACTCTATATCATCAAGCAAGAATTCTATGCTTCGGAAGGTATCGAGGATATAGAGAGCAGCCGCAAAGCACGACTCATCCTGCGCGAGGGAGTCGTGGTCGTACAAACAGAAGAAGGAATCTATACCTTACAGGGAGAAAAGATATTCTAAGGCCTCGTTAGCCTCTTCGGGTGTGATGACCTGATTGATGAGAGGCGAACCGATATGTTGAATGAGCGTACAGTTGATTTGAGCTGTGCGCTCGTTCTTTTTATCTTGTTGCATAAGGGCGATAAGTGCCTCACGGTCCGAACACTTGCAGTTCGGTTTTCCATAATAATGCAGCATGAGTTGCGACAGTTGCTGCAAGGGCTCTTTCGGGCAACCTACTTTCGTTACACTCAGGTATAACTCTGCGATCATACCATACACCACCGCATAGCCATGGTCGAGCGATTCAACACCGGAACGGGCATGCGCGTCCATACTTTTTTCCTCCAACGCGTGACCAAAGGTATGACCGAAATTGAGCACTTTACGCAGGCCTTCTTCTTTCGGGTCGGCCGCTACAATTTGTTCCTTAGCCGCCACACTTTTCGCTATCAGAGTTTGTAAAGACTCCAGCGGCATCGTATCGAGGTCGTAACGCATGAGTTCGCTCCATAGACCCTCTACTATCAGGCCCGTCTTCAGCATCTCGCCAAAACCGCTGAGCATCTCTTTGGCAGGCAGGGTCTGCAGCCATCCTGTCCAGATCAACGTCTCTACCGGCGGGGCGAAACAACCGATGCTATTCTTCAGTCCCCCGTAGTTGATGCCGGTTTTTCCGCCCGTAGAAGCATCAATCATGGCCAGCAAAGTCGTCGGTACATTCACATAGTCGATGCCGCGCTTGTAGGTAGCCGCAGCAAAACCACCGAGGTCCGTAATTACTCCGCCGCCGATACATATCAGCAATCCGCGGCGCGTGATACCGTGCGCAAAGAGAAAGTCCCATATTTGTTGCACCGTCTCTAAGGACTTATTCTGCTCACTCGCAGCCAAACGCAGTATCGGCCACTCGGGATGCCGAATTATTGACTCTCCGCTATCGGCGAGTTTCTCGTCCATCACTACACATACCTGATCTACGGCATACTTTACCGCGAGCGTTTGCAAGGCACTATGTATATCTTCGCACATCATTTTCGGGTGCAAAGGTACTGCAAAATCTTTAAATATGCAAATTTTGACTGATTTTTTTGCGCAATTCAAAAAAAAGTACTACCTTTGCACCGTTTTTGATACATTTATTAAGATGAAAGAAAATAATATCCCTATTGTTGACTGTCCGTACGGCGATTACATGATCGGCGATGCCAGTGGTAAACTGATGAATGAATACGGTCGGTATCCGTGTAAGATCAAGTGCGGTGTGTATGCCTTCTTGGTACGCGGAACAGCCCGCGCAACGATTAACGTAACGGATTATGAGTTTAAGCAGAACGATATATTGCTGTTGGAGCCGGGTAGTTTTCTGTTTATTCGGGAGTTTTCCGACGATGCGCTGGTATATTGGGTCGTCTTCGGCAGTAAGTTCTTAGAGAAATATACGGTGAATAACAAGATGTCGCTTTCAGCGCTTCAGTTGCATTCGCCCAAGCTAAGTATCAGTGAAAATCATGCGAAAGTGCTGTGCTCGATGTATGACACGATTGTAGCGGCGCTGAATGCCGAACCCACCATGCTCGATTCCGAGAAGATGGTACATATCTTCAATCTGCTGCAGACCAGTTATGCCAAGTATGCGCATGAGCAGGACGAATACCTCGTGAAACCCATGGACCGGAAGACGGAGATTTATCAAGATTATTGCCAACTCGTGCTGCAACATTATCAGGAATGGCATCATGTGAGTCAGTATGCTGAAGCTTTGCGTCTGACCTTGCCGCACCTCTGCTCGACGATTAAATCGGTCGGAGACCGTACCGCCGGTGATATCATTATCGAGGCGATCATCACCGACGCCAAGTCACAACTGAAGATCACGAATCTGCAGATAAAAGAGATTGCGCTGAACTTAGGATTTGATAATGTGGCGTTCTTTAACCGTTTCTTCAAGAGCCATGTAGGTGTGACGCCTAAGGCTTATCGGAATGGGTAATGGTTAATGGTTAATGGTTAGTGGTGATTGGCGGACGAGGTAATAGGTTTTTTCCTCATCGTTACCTATCTCATCCTTGTCCATTACCCGATATTCCATCTTGTTCTTGGTGGCATCGATGGACACAAAGGCGGCATTTCGTTTGTCGCCTTTTTCTTTTTCGGCATCAATCGATTGCTTGAGATTTTGTTCCCAGAACGCAATAATCTCGTCCACGGATTGCTGTGCTTCGGGGTGGTACTGAATACGGCTACGATCGATCTCATACTTATAATCCGGTTGCACATAGGTGATGATGGAATCGCCCTGCAATTCCCATGTTCCCTGCAACGAAAATTGGAAATCGACCTGTCCGGTATAGTGCGAATAGGACATGTGGTACGTCATGACATAGACGGCCGAATGGTCGCTATTATAGATGCGCTCGATGTCATAATCCGAAGTGGAGAGCATTTTCCACCGTCCGACCAGTTCGCGTTCTTTGAGTTGTTTGCCGGTGCGTGCACGATTAGCCACATACTGCGCCAGTTCCTCGTCGGTGATGCCCATCATGAACTTGCAGCGGTTGGCCGTATTGGTCATTTCTTCGGCGAACTGGGCATAGTAACGACGGCGGATATAAGAGTAGTCCACATAGATCTTGACGTTCTTGTTCGCACAACACTCGCGCACATAGTCGCGCATAAAGCCTATCTCATCTTTCAGCGTTTCCGTGCCGTCGAACATCTTGCTATAATAGTCCTCGTTGGAAACAGGCTTGGCAAAGAAGCGGTCCTCGGACAGGATGCCGAAGATCAATCGGCGCTCGTGGTAAAAAGTCTGCACAGCATCGATGAAAGTGGGATTGCTGATATTCTTCCAGGACTCCTGGCTGCTGAGGAAAATCTTCTCCGACGACTCGTCATATAGGGTCGGATTAATGGCGGACGCGGTGATGTATTGCACAAAGAGCATCAGCGAGTCCAAGGGAATTGAATCGAGGTGAGCCACATTATTGAGCACGACCTGCGAGATGTTGAAAAACTTCTCCTCCACCTTCTCGCATTCACTCAGGGTCTTGGCGTTGTTTTCGATGTCATGAATGACCATCATCGCCATTTGTCGTCCGTCGGCGCGTTGCTGTTTCTGGTCGAGGAAATGAGCGGTACCGAAAGTCAGGATAATGGAGAGCGTGGCGCCGATGAAAGTCATCAGCAACTCTTTTGCCCAATCGGCGCTGCGAATCGCCTGCCACTTGGGCATTCGAATGCGGATTCGTTTAAGATTCATGCTTAACGGTTTTTATACATGTCTTCGAAGTACTTCTCGTACTCGCCGGAAGTGATATTGTCGAGCCATTCCTGGTTGTCCAAATACCAGCGAACCGTGCGCTCTATACCTTCCTCGAATTGTAGAGATGGCTCCCAACCGAGTTCGCGTTGTAACTTGGTGGAGTCTATCGCATAGCGCATGTCATGTCCTGCGCGGTCGGTGACATAGGTAATGAGATCGAGGTCGGCGCCTTCCGGACGACCGAGCAAACGGTCGACGGTTTTGATGACGGTCTTGATAATGTCAATATTCTTCCACTCGTTGAATCCACCGATGTTGTATGTCTCGGCTACGACACCTTTATGATATATAATATCGATCGCGCGCGCGTGATCCTCTACAAACAACCAATCGCGTACGTTCTCGCCCTTGCCGTACACCGGAAGGGGTTTGCGATGACGGATATTATTGATGAACAGCGGAATGAGTTTCTCCGGGAATTGGTAGGGACCATAGTTGTTCGAGCAGTTCGTCACGATAGTCGGCATGCCATAGGTATCATGGAAGGCACGCACGAAATGATCCGAGGATGCTTTCGAGGCCGAGTACGGCGAATGGGGATTGTACTTCGTCGTCTCATAGAAGAAGTCTTCACCATAGGCAAGATGGTGTTCTCCAGACGAGGCCTTGGTGGTGAACGGCGGTTCGATACCTTCGGGATGAGTCAGTTGCAACGCACCGTACACCTCATCGGTCGAGATGTGATAGAAACGCTTGCCTTCGTATTTCTCCGGCAGGGATTCCCAATACAGTTTCGCAGCCTGTAAGAGCGAAAGCGTACCCATGACATTCGTGCGAGCGAAAGTGAACGGATCTTTGATGGAGCGGTCTACATGACTCTCTGCGGCGAGGTGGATTATACCCGTGACATGCTCTTCCTGCATCAGCGCATAGATGGTATCGAAGTCGCAGATGTCTGCACGCACAAAACGGTAATTGGGTTTATCCTCGATATCCTTGAGGTTCGCCAAGTTACCGGCATAGGTCAATTTATCCAGATTGATGATGCGATAGTCCGGATACTTGTTCACGAATAACCGTACTACATGACTTCCGATAAATCCGGCTCCGCCGGTAATGATAATCGTTTTCATAGAATATATTTTATTTGTTTAAATCCATATTGGTGTACTTGACCGTTTTTGTCGCTGAGGACGATCTCTCCTGTAGGTAATACATCTTCGATGTGCGCCTCAAAGGCCCCGCTTTGATTTTCGAACGGCCAATATCCTTCTCGGCGATAGAGGTGTGCTTTGTATTCTGACCAAATGACATCTTCCGGTTCATTCAGTACTATATTGACTGCTTCGAAAAGGTCTTTCATCAGTTGGTCCATGTCATACTCCTTACCGGTGATCTGTTTCAGCGAAACAGGGTTTGGGGCGTTGGAGACAAACTTCGTTTGGTTGACATTCAGCCCAATGCCAGCTATCGCATACTTCACCTCGTTGCCAATGATGGCGTTCTCCAACAAGATGCCTGCCAGTTTTTTGTCCTTCCAGTATATATCGTTGGGCCACTTGATCGTTAACTGTTCGTCGATGAGTCGTATGAGGGCTACGCTAACGGCTATATTCAGGAAATACAGGTTTTTGTCGGGTGGCAAAAGGATCGAGCACAACAGATTCTTTCCTTCTTCGCTTTCCCAACTATTGCCTGTTTGTCCGCGTCCTGCGGTCTGGTAACCGGCATACAAGAAGTGCTCCCCTTGCGGCCATTCACCTCTCGCCAGCATTTCCTTCACTAAAGAGTTGGTACTATTTGTACTGCTTATATACATCGAGCAGGTATTGTTGAATCACCGTCTGTATGTTCTTTGCTTTGCCGGGAGCGGAATTGATGAGGATAGCGAATACCCATGTATCGCCATTCGGCATGTCGATGTAACCTGCAAAATTCTTTGTTCCGGCGATGGTTCCGCTCTTGGCATGGATTCGGCCTTCGAGTTCTGTCTTCGGACAAAGGGATTTGAGTGTCCCGCTTTGTCCGCTTACCGGTAGAGAAGCAATCCATGCATCGGCATTCTGACTGCGAAGCATGACCGTCAACAGTTGCACAAAAGTCTGAGCACTCACGGCATCTTGGGGAGCGAGTCCACAACCGTCTTTGATGATCGCATTCTGGATGGATACTCCGCGGCGACGCCAATAGTCACGCAACAGATCCTGGCTGTTATGGATGGTACCGGGAAGCGTATAACGCGTACCAAGGAAACGGAACAGCGACTCCGCATAGAGATTATTGCTATTCACATTCGTCTCCTTGATAATCTCCGAAAGGGGTTCCGAATAATGGATGTAGAGTTCCGTTCGAGGCGGCGTAAGTGGGTTATAATCGGCTTCGAAGGTCGCATCGCGTTTTACGGAGATACCCGCTTCGCGCAGTTTGTTGGTAAAATGACGCGCTAATAGTAAGCCCGGATTCGGCAAGTCGCCTTTGACTCCGAATGTGCCCACGTTAGAAGGCACTGCACCGGTCAGGTAACGCTCGCGGCTGTAAGGCAGACCGGACACGAACGCTCCGTCATACTGGATCTTATCGCAGCGGATACGATTGATGAAGACGATATCTTCTACGGCCGGTTCGGTCTTGATGACTTTTGCCACTGTCCCCGGTTCTCCGCTCTGGAGCACGATGTTCATCGTGTTTCCGTAGTAGTTGAGACCGAAGATACCGGGTGCGTAGTAGTTTCCCGCATCTTCGCATAGCCAGTTGGGGTTCTGCGCATCGCCATCCAAGATAGTCATGTCGGCTATTACGGCACCGTCAATAGAGGTGATTCCTGCTTTCTGTACGGCTTTGACCCACTGATCGAGAAAACCTATGCGTCCTTTCCAACCTAAGGATGGATCACAACTACCGTGGATATAAAGGTTGCCGTGTAAGACGCCGCCTTCGACAGAACCGGTATATTCCAGCACGGTCGGAAAACGGTATCCGGGGCCGAGGATATCCAGTACTGCACCGGTCGTCAGCAATTTCATCACCGACGCCGGTGGCACTACTTTATCTGCACGATAACTATCAATCACCTCGCCCGTATTGAGATTTTTCACCAACACAGACATATTCGCCTGCCCGGTTAGCGGGTGGCTTGTCAGGAAGTTGACCGAGAGTAATATGGCCGCAAGAATACTCACTCCTTATTACTCAGGTATTCATGCATGGCTTTCGCTGCTTTGCGGCCATCCGACATCGCGAGGATGACGGTTGCGCCTCCACGAACGATATCGCCTCCGGCGAAGATGGTCGGGATAGCCGATTGCATACCTTCGTTGACAACGATCGTTCCTTTCTTGCTAATCTCGAGACCTTCTACAGAAGACGGGATAAGCGGGTTCGGACTGACGCCGACAGCTACAACGACCAAGTCAACGGGTATCGTGACGGTCTTGCCTTCTACGGGTACCGGACTGCGACGACCAGATTCGTCGGGTTCGCCGAGTTCCATCACTTGGAGGACGGCTTCTTTCACACGGCCGTTCTCGTCGGCATGGTACTCGATGGGGTTATGGAGCGTCATGAATTCGATACCTTCCTGTTTGGCGTGATGTACCTCTTCGATACGCGCCGGCATCTCTTCTTCGGAGCGGCGGTAGATAATTATTGCGTGCTCTGCGCCCAAGCGTTTTGCCGTACGGACAGCATCCATCGCGGTGTTACCACCACCGATGATGGCTACATTCTTGCCGTAGAGAAGCGGTGTGTCGGTTGCCGGGTTGGAAGCGTCCATGAGGTTGACGCGCGTCAGGTACTCGTTGCACGACATGACGCCGTTGAGGTTCTCTCCCGGGATGTTCATGAATCGCGGCAGACCTGCGCCTGAACCGACAAAGATTCCCTTGAATCCTTGTTCTTCGAGTTCTTTGACAGAGATGGTCTTGCCGATGATTGTATCGGTATGGAATTGTACGCCAAGCGCACGCAGACCGTCTATCTCCGTGTCCACGATTGCGTTCGGAAGACGGAACTCCGGAATACCGTATTTGAGGACGCCACCAATTTCGTGGAGTGCTTCGAAGACATGTACCTCATAACCGTATTTGGCGGCATCTCCAGCAAAGGTAAGACCGGCAGGGCCGGAGCCGACCACGGCGATTTTCGCGCCGGTAGGCGATTGATGATTGCTAATTGGTGATTGATGATTGTTGGCGAAGTCGGCACAGAAACGCTCAAGGTATCCGATAGCTACGGCAGGGTGGCCCATCTTGAGATGGATACATTGCGACTCACATTGTTTCTCTTGCGGACAAACGCGGCCGCAGACTGCGGGCAGAGAAGATGACTCTTTGATGACCGCCGCAGCGCCAAGGATATCTCCGGTCTCGAGGGTCTTGATGAAACCCGGAATGTTGATATTGACCGGACAACCTTGTACGCAAGTCGGATTCTTACAGTTGAGACAACGATGGGACTCGGTGATAGCCTGTTCGAAAGTCAGACCTTGGTTGACTTCTTCGTGAAGCGATTTGACGCGCACTTCCGGACGCAATTCCGGCATCTGCACACGGGGTATCGCTACGCGGTCTTTGGGTTTTCCCTCGAAGGGTTCTACCGGCCTTATAGAAGCCTCACCTTGGCTTTGACTGTCGGTTGACCGTCGGCTGACCGTCGGTGTACTGCTGATTTTAGGGTCAGCCAAATAGGCGTTTAGGGCTTCGGTTTCTTCGGCCTTAAATGCACGCATTCGGCTGAGCATCTCATCCCAATCAACACCATGGGCATCGAACTCAGGTCCATCGACGCAGACGAACTTCGTCTTACCGCCTAGGGTCACACGACACGCGCCGCACATGCCCGTACCATCCACCATGATGGTGTTGAGCGATGCTTCCGTCGGGATATTATACTTGGCCGTTGTCAGCGCCACGAACTTCATCATGATCGCCGGACCGATGGTGATACATTTATGTACCGGTTCACGGTTGATGACCTGCTCGACACCTACCGTCACCACGCCTTGCTGACCGGCCGAACCGTCGTCCGTCATGATGATGACCTCGTCGGACCACTGTGCAAGTTCGTTGCGGAGAATAAGGAGATCTTTGTTACGAGCCGCCAGAACGGTGATGACACGGTTGCCCGCTTTCTTGAGGGCTTCGGCGATAGGCAGCATCGGCGCTGCGCCTACTCCGCCGCAGGCGCAAACGACTGTGCCGTATTTCTCAATGCGTGTCGCGCGGCCGAGCGGTCCGACGATGTCGTGGAGCGAATCACCGGGGTTGAGTGCCAGCAATTTACGCGTGGACACGCCGATTTGTTGAACCACAAGGGTGATTGTTCCGCGTTCGATATCGGCAGCCGAAATGGTCAGAGGGATACGCTCGGAGTTGGCATCCACACGGATGATGACAAAATGGCCGGCCCTACGGCTACGCGCAATGAGCGGAGCTTCCACTACGAGCTCCGCTACATTGTCCGAGAAGAATCGTTTAGATAGAATCTTATTCATTAATTTCTCTTTAGAAATGTTTTGTTTCTTTGCCTACAATAGAGGAAAGGAGGTTATTGGCGAGACGGGAAGCACCGAAACGGAACGACTCGTTGTTAAGCCACTCTTCGCCTAATATTTCCTTTACCAACGTGAAGTGTTGTACTGCCTCGTCGGTTGTTGACACACCACCTGCGGGTTTGTAACCCATCTTGATGCCTGCTTTCTCTTTCCAAGCCTTGATGGCGTGGCACATGATGAAAGTAGCTTCCGGCGTAGCGTTGACGCTGATCTTTCCGGTAGAGGTTTTGATGAAGTCGCAACCTGCAGCCATGGAGAGGATAGATGCTTTCCAGATATTCTCTGCTGTTTTGAGCAAACCGGTCTCGAGGATTACTTTGAGGTGGTGTTCGCCACAAACGGCTTTGATTTCCGCGATTTCATCGAAACATTCTTGGTAACGGCCCTCGAGGAATTTACCTACAGAGAGGACGATGTCCACTTCGGTTGCGCCGGCTTTGAGCGCGAGAGCGGTCTCAGCTACTTTGATCTCCGGGAAGGTCTGCGCAGCAGGGAAGCCTGCACAGCAGCAAGCGATATTGAAATTCGGGTCTTTAAGTGCTTTGCGCACGAACTCCGCCATAGCGGGATAAACGCAGATGGCTGCTACATTGGGCACGCCCGGGAACTTCTGTTCGAAAGTATTGACTGCGTTGGCCATGAACTCTACTTTTGCGATCGTATCGTCTGCGCTCAGAGTCGTGTAGTCAATCTGGTGGAGGCATTCTTTCCATACCTCGACATTGTTATTCTCGGCAAAATGTTTTGCTTCGATGTCAGCCACTTGAGCTTTTACTTGCTCATCGGTAAACGGGCAGGGATACTGCGCAAATAATTCTTCAAAATTCATACTTCTGGTATTTTAATGGTTAAACTTCTTCGTTGGTGTTAATGGTCGGATCATCCTGGAGGCGTCCGATGACGGTTTCGTTGCCTCGCACGGCTTCACCTACCGTAACGAACATCTCCGTATTGACCGGCAGGTACATGTCCACGCGCGAGCCGAGTTTGATAAACCCGAGGTGGGTGTTTCGGTGCGCCTGATGACCGGGTTTGGCGTATGTCACGATACGACGTGCCATAGCGCCGGCAACCTGACGAACAGCTATCTGCACTTTAGACGGCGTCTCGATGACTACAAGCGAGCGCTCGTTCTCCGTGCTGGACTTGGGAAGCCACGCGCCTCTGTGATGCCCTTTCTGATGCTCGGACACGAGGACTGTTCCTTCGATCGGATACCAGTTGGCATGCACATTAAAGGGCGACATGAAGATGGACACTTGGAGTTTGCGCTCATGGAAGAACTCGTTCTCTTCCGTCGGTTCTACGACCACTATACGCCCGTCCGCGGGCGCGATAATAAAATTAGGGTCATCTATCTCCAGCACGCGCACGGGGTTGCGGAAGAAATAGGTCACGAACACCAACAGCATCGCCGTGAGGATGAGCGTGATTCCAAATACCCAATGCGGATGAACAAAGAGATAAATAGGTACATTGATGATAAACAGGAGCAGCACGGTACCCACAATTAAGCCGCGTCCTTCTTTGTGTATGCGAGGTTTTTTCATATTCAACTCCATTGACTATAGGGGAACCGGGCGAGCATGTCTGCCGCTTGGTCCAATCCCTGTTGCAGTTTTTTATCTACCATCATCTTGAACATAAAGGGGATGTCGGCCTTCACGGTCAATTTGATACGCGTATCCGTAGGACTCACTTCTTTGAGTTGGATCCAGAAGTTCGCATCCATCGGTATTCCTTCCGCGCCGAACTTTACCGTATCGTTCTCGATGCGATCCACGATGGCGATGGTAATTTTCTGCGCCAATCCATCCACTTTCATTCGCACCCGGTCGGCACTAATTTCCATCTCCTGCACTTTATCTTGCGGGATAAACTGCCGAACGCGCTCCAGATTCTCCAAGTTGCTCAGCACGCGATAAATCTGCGAAGCAGAACAAGGAGCGGAGGTAATTTTACTTTCGTATTTACTCTCAGACATAAGTCAACACATATTTTGCGGCGCAAAATTACAAAATATTTTGCAAATATGCAAATATTTTATTGCTTTTGTAATCTTTTCTCATATTTTTGCACCTCGAGCGAAGTGCGTGCGATGCGTTTTTCGCATTCTCTGATGTCGGCTATTACGATTCGAAGGTGCTCCGCACGCTCATAAACCGGATCGTCGGTTGTCTCCAGCCGTTTGCCGTCGCGATACAAAAGTATCGGTTCTTTTCCGTCATCCCGGACTTTGACACGAAGTCCTTGTTTTCCGTTCACCACATAGTATCCATAGTCCTGATATTTCTCGTTTTTTTCATACTTGAAGTACGGCAACAGGCTATCTGCCTTGGGCATCAAAGACTCCAATTGGGATTGATAATAGGCCAGACTTGTCGTCTGTTCCACCAAATGAATACTATCCGACCTATGTTTGTCGGCCTTATATTGCTCGACGCGCGAGGGTCTGTTGCAAGCCAACAGCGCGAATGCGCACAAAAATAAGAATGTATGCTTCATAACGCTTGCAAAAGTACTGCATTTTTTTGAATTGTGCAAATTTTTTGACAACTTTTGTAAAAAAAGCAATTCTTCTCTTGCGTATGTCATTTTTTTTGTGTAAATTTGCAGCGCAAATTATGACGCACTACAAAAAACAACTATAAAATCTATTACATTATGGCAAAAAAAGCTTTAAACAAGTGGACCGCTCCGAAGAGCGTAGCTCCCGAGAGAATCATCCAGTTTGGTGAGGGTAATTTCCTTCGCGCATTCGTCGATTGGATCGTATGGAACATGAATGCCAAGACGAACTTCAACGGCTCGGTGGTTGTTGTTCAGCCGATTGAAAAAGGTATGGTAGAGTGGCTCAACGGTCAGGACTGCTTGTACCATGTGAATCTGCAAGGTCGTCTGAAAGGCGAGGCGGTGAACAGTCTGGAGCGTATCGACGTGATCAGTCGTGCGTTGAACCCGTACACTCAAAATTGGGCGTACATGGCCTTGGCTGAGCAACCGGACATCCGTTTTGTGATTTCAAACACGACCGAAGCCGGTATCACCTTTGATCCGAGTTGTAAGTTCGCTGACGCCCCGGCAAGTTCGTATCCAGGCAAGTTGGTTCAGTTGCTGTTCCGCCGTTTTAAGACGTTCAACGGCGATCCGACGAAGGGTCTGATCTTTATGCCGTGCGAGTTGATTTTCTTGAACGGCCACCACTTGAAGGATTGCATCCGCAAGTACATCGAGTTGTGGAAGGATGACTTCGGAGCAGATTACAAGGCTTTCAAAGAGTGGTTTGAGAAATACAACTATGTATGCGCAACGCTCGTTGACCGTATCGTTCCTGGCTTCCCGCGCAAGGATATCGCAGCTATTCAGGAGAAGGTAGGTTATAACGACAACCTCGTTGTACAAGCCGAGATTTTCCACCTTTGGGTTATCGAGAAACCGGAGAACATGAGTATCGAGGAGTTGGAGGCTGAGTTCCCCGCTAACAAGGCAGGATTGAACGTGCTGATTGCCGAGAGCGAGAAACCGTATCACGAGCGAAAAGTGACCTTGCTGAACGGTCCGCACACGGTATTGAGTCCTGTTACTTATCTGAGTGGCGTGAACATCGTTCGCGATGCTTGCAACCACGAGGTATTGGGCAAATACATCCACAAAGTGATGTTCGACGAGTTGCTTGAGACCTTGAATCTGCCGAAGGAGGAGTTGAAGGCGTACGGCGAGAGCGTTTTGGAGCGTTTCAACAACCCGTATGTAGATCACGCGGTAACCTCCATCATGCTGAACTCCTTCCCGAAATTCGAGACGCGCGACCTGCCGGGTCTGAAGGTTTACTTAGAGCGCAAGGGCGAACTGCCGAAAGGCTTGGTTCTCGGTTTGGCAGCAATTATCACCTATTACAAGGGTGGTGTTCGTGCCGACGGTGCTCCAATCGAGCCGAATGACGCACAGGAGATCATGGATCTGCTCAAACAACTCTGGGCAACCGGAGATCACCGCAAGGTAGCAGAAGGTGTTCTCGGCGCTACGGATGTGATCTGGAAAGAGAGCAAAGAAGACCTCAATAAGATTCCGGGTCTGACGGACCTCGTTGTGAAATTCCTCGATGAAATCGAAGCAAAAGGCATGCTCGAAACTGTTAAAACGATTCTCTAATATGACGAATATCCTAAAAATCAATCCTGCGGATAATGTGGTTGTAGCCATACAACCGCAGTCCGCAGGTGCGGTTATCGAAGTGGACGGCAAGCAAATTAAGGTTCTTGAGGACGTACCGGCCGGACATAAGATAGCCATCAAAGACTTGGCAGAGGGCGAGAACGTCATCAAATACGGTTTCCCCATCGGTCATGCGCGCGAGGCAAAGCAAGCCGGCAGTTGGATGAACGAGAACAATATCAAGACGAACCTCGCAGGTTTGTTGGAATATGAGTATCATCCGAAAGATGTTGTGCTGAATATCCCCGATGAAAACAGGACTTTTATGGGTTATCGCCGCAAAGACGGACAAGTAGGAATCCGTAATGAAGTATGGATTATTCCGACCGTCGGTTGCGTAAACGGTATCATCCAGAAATGCGCAGAGCGTTTGCGCCAGGAGACCGGAGCCGATAATATTTTTGCTTTCCCGCATAATTACGGTTGTTCGCAATTAGGCGACGATCATGAGAACACGAAGAAGATCCTGCGCGACATGATTCATCATCCGAACGCAGGAGCGATATTAGTAGTGAGCCTCGGATGCGAGAACAATCAACCGGATGTTTTCAAAGAATTCTGCGGTGAAATCGACGAAGATCGCGTAAAATTCGTTGTGACACAGAAGATTGAGGGCGATGAAGTAGAATACTGCATGCCTATTCTGCGTGAATTATACACCAAAACGCAACATGACAAACGCGAAGCGGTGCCTTTAAGCGAGTTACGCGTGGGTTTGAAGTGCGGCGGTTCGGACGGTTTCAGCGGAATCACGGCCAACCCGCTGCTCGGTTGCCTGAGTGATTGGCTGGTTGCGCAAGGAGGTACGACGGTATTGACTGAAGTTCCGGAGATGTTCGGCGCAGAAACGATCCTTATGGACCGTTGTGCCAACAAGGAATTGTTCGATGAAACCGTACATTTGATTAACGATTTCAAGGATTATTTCCTGAGTCACGGCGAACCCGTAGGCGAGAATCCAAGTCCGGGTAACAAAGCCGGAGGTATCTCAACGCTGGAGGATAAAGCATTAGGTTGTACACAAAAATGCGGCAAGTCGCTGGTTCGCGGCGTGATGCCTTACGGCGAGCGTCTGCAGGTAAAGGGACTGAACCTGCTGTCTGCGCCGGGTAATGACCTGGTGGCATCAACGGCCCTCGCGTCCTGCGGATGCCATATGGTATTGTTCACCACCGGTCGTGGTACACCTTTTGGCACTTATGTGCCGACGATGAAGATCTCCACCAATTCCAATCTATATAAGAACAAACCGAATTGGATTGATTTCAACGCCGGTGTCATCGCCGAAGGCGAGCCGATGGAGGAAGTGGCAAAACGTTTTGCGGACTTCGTGATCGAGGTAGCTAACGGCGCAAAGACCAATAACGAGAAGAACGGTTATCACGAGATAGCGATCTTTAAGAACGGTGTCACTCTTTAGTCTTATCTTCCCGCAGGTCTGCCCGATATGCGGTAGGTATGTCGGAGAGAAAGCGATGCGAGGGCAGTTATGCGAGTCATGTGTCTCGTCGCTGCCCCGCACCGAACAAGCAGCGATACGGGAGAATGGCACAGAGATGGCGTTATGGGGAGAAGCGCAGTCAAAGGCGGCTGCCAAACGGGTAATGCACCTGGACCACGCCGCTTCGTTTCTCTTCTTTGAGAAAGACCACCCGATACGATCGGCTATTCATAAGATGAAATATGCCGATCAGCCGATGATCGGGTATTGGTTGGGACGCCAAGCAGCGATGGAGATGTTATACGCGGATTTCTTCGATGAAATCGAGGTAATTGTCCCTATGCCGCTGCATCCGAAGCGACTGAGAGAAAGAGGATACAACCAAGCGGAATATATTGCGAAGGGTATCAGTGAAATAACAGGCATACCAGTGGATACGACGCATGTAACGCGCGCACGCAACACGCCCAAGCAAGCTTTGCAGCGCGGGGAAGAACGCAAGGCAAATGTAGCAGAAGCCTTTACGGTCAACCATCCCGAACAGATGTACCACAAGCATATTTTGGTTGTAGATGACCTGATTACAACAGGCGAGACGATGCGCAGTTGTCTCAAAGCGATGAAGAAATTTAGAGGAGCAACATTCAGTGTCTTTGCTTTGTGTAAAGCACGATAAACAGTTAACATGACAAAGAAATACGATTTTCTGATTATCGGCGGCGGAGTAGCCGGTATGAGTTTTGCGCTCAAAGTAGCGCGGGCTGAGAAATACAAGATTGCGTTGTGTTGTAAAACCACGTTAGAAGAGGCCAACACAGCCAAGGCACAGGGCGGCATCGCTTCTGTGACGAACCTGATGGTGGATGATTTCGAGAAACATATCCACGATACGATGGTAGCGGGTGACTGGCTCAGTGACCCGGCGGCTGTAGAGCAGGTGGTTCGTAACGCGCCGAAAGGTATCGAGGAACTCGTCAAGTGGGGCGTTAACTTCGACAAGAAAGAAGACGGGGCTTTCGACCTGCATCGAGAAGGAGGGCATTCGGAGTTCCGCATCCTGCATCACGCCGATGACACCGGTGCAGAGATACAACGCGGCCTGATGGCAGCGGTGCGCAATAATCCGCATATCGATGTATTGGAGAACCATTTCGCCGTAGAGATTATCACTCAGCATCATCTGGGCGTACGCGTGACGAGAAGGACGCCGGATATCGAGTGTTACGGCGCGTATATTCTCAATCCCAAGACGCAAAAGATTGACACGTATCTAAGTCGTATTACGCTGATGGCTACCGGTGGAACCGGAGCTGTGTATGCTACCACAACGAATCCGGAGATAGCTACGGGAGACGGCATCGCAATGGTGTATCGTGCAAAGGGTTTGGTCAAAGATATGGAGTTTGTGCAATTCCACCCGACCAGTTTGTTCAACCCCAAAGAGACCCATCCTGCTTATCTGATCACCGAGGCTATGCGCGGTTACGGAGGCATATTGCGATTACCCAACGGCGAGGAATTTATGCAGAAATACGATCCGAGGTTAAGTTTGGCTCCTCGCGATATTGTGGCTCGCGCAATAGACAACGAAATGAAGATTCACGCTATCGACCACGTTTGTTTGGACGTCACGCATAAAGATCCCGAAGAGACCAAACATCATTTCCCGAATATTTATGCGAAGTGCCTGAGTATCGGTATTGATATCACGAAACAATATATACCTGTTGCGCCGTGCGCGCACTACATGTGCGGAGGCATAAAAGTGGATTTGGACGGTCAGTCGTCTATCCATCGCTTGTACGCGGTAGGCGAATGCTCGTGCACAGGCCTGCATGGCGGAAACCGCTTGGCCTCAAACTCGCTGATTGAAGCGGTGGTTTATGCCGATGCGGCCGCCAAACACAGCCTCAGCGTAATAGAAAATTACGATTTCAACGAGAAAATCCCGGCATGGAATGACGAAGGCACGCTGAGCAACGAGGAGCGCGTGCTGATTGCACAGGACGTGAAAGAAGTGGGACAAATTATGTCCACCTATGTAGGTATTGTTCGCTCGGATTTGCGCCTGCGTCGCGCGTGGGAACGTTTGGATCTGCTGTATGAAGAGACAGAAGACCTGTTCAAACGCGTGAAGGCCGATAAGGAGATTTGCGAGTTGCGCAACATGATCAATGTCGGGTATCTCATTACCCGCCAGGCGATGGAGCGCAAAGAGAGTCGCGGATTACACTACTCGATTGACTACCCCAAAAAAGAATCCGATCATCCTCAAGAAGTGTGGTAGGAGCAAATTAAATGACAGGAACAAACTTCCGACATATTGCCAAATATCTAATATCATGTGTTCTGCTATGTTTGGCGGTGCATGTTGACGCGCGTGTATTTGAAGAGGGGGAGGTAATCTATGTAAAGAAAGCCCCAGCGTACTGGGATTGGTATGGAAATGATGATGCCGGTAAATTCGCATATTTCTATAACAATATCACCGGGACTAACGCATGGAGCGAAGAGGCACAATATGTACCTTATCGCGGTGACGTGCTCCAAATAAGAGTCCCTGCCGGTGATTGGACACATGTGATTGTGACGCGCAATAACAAGAATGACGATCCCGCATGGAAACCTGATTGGAGTAACGTTCATGGAAATGGCGATGATAGTAATGTTCAAAAGAGTGCGGATATCGTTATTCCCGAGGACCAAAACTATTTGGAAAATTTTCGAAAGTTCAAGGATGCCAATGATCATCCGGGAGACCAATGGAACTGGAGTGACTGCTTCTTTTATCGCCCGTCCGAAGATCCCGCCTCCTCATCTATTACTATAATTGACCAAGCAGAAAGAGAGGTGGTAGAAGTATGCACCCAATCAAAGGGTGATCCGTTGTCCTTACAGCCTCGGCTTATTAGCGAGACAGCGGGCTATGATTATGGTCAAGCTCGGACTTGGTTCAAATGGAACGGCGAAAAATGGAAGGAACTTCCATATGCCAGCAGTGACTGGGGGTTTAGCGGTCCGGGCGGATTAAACGAGACCATAGGCGCAGAAGGTAGTCACACTTATTATTTTCTTTCTACAAAAGACCCTGCAAAAGAACGGTTTATCGAAATTGCCGTGACTAAAGACTGCTCGCCCACCTGCGAGATTACCGATTTTGGTGTAGTACCATCGAGTGTAAATGTTCATGACAGTACGTATACACTGGAGGGGGTTGTGGCCTTTGGAGATGCTTTAGGAAAGACTCTGCATATTAGTGTCACAGATGCTAAAGGTGAACATCACATAGATTATGATCCCAAGACTACTCCTGTTACTACGCCGTTTATATTCAGCCTGTCAAATCTGTATGCGGATGGTGCAACTATAACAGCTACAGCAAGTTTCTTAAACGGAGGTAGTGAGTGTAGTCGCAATTCTCTCCCGTACCCTGCTCCTAATGCCATTGATGGAATCAAGACCACTATCATTAACGTAACACATGGCGAAACGAAAACCATCGGCCCAGAGGAAGCTCCAGGTCCAGGCGGATACAAATGGCACGATGATTACACGACAAGCTATAAACGCCCCACCGATGCCTATTGCTTCGATACCACTGTCATTTATACCTATTATGAATATGAACCTAAACCTACAGTTGCAGGAAACCTAATCGAAAACGGAGATTTTTCTGCGGGTGAGAGTTATTATGGAAGCATTAATAGGACTAAAAGCATCACTGGTTCTGCTATCAGCGAATATAACTTCTGGGGAAAAGAAGTAACTTCTGCAGGTAACTTCTACAATGACTACATGGATGATGGGAATAGCCTTTTCGGAGGATTCTCCATCGTTACTGATGCCAATAGTTTTTGGAAACGATATACAAAGAGGATTGAAGCGAGGAAAGGCACTTATTATGCTTTGTTCGATGCGGATAATAGCGGAGAAAAGAAAGCTTGGTTTGTTAATACCGGCAAAAGTTCGAACTTGAAGTTAGTGAAGGGTACCAATTACATGTTCTCGTTCTGGGTGGCTAACATCAATAACTACGGAGAGATGAACAATGCTGCCAAGTTACAGTTCGCTATCCGTTACAAACAAGATGGTGCATGGAGCACAGAAGAACTCTTAGGTAATCCTATTGACTTAAACGACTATCAGGATAACATCTGGCATCAAAACTCTCACGTTTATACTTCTCCGGTGGATGCCGATGAAGTGGAGATTATGGTACGTGATCTTAATACCAGTTCCAACCCAGGAGGTAATGACTTTGCGTTAGACGACATTCAGTTCCAGGCCATTTCAGTTCATTCACAGGCGATCAAGAACTGTGAGCGTTTCGTTGTGAATATCTTCGAACCAGCGGTTACAGTCGAGCCTCCTGTTATTCAGATTATAGAGACTCCGGCATGCGGGAAGACCGATTTCACGATGCAAGTGAAAGTAAGTTACTCTGAGTTGAACACCACACATTCCGTTTCCCTACAGTTGACGGATGATGTTTATGGTGACCTTTTCGCCACTCCTCTCGTCATTGACCCCGCCACCCATCCAACGGAAATAACCCTCACGCTTTCCTCTGCCGACTACGCGAAACTGGTAGCAGACGGCAATGAACACAAACTGACAGCCCGAATAATCCGTGATGACTGTCATGGCGTTGACAAGGGTGGGCAGAACAGCAACACGTACACTGCACCCGGCATTCCGGCTTTGACAGTAACAGACCCCATCGTTCCTACTCCGGAATGCGACCAGACAACCTTCAGTCTTGAAGTGGCAATAAAATTTGCTTATCAGACAGGCAAAGAACTACTGTTTTATTGGGATGGAGAGTTGCATCCGGAAGCCACACTGAATATTACGTATGGTCCTACCCCGACGGATCCCATATTGACAAAACTGACGAATCTGAAATACGATGGTCAAAAACATACTCTTCTGATTTGCACCAATAACGCTACACTTGACTGCCAAGACACCAAAGAAGTGGATGTCCCGTTCTCGCCGTATATTTATGATTATTCTGCAACACCGGAGCAAATGAAATGTGACGAAAAAACCTATAATGTGACTGTTGACTTTTTTGTCACCAACGGGCAAGGCAAGAATGTAACGGTTTGGGGCAAAGAGCAATCACAGACCTTTGCAGCAAAAGAGGGAGAGAATACAGTTACATTCAAAGATATAGAAATCGACGATAAGGACGATTACTTCGACGTCTGGTTTGAAGAAGCGGTTGGCTGTACGAACAAGAAGACTGTCAAATACAAAGAGCCCGTAACACCTCATATCGAGGTTAGTCAAGGACCGGCAACAGGAGAAATGAAATGCGATGCAACAACGTATACCGTCAAGTTTGATATTGCATACCTCAACCAAAGAGGTAAACTTTTCGCTTGGATAGACGAAGACGACGCTAACAAGAAAGAGTTCGAATATAAAGAGAATCAGCCCACGGAAGAAAAAGTAACCATCACCTTTACAGGTCTTACCGGTGACGAACTTGAACACACGCTACACGCCGAATTTGACGGAGAAAATAGTTGCTCGCTGGAAACCACGTACGATGCTCCTTTTACACCGGTGATAAGCGAACCTATCAAAGTAAGTGAGCCTACTTATGATTGTAGTTCAGACAAATATGAAGTTGAACTAACTATCGACTACACCAACGGGCTTGGACGCGATATATATATTAAGGAAGGAACTTCCGTGCTTGAACATTTCACAACAGAGAGCGATGACGGTTCACATACAAAAACCATTCCTGTTAAACTTGACTTCGGGACTACAGACCATAATCTCAACGTCTTCTTCGATGGACTTGAAACAACATGCCCGCATCCGGTGGCTGTCCCTGCTGTTGCCAAACCTTCGTTAGGTACTATCAATAACAAATACATTACCGCTTGCGACAAGACCACTTTCGATTTGGAAGTAGAAGTAAAGGATTTTGTTAACCAAGATGGTGTACTCTCCGTTTCTATTGACGGACAAACTGTGACGATGACACCGCCTAATTTCATCGAGAATAGTGCTACTCCGCAAACTCAAACTCTGAAAGTCGAAGGTTTACAAGCTGACGGTGATAATACAAGCCACATTCTCAGCGTTGCTTTTGTCGGTGGCTCGCACGGGTGTGCCAACAATCCGACTGCTCTCACCGGCATTCCACACATGCCAAAAATTTCCAACGTAAGCAACACTCCGCCCGAAGCCGATAATACCACACATACTTACAAACTGACGATTTCTGTCGAGTTCGAAAACCCACACGGAGATTTAGTTGTCACGGATGGTGATTTACTGACTAAAACCATATCGGAAACAGACCTAACTGCTTCTCCTGCTGTCTTCGAATTTAGCGGATTCACTTTTGACGGAAAGGCCAAAGAATTCAATGCGTACTTTACATCTGCGGATACTTGTAAACATCCTCTCTTCGTCAACGAACCGAATAAAACTGCAATAAAAGATATTGACTTGCAGCCTCAAACTAGTTGCAACATAACTACATTCACGCTTAATGGCACCATAGAATTCGAGCAAGGAGACGGAAACCTTACCATCACAGAGGTAGAAAGCGGTGAGTCGCTAACCTTCAAAGAAGGTTCATGGGCTAACCCACAAAACTTCTCCATCAGCAACATCCCGGCTGACGGCAAGTTACACCACCTACTCGTCCAATTTGACGGACTTAACGGATCACAAGCTACTAAAGAATACAAGGCTCCGTACATTCCGGATATAACGAAAGTCAAAGCAGAAATTCTCCCGTATGCATGCAACAATCCTAACTACCAAGTGCGCGTAACGATTGAATATACCAACTCGCAAGACTCTGACCTCATCATTACCGATGAGGAAGGACACGAGAAAATACTCAAAGCTACCGATCCACAATATACCGCTAACAAAGCTTGGTGGACTTTTGACATGCCATGGAAGAATCCTGTTGGCGAGCATATCTTCTTTGCTTACTTCAAAGGAGCCAAAAACTGCAAAGGCGAAGACTCATACACCGAGCCCGTTGAACCTTCGTTAGGCACCATCAACACCAAATACATCACTAAGTGCGACAAGACTACTTTCGATTTGGAAGTAGAGGTGACGGATTTTGTTAACCAAGATGGCACACTTACTGTCTCTATTGACGGACAAACTGTGACGATGACACCGCCTAATTTCATCGAGAATAGTGCTACACCTCAAACAAAAACGCTGAAAGTGGAAGGTTTACAAGCTGACGGAGATAATACAAATCATATCCTCAGCGTTGCCTTTGTCGGTGGCTCGCACGGATGTGCCAACACGCCGACTGCCCTTACCGGTGTCCCGCACATGCCAAGTATTTCCGACGTAAACAATATTCAATTGGAGGCTGATAATACCACACATACGTATAAACTGACGGGGGCTGTCGTGTTCGAAAACCCACACGGAGATCTGGTGATTACGGATGGTGATGCACTCACACAAACCATATCGGAAGCTGAACTAACCGCTTCTCCGGCTCTCTTCGAATTAACCGGGCTGACCTTTGACGGGAATGCAAAAGGATTCAATGCCTACTTTACTGCTGCGGATACTTGTGAACATACATTCATCGTCAACGAACCTAATAAAACTGCGATAAAAAATATTGACTTGCAGCCTCAAACTAATTGCGACATAACTACATTCACCCTCAATGGCACCATAGAATTCGAACAAGGAGACGGAAATCTTATTATTACAGAGGTAGAGAGCCGTGAGTCACTAACCTTCACGGAAGGTTCTTGGGTTAGCCCACAAAACTTCTCCATCAGTAACATCCCCGCGGACGGAGAGTTACACCACCTACTCGTCCAATTCGACGGGCTCAACGGATCACAAGCTACTAAAGAATATAAAGCTCCACACTCGCCAGTTATTCATTATGTAACACAGGCCTTCAAACCGGAAGTTGTATCTGGTGAAACGCAGTATCATATTACACTGAGTGTCACATACAGCAATGCGTTGGGTAAAGACATCAAAGTCAAAGAAGGAGGGACTGTGATTAAGTCTTACACGGTCAGTGCCGATGCAGGAACTGCTGACATCCAATTAGATTTTGACCTCGGTACTAATCATATTCTCAAAGTTTACTTCGATGGACGTGAGGAATGTGCGGAAACCGTGGACATAGATTCCCCCATCACACCTGATCCTTACGTGCGCGTAAAAATGTGTCCGGGAGAATCCATGGTATGGTGTGATGAAACTATCTATCCGACAGAAGACAACAATGAGTTCCCATGCGACATTGATGAAAGCCATACCCAAACACTCATCGTTGAGTTCTATCCCATACCATCTCTGGATGAGCGGACGACAGATACAACGGTATTGTCCAAAGAGTTACCATTCGAATGGGAAGGAGATCTCTATACATTGCCCGGACATTATGAGAAAATAAAAACTACTGACGCCGGCGACGAAAGTTGTATCTATACCGTCTATCTCGATTTAACTATATTGAAACAGACTGAACTTATTTCCGTAGATACAACCACTTGCGAGGGAACGCCTGTCGATTTCTACGGAAAAACGTATGACACTTCCGGTTCATACGAAACGGACACCATCAAAGGCACGGGCATAGATCCGGATACGGTTTATACACTCAACCTCATGGTATATCCGACCTACAATATGCCGGAGGAAACAGCAACTATCATAGACGGCGAAACATACACGTGGAATGGGACAGACTATGACATAGCAGGTGTTTATCCTAAGACTTTGGAAACGATCCATAAATGCGATAGTAATGTTACGCTGAATTTGACCGTATTGGATAACATCGTTGAGAATGTCTCGTTCAACATTGCCGAGCAATGTGCGGGCGAGGGAGCTTTGGAGATTGTTCTTCAGCACACCGGTTATCTGACAGACGCACAATTAACCTTCTCCGAAGATGCTATACGGGCAGGCTTTGAGAATGACACCTATCGGATAATAAACGATACCGTAACCATTCCATACAATGTCAAGGCGGGTATCTTCTCGGTAGGTATCGACTTGTGGTTCCATAGCCGACTTAAATATAGCGGCAATGCACCGTTCACTCTGCTATTCCCGTCAAGCGTATTAGAGCAGGGTTGGATGGATGCCATCTTCGTGCTGACGCATAACTATAACGGCGGATATGATTTCACGGCTTTCCAGTGGTACAAAAAAGGCCAGAAGCTCTTGGGTGAAACCGGTCCGTACTTATACCAGCCTCTTGAGGTGGGCGCAGAATACAGCGCGATGTTGACCGAACAGAGTGGCTTGCAGTTAATGACCTGCCCGATTATCATCGAGGAACATACGGATATTTCCTTGTATCCGACCGTTGTGACACGCAGAGAAATGATTCGCGTCTCCATCACACAAAATGCCCGTCTGACGATGTATAGTCTGATGGGAGAAAAGGTAAGTGCGTACACCCTCCTCCATGGGGATACGCAGATAGAAGCCCCTGGAACACAGGGAATCTATCTGGCTGAAGTCGTTTTGGAATCCGGAACGCGGAAAGTTATAAAAATCATGGTGAGATGAGACGGATAGCGACGATCATAGCAGTTATACTGATGGCGCAGATGAGTTTTGCGCAACATTATATCGGTGTTGGAGTCTCCGCTTCCTCTCCGTTCCAGTTGGATAAGTCCAATGCAACCAAACCTCTCATCGGCTGGGGCGAAGGAGTCACGCTGCGATATGAATACCGCCGCGGACATTTTCTGCTGAGTATCGGAGCGGCCGTGTCCGGTGAGCACCCGCGCGTATGTGTGGCCGACGAGACATTCTCTGCACGCATGAAGGACACCCGCGAGCCCAACGGGATTGAGTTTGACTATCTCGGTCATTTGAAAAGTCGCAGTGACTTGAGTTCCAGTTTATGGTTCCATACTCCTGTGATGATCGGTTTTGAGACGTACTCGTTCTACATGATGGTGGGTGCGCAATATAGTTTATTCCTTACTTCCTGGACACATCAAACGGCACAACTGGCAGCCGCAGCGGATTATTTGGGTAGATACTATGATGACTATATTGACGATATGTTCACTCATGGCTACCATAGTTATGAACCGGTATCGTCGAAAGGACAGATGAAATACAAAAACGACATTCGTCTGCTCGTCGAGTTAGGAGGCACCCTGAAAATCGGTCAAGACAAGAACGGGTTGGACCAATTATTGCGCATCGGTGCTTTTGCAGAAGTCGGATTACTGAACGCGCTGGATAAACCTTCCAAACCAAACAAAACGAATTGGGATGTGTCCAAATACATGAATGTGACGATGCATCATGTGTATTCAGCCGCTGATTTTAACGCCGGCGCGTTGCGGAATGTCGTTGTGGGTGTAAGAGCGACTTTCCTGTTCCCTGCCGGAGGCCAACAGAATAATGATAAAAACAAGCACTACAAAACGAAGCAAAAAGATAAGAAATACAAGTGTCGCTGTATAGGCTATCCTTATGGCTATAATTTCTAACTCCATTGCAATGAAAGCCATCTCCTTACATAGTGTTGTACCCGTGCGGACTGAAGCGCACGAGGGCGCAGAACAGAGTACACAAATGCTCTTCGGTGAGTTATGCACCATTATAGAGCAAATTCCCCGATGGAATCGCATCAAACTTCTCTCCGACGGACAGGAAGGCTGGGTGGACGCGAAGATGATTGCACCGATGAATGCGGAAGAAGAAAAGAGTTATTGCGCGGCGCTGAAGGACTCGGCGATAGTCGCGATGCCGATGGCCTATGCGGTAAGTGAGAATAATGGCCAGACCATTCCTCTAACAGCCGGCACACGACTGACGAATTATAAAGACGGGCGCTTCGTTGTATTAGGTGTGGGTTTTCGCATTGACCCCTTGATGGTACTTACTGCACCGCGAGAGATGAACCAGGAGAACTTGCTACAGACGGTGCGATTCTTTTTGAATATTCCTTATCTCTGGGGCGGCAAGAATGCGATGGGCATGGATTGCTCGGGTTTCACGCAAGTGGTGATGAGTCTATTCGGCAAATCGCTTTTGCGCAATGCGTCCGAACAAGTGACACAGGGAAAAAAGATTGCCAAATTGGACAATGTTCAGGCGGGTGACTTGGTGTTCTTCGATCATGAGGACGGAAAGATCAGTCATGTGGGAATTGCTATTGATGCGGAGCGGGTGATTCATTGTTCGGGGAGAGTGAAAGTGGAGAGACTCGATGAGACCGGTATTTTCTCTGCGGAACAAGGCGCCTATACACATCATTTAGCGGCTATTCGCCGTATATAAGAACTACCAATGGATTTTCTGGATCAATTAAATACTTCGCAACGTGAAGCGGTAACATGTACCGAAGGTCCTTCACTGATTGTCGCCGGCGCAGGTTCAGGCAAGACCCGTGTGCTCACGTACCGTATTGCGTACTTGCTGCAACAAGGCGTGCCGGCGAGCAGTATTATGGCACTCACGTTCACCAACAAGGCGGCGCGGGAGATGAAAGAGCGCATCATGAAACTGGTGTCTGCTTCGGACGCGCGCTACCTGTGCATGGGCACGTTCCATAGCATATGCACGCGCCTCATACGCCCGCACGCGGAGTTATTGGGTTTCACGCGCGACTTCACCATCTACGATACCACCGACATGAAATCGGTGCTTAAGGCCATTGGCAAGGAACGCGGATTAGACGAGAAAGTATATAAACCTGCAGCGGTGTTGAGTCGCATCTCGATGGCTAAGAACTGCGGCATCAGTCCGGCGCAATATGGTATGAACCAACAGTTATTGCGCGAAGATCGCGAGATGCGGATGTATGAGACGGCCACTATTTATGAACTGTATCAGGCACGACTCAAAGCCGCTAACGCGATGGATTTCGATGACCTGCTGATTAATATGTTGCGGTTGTTGGATGTCAGTCCGGAGGTGCGCGAAAAATATCAGCAACAGTTCCGCTATCTGTTAGTGGACGAATACCAGGATACGAACTATATCCAGTTTGTGCTCGTCAAACGATTGGCCGAACCGCAGAATAACATCTGCGTGGTGGGGGATGACGCGCAGAGTATATACTCCTTCCGCGGGGCAGACATTCGCAATATTCTCAATTTCCGGCAGGTATATCCGCAGGCGAAGTTATTCAAGTTAGAGCGCAACTACCGCTCTACGCAAAATATCGTCAATGCCGCCAACTCGCTGATTCACAAGAATATACACCAGATAGAAAAGACCGTTTATTCGGAGAAGGAAGAAGGTAATCCGCTGGCGTTGCAAGCTTACATGGACGACCGTGCAGAAGCAGAAGGCGTAACGAAACTGATTCAGTTTGCGCACCGCACCAACGGATACGATGATATCGCTATTCTGTATCGCACAAATGCACAGTCGCGTGCGTTCGAGAACGAGTTACGCAAACATAGCATCCCTTACCGCATCTACGGCGGCACTTCGTTTTACCAACGCAAAGAGATCAAAGACGCCTTGGGTTATTTCCGCTTGGCGGTCAATCCGCGCGATAACGAAGCGCTGCTTCGTATCATTGCTTTTCCGGGTCGCGGTATCGGCGACACGACGATGAAGAAAGTAGCCGCGAACGCTATTGAGCATCATTGTGCATACCTCGATGTGATGCGTGCGCCGGAAGAAACGGCATTGGATGTAAGTGCGGGCATAAAGACCAAGTTACGCGGTTTTGCCACACTCATGGACCAGTTGCGAACACTGACTGAGGAAGTGGATGCGTATGAGTTCGCAGAACAAACGCTGCGCATAACCGGTGTTCAGACTGCCTTAGCTTTGGACCACACGCAGGAAGGCGTTGACCGCGCGCAGAATGTACAGGAGTTGCTAAACGCCATTCGGGAATTCGTAGAACAACGTCAAAACGAAGGTATCGATTATACGCCTATTACGGATTTCTTGAGTGAGGTCAGTCTGCTGACGGACCAAGATGACAACTTGGCGGATACTACCGAACGCGTGACGCTAATGACGGTTCATGCCGCCAAAGGTTTGGAGTTCCCTGTTGTCTTTATCGCCGGTTTGGAAGAGAATCTCTTCCCGTCGCAGTTCTGCGTCAAGCCGCAAGAGATAGAAGAAGAACGCCGGCTGCTGTATGTGGCTATCACACGCGCTATGGATCGTTGTTACTTGTCCTTCGCCCGTCAGCGTTTCCGTAACGGACAGATGGCATTTAACAGTCCGAGCCGATTCCTCAATGACATTGACCGGCGGTTCTTCGAGATGAGCCGACCGGCGGTTCCACGCTTTACAGCAAGGCCTATGCAAATGCCGGAAAGACCTATTGCGCCGACAAGACCTGTTACTCCGGTATCCGGAGCAACGAGTGCAATTGCTTCATCGGCATGGAAAGCAGGAGACCGCGTGACGCATCGTGTGTTTGGTGACGGAACGGTTATTCGCGTGTACCGCGACGAAGTGACTGAAAACGACAAGATAGAGATTCACTTCGACAAGCAAGGCACAAAAACCTTACTTCTCACGCATGCGAAGTTAGATAAAATTTAGCGATAGATGAAGTAACCGGCGATGCCGGAAAGGATAATTAGAAGAATCGGGTGACTGAGGATATCAGTCGCCTTGTTTTTTACAATGTTCGGCAGGACGGTAAAGAATGCAACCAATGCAAAGATGATCCACGAAGTGGCATCTATGAAAGTGGTCGGTTTGATAAGGATTAATGCCGCCGATGCCACAAGTCCGATGACGGTGAAACGAAGCATACGGAGTGTCTGCTCAAAATACGGATTACCTTGAAAACGATTCGTGAGCCAGAAATAAGCCTTGCAGATACTGAGCATGATAATCAAACTCGGTAATACGATAGCAACGGTGGACAACACACTGCCCCAGAAACCGGCAGTAGTATAACCGACGTATGTTGCACAGTTGATGCCGATAGGACCGGGTGTGACCTGACTAACGGCTACTATGTCCACGAATTCCTGCTGACTCATCCATCCGTTCGACTCCACTTCCATCTCGATGAGGGACAAAATCGCCAAGCCGCCTCCGAAGCCGAAGAGACCGATCTTAAAGAAGCTCAGAAAGAGTTGCAAATAAATCATTTCCGCCTCCTTTCTACAATATCCACAATGACGAGCGTGATGATGATCGTGGCGAGAATGACCCACACGGGATTCACATGTCCGAGCCAGATGAGCAAAGCCGCAGCAATAGGAATGAGGAGCGTGAGCCATGATATCTTTGCTGCCCGCGCCATCTTCACCAAGGGCGCTGCGATGAGGGCTACGACTGCAGGGCGGATTCCTTTGAAGGCCGCTTCTACGGCAGGCAGTTCTTTCCATTCCGCAAAGACCGTAGCGATAGCGAGAATGATGAGAAAGGACGGAAGAACGGCGCCTAATACGGCTCCGGCGACACCGCGCCAACCGCCTACGCGCCAACCGATGAAGATAGCGGAGTTGACAGCTATCAATCCCGGAGCGGCTTGCGCGAGGGCTATCATATTGAGAAATTCTTCTTCGTCAATCCATCCTTGACGATCGACTACCTCGCGTTGGATAAGGGGTAACATAGCATAACCTCCACCGAGGGTGAAGGTGCCAATTTTTAGATATGTCCAGAAGAGTTGGAAAAACAAAATCTTAAAAATCGTACATTTTTTGCATAGCACTTGAACAGCATTTGACCAGCATAAAACCAGCAAATAACCCCGATCAGCTAAAAATGCACAAAATCTTAATAATCGTATATTAATCTTTGTTCTCGCGCAGTTGCTGTTTGACGAACTTCGCCAGCATATTGATGGCCGCGTTGTTATGTCCACCCTGCGGCACGATCACATCGGCATAGCGTTTACAGGGTTCAATAAACTGCTCGTGCATCGGTTTGAGTACGCGTTGGTAGCGTTCGATGACTTGCTCGGCAGTTCGTCCGCGCTCGAGTACGTCGCGTTTCATGACGCGTATCAGGCGGTCGTCCGCATCGGCATCTACGAAGATCTTCAGGTCCATCTGCTCACGCATGCGGGGTTCACGAAGCGCCATGATTCCTTCAACCACAATTACTTCGCGCGGTTCGATATGAATCGTTTCTTCCGAGCGCGTACACGTAATATAGGAGTAGATAGGTTGCTCGATCGGCTTTCCTTCCTTCAGCATCTTGATATGCTTGCTGAGCAATTCCCAATCGAAGGCATCGGGATGGTCGAAGTTGATGTTCTGGCGTTCCTCAACGGGCACATCGCTGCTATCCTTATAATACGAGTCTTGAGGAATAACTACCACTTCGCCTTTAGAGAGACGCTCGATGAGCTTTTTTACTACCGTTGTTTTTCCCGAGCCGGTACCGCCCGCAATGCCGATGATAAACATAGAGATTGTTGTTTTTTATCGGGGTGCAAAGGTAATATATTTTTTTAATATATGCAAATAATCGCCATAAAATATGGGAAAATAAAAAATATTTTCCAAAAAACTTGCGTATATCAATAATTTGTAGTACCTTTGTAGCCGAATTTGACGTAATGCGCAAGGAGAGATGCTCGAGTGGTTGAAGAGGCACGCCTGGAAAGCGTGTAAACTCCAAAAGGGTTTCCGGGGTTCGAATCCCCGTCTCTCCGCAAGGGAAATCGAAGAAATTCCCCCGTCTAAGGACGCAAACAAAACAAACAAAAAATACTAACTAACAAAATTTTATCTCATGAAAAAAGTATTTGCAACTCTTACCGTGCTGGCAATGCTTACCTTTGGTAGCGCAGTTATGATGGCACAAGAAGAAGCAGCTGCTGTAGAAGAGGCTGCTGTTGAACAAGTAGACGAGGCTGCTCCGGTAGCTGAGGAAGTAGCAGAGGCTCCGGCAGAGGACGGTGGTCTGGTAGCTCTTCACAAGACGCTTAAGACGAAGTTTATCGAAGGTGGCGCCGGCTTCATGGCTCTGACCCTCGTTACTTTGGTATTTGGTTTGGCGCTCTGTATCGAGCGTATTATCTATCTGTCGCTTAGCAAGACTAACACCAAAGAGCTGCTCGCTAATATTGAGGCTGCTCTGAAGGAAGGTGGTATTGAGAAAGCATTGGAAGTTTGCCGTAACACGCGTGGCCCTGTAGCATCGATCTTCTATCAAGGTCTGAGCCGCTACGACGAGGGTATCGACGTAGTTGAGAAGACGGTTGCTTCCTACGGTGGTGTTCAGCTCGGTTTGCTCGAGAAGAACCTCTCTTGGATTTCGCTCTTCATCTCGATTGCTCCGTCTCTGGGATTCTTGGGTACGATTATCGGTATGATCGCTGCCTTCGATAAGATCCAACAGGTAGGTGATATCTCCGCTACGGTTGTTGCCGGTGGTATCAAGGTGGCTTTGTTGACCACGTTGCTCGGTTTGATTATTGCTATCGTTCTTCAGTTGTTCTACAACTACATCCTGAGCCTCATCGAGGGTCTGGTTAACGAGATGGAGGACAGCTCGATTAGCTTGCTTGACATCGTAGTTGAGTTCGACGCTGCTCAAAAGAAGAAATAATTGGTAATTGGTGATTGTAGTTGGCAATTGAGACCAACGAACAACAACAAACAACAAATCAATTTAAATTTTGAGCAATTATGAAAGATTATAAAATGTTACCAAAGATTGCCTTATGGTCGCTGCTGGCACTGGGCATCGTGTTTATCGCGTTGTTCTTCCTCGGTGGCTCTAACGGTAGTCTGGAGGTTGCCGGTGATTTCCTGGATATTCCTCGTTTCACCGATGCATTCCTCATCTGGGTCTACATCCTGGTTGGGTTGGTAGTCCTCATTACATTAGCAGTAGTAGTGATCGATTTCTGCGAGAACTGGAAGACGAACCGCAAGAAAGCATACACCACGCTGGGTGTTGTAGCCGGTTTCGTAGTTCTGGCACTCCTTTGCTGGTTCCTCGGTAGTCCTGAGAAGATCCATATCGTAGGTTACGAAGGTACGGATAACGAAGGCGCGTGGGCACAATTGGCAGATGCCGTTATCTACGCTTGCTATTTCCTGATCACCGCTACTATTTGTACGATGATTTGGGGTATAATTTACACCAAAAAACTGTCGAAGTAAATCACATTTATCATGGCAAAGAAAATCCCACAGATCAACGCCAGCTCTATGGCCGACATCTCGTTCCTGTTGCTGATTTTCTTCTTGGTGACCACCTCTATGGATGTTAACCAAGGACTGGCTCGCCGTCTGCCTGCGCCTATTCCTCCCGATCAAAAGATAGAGGATAAGGATATTAACAAGCGCAACCTGCTGGTAGTGAAGATTAACTCCGCGAACCAGTTGATGGTGCAAGGCCAGTTGATGGATGTGAAGCAACTTCGCGAACGCGCTAAGGAATTCATTAAGAACGAGAATAACGCAGACTGGTATCCGAAGTTGTTCGAAGAGGATTTCGGTGCTCCGTTCGGTGTACTCAAGTACACGAAGGATCACGTGATCTCTGTTCAGAACGACGTAGATACCCAGTATCAGGCGTATTTGGATGTTCAGAATGAACTCGTAGCGGCATACAATGAATTGCGTGAAGAGTGCGCGCAGAAGTATTTCCACAAAGCTTATAACGAATTGGAAGAGGATCAACAGAAACAGATCCAAAAGATCTATCCTCAGAAGATCTCGGAGGCTGAACCTAAAAATTACGGTAACTAACATGGCAAAGATTCGTAGAAATGAGAAGCGTGAAATGCCGGCGTTGAATACGTCGTCACTTCCGGATATTATCTTCATGCTGCTGTTCTTCTTCATGTCCGTTACGTCAATGAAGGAGGTAAGCTATAAGGTGCAGTTCAAGAACCCGCAGGCTACTGAGCTGACCAAGCTGGAGAAGAAATCGCTCGTGCGCTATATCTACGTAGGTACGCCTACGGCAGAGTTCCGCAAGCAGTATGGTGCAGAGACCCGTATCCAACTCGATGACGCTTTCGCAGAGACGAAGGAGATTGGCGAGTATATCGTCAACGAGCGTTCGTCCATGAAAGAGAGCGAGCAGGGTTTGATGACCGTCTCGATCAAGGCCGATAAAGAAACCCGCATGGGTGTCATCGCTGACATCAAGCAGGAACTCCGTCGCGCATACGCACTGAAGATCAGTTACGCTGCTACACAGCGAACAAGTTATTAAGAAAAAGGCCGCTCGATTGAGCGGCTTTTTTTATAACAGTTTCTTTCCGGTAATTTTCAACTCTCCGAGTTCGAGTTTCTTACCTTTCTGCGGACGACCGTTGGAGTCGTACCAAGGCAAGACACGAATATGAATCTTTTCGCCGGCAGGCACTAAGATAGGTTGAGCGATCTTCACCTCTATCCATTGGTTCTTCGGCAGCGCGGTATTCTCGTAGATGGTCGTCACATTACGGAATTGCTCTCCAAAACCATAGTTGATGTGGATATTCATTCCGTCTCCGCCCTTTCCGCGCACAGGCAGATAGATGGTTTCAATGACGAAGCCTTTCTTCTTGTCCGCGGGAAGCATGTATTCAATATAGCGATTGGCCACCTCGTCTATCTCGCCGGCCGGCCATAATCCGTCTGCCGGCATGTAGGTCTGCTTGCTCGCTTTCAGGTTCTGCAGTTTGGCAGTCGTCAACGTCTTAGCGAAAGGCTTTCCTTTTGCCTCGAAAGCCGCCTGTCTGCCTTGCTCTTCGATATTCCGGACATAAGCCGCATATTTCTCCACCGGCGGTAAGGATACGAGGTGATGAAGTTCGACTAAGTCCGCGCTGTTGGCAATGAGGCGGTAGGTCATATGGGCAACAGTCATGCCTCCTTCCTGTCCGGTATGGGTCTTGTCGCCGCAGTTGAAATAATGCTCCATACAGTATTCTTGCCCCATCGTCTCAAACTGCTCGGCGCTGCGGGAGGTCATATTGAGGAAGGGCACATTAAGTTCTTCCGCTACCTCCTGCATGCAACGCACATAGTTCTTGTCGATGCTGTCTTTACTCAGGTCATGTCGTCCTTCAGCATTGATCTTGCCGTCATTGAAATAGGCACGGCATACCGGAGACATCAGGATGGGAGTCACATCCATTTCGCGGGCCTCGTTCACATACTTTCGCAGATAGTCTTTGTACGTCGTGTTGGGTTCTGTACCGCGCATGTCGGTGATCGTATCCTTCCCTTCAGCACGCAATTTGGCGTTTTGGACAAGCACATCTTCCCCTTTGCATTTCTCGTCGTTATGCGCAAACTGAATAATCAGATAGTCGCCGGCACTCATCTGCTTCTTAACGGACGGCCAGAGATTGTCCGTCTCGTAGAACGTGCGCGAAGAGGCACCTGACTTACCTCGGTTGTTCACTTCGATGGAGTCGGCATTGAAGAAAGCCTGCAGATACATGCCCCATCCGCGTTTCGGAGTAGCGGCGGGTTGGTAACTGGACATCGTGCTGTCGCCGATGGTGTGCACTTTGCGTTTGGCAGCGTGCGCTGGAACAAGGAGCATAGCGCAAACCGCTAAAAGAAGCCATTTTCTCATAATATAACTCTATTAAATTCTTTAGGAACAGGACTCTCGAAACGCACCGTCTTCTCGGTCACGGGATGAATGAACGCGAGCACTTTAGCGTGCAGACAGAGCCGGTCGATAGGACTCGACTCATTGCCATGTCCGTACTTGCGGTCTCCTACCACCGGGCAGCCTTTGGAAGCTAAATGAACACGAATCTGATTCGTGCGGCCGGTCTCGAGATGTAATTCTACCAACGAATACTGCTCGTCGGCTGAGGTGCGCAAAGTCTTGTAATTGGTGATAGCCAAATCGCCGCCGTCATCCACGGGCGACGAATAGACTACCGCATTGCGCTTGTCTTCTGTAAACCAGCTGCGGATCTGTCCTTCGCGCGGGTTAAGCACTCCTTCCGCGAGCGCGATATAGGTGCGTTCGGTGACCAAATCCCGCCAGTATTGACGCATGTAGTGTTGCAACTCTTCCGAGCGAGCAAAGACCAGCAGGCCGGAGGTCTCACGATCCAGACGATGCACTACATACACGCCTGCGCGCGCGTTCTGTTTTTTTACGTACGCGCGTAGGATAGAAAAAGCGGTTGTCTCCGAACTGCCCGGCGTTGCTGCCACCGTCAGCAGCCCCGGTTGTTTGTTCACTACTATTAAATCATCATCCTCATAGACGATCTTGAGTTTCGGATGCGTCAACTGGCTGTTTCCGCGGCCGGAACTAACGGTCACCACATCACCTGCCTTGAGGGCAAAGTCATGCCGCGTCTGAATAGCGTTTCCTACTTTGACACGCCGTTGGCCCAACAGTTGCTTGACCGACGAACGCGCCATGCCTCCCATCTTGGCGATGAGAAAATCAATGAGCGGAGCGGGTTCGCTCACTTTCAGAACAGTATCTAATTTACGTTTAATCATTTCTTTTTACCGAACAAAGGGGTAGCCCAGAAGTAATACTCCGGTTTTGTATTCTTGATCCATGCGATACCGGCCATCGAGTTGATGACGAGGAAGAAACAGAAGAGTACGAGAGAGAAAACATTACCAAGGTAGATGAACAATACGATACCTGCCACGCTATAGATAAACCAATACAGCCATGAATCGTTCTTGCGGTATATGAGCCAGTAGTTCGCAAGGAAAGAGGACGAAATCATCAATCCGTTGCATAACTTCACAACGATGTTGTCTCCAAAGCCGTTATGTTGGAATACCAGCGTTTGGATAAAGTAGTCACCGGCTGTCACAGCCAATCCTATGAAGATTGACAACCAGAAACGCGGGATATCGAGAAATTTCGGTTCAAAACTGGCTCCTCCGTCATCTTTCTTCCGACTCCATTTGTAGATACTCATCATCTGGAAGGGGATGAAGACGAAGAAATAGAGGAAGGTACTGTCGTAACTCTTCTGCAGCGTGAATTGTACGCCGAGCAGGGCAGACATCACGATACCGGCGAAGAAACCGGTGTAGTTCTGCGGGTCACGAATCGTGAGGATATACGCTACGCCTATGATCGATGCGGGGATACCGACGCGCCAGGCGGCGTCTGTCCATTTAAGCAGCGTTCCGGGTTCCAAAACAAACTGTTCTGCGAGCCACAGCAATCCGAAGATCACTGCAAACATGGCGATTGAGAGAAGTAAGTTGCGACCTAAGGCGCGCCAGAGATTTGCGTTTTGCATAGTAGTATATTTTTTTCGTTATACCGATATATCGTTATACCGATACACCGAGGTTTTTTCTTCAGAAAAACAACAAGGGGCAAGCATGCGCTCGCCCCTTGCCCACACAAGTATTACTTGCGGTTGCGATTGCCGTAGCGAGACATAAACTTGTCTACGCGACCGGCGGTGTCCACCAGCTTCGATTTGCCGGTATAGAACGGGTGACTCGTGTTCGAGATCTCAAGCTTAATCAGCGGATACTGAACGCCGTCGATTTCGATCGTGTCCTTCGTAGCTGCCGTTGAGCGGCTGAAGAACTGAGTACCGTCAGACATATCTTTGAAAACTACTACGCGGTAGTTATCAGGATGAATTCCTTGTTTCATAAGTCTTGTTCCTTTCGAAATTTTACGGTTAATACTCTAATTACTCAGCTACTACGTTCAGCTTGATGTCCGCTTTTACCTCGCGGTGGAGACGTGCTTGAGCGGTATGCTCACCTACCTCCTTAATCGGCTCAGCGATCGTGATGACCTTCTTGTCGATGTTGATCTCTTGTGCAGCAAGTGCCTGGGAGATAGCAGCGGTGGTAACAGTACCGAAGATCTTGCCGTCCTCGTTTGCTTTTACTTTTACCTCGATTACGGTCTCAGCGAGTTTTGCCTCGAGTGCCTGAGCGTCAGCCAGCAGTTTAGCGGCTTTGTGAGCCTGTTGCTTGAGGTTCTCTGCGAGCTGCTTCTTGTTACTCTCATTTGCGATGATAGCAATCTTCTGCGGCAGCAGGTAGTTACGTCCGTAGCCGTCACGTACTTTTACGATGTCGTTCTTGAAACCCAGATTAGCCAGGTCTTGAATAAGAATTACTTCCATGTTCTTTCCTTTCTACTTTTTAGGGTTAATTACTTCATCATGTCGGTTACGTAAGGCAGCAATGCCAAGTGGCGTGCTTTCTTAACGGCCTGAGCAACTTTGCGTTGGAACTTCAGCGAAGTACCGGTGATACGGCGCGGCAGAATCTTACCTTGCTCGTTCAGGAACTTCTTCAGGAACTCAGGATCTTTGTAATCGATGTACTTGATACCGCTCTTTTTGAAACGGCAGTACTTTTTCTTCTTCTGATCCGAACCTTGCGGAGTCAGATAGCGGATTTCGTCATTCTGTGCCATGATTAAGCCTCCTCTTTTTTGAAGTTGTTACGACGCTTCTCAGCGTACTCAAATGCGTACTTGTCAAGACGCGTTGTCAGGAAGCGGATTACACGCTCATCACGACGAAACTCGGTCTCGAGGGTAGCGATTACAGCGGGCTCTGCATCAAACTGAAGAATGAAATAGAAACCCGAATTTTTACCTTGGATGGGATAAGCAAGTTGCTTCAAACCCCACTCCTCACGGTTCAGGATGGTACCGCCATTCTGCGTGAGAAGATTCTCGAATTTTTCTACTGCCTCCTTCGTCTGCGGTTCAGACAAAACGGGAGTTAAAACGAAGGCAGTTTCATAATGATTTACCATTGTAGTAAAACCTTAATTTTTAATTAGTTAATAATGATTTTTTATTGTCCATTCGCGTGTGTACGTCAGCGCGCACAACACGAAATGGGCTGCAAAGGTACTGCTTTTTTTTGAATTGACCAAAAAAATCGTAATTTTTTTTTCAAAAAAAGCATTTTTATAGGCGAATATTTGCACAATCCATTTTTTTTGCGTACTTTTGCGGCCAAATTGCATAGTGCGTGCCCGCGTGCACGCTGCACACGCGTAAAATAAGGAAATGGCAAAATCTGAGTTTATCATTGAAGTAAACCACGTCTTTAAGCGTTTTGAGGACGGAAAGTATGCACTGAATGACGTCAGCTTGCAGGTTAAGAAGGGCGAGTTCGTCACCATCTTAGGCCCTTCGGGCTGCGGTAAGACAACCCTCTTGCGTTGTATCGCCGGTTTTCAAGTAGCCTCTTCGGGCGAGATATTGCTCAAAGGCGAAGACGTCACAAAGACCCCGCCGTACCAACGGCCGGTGAACACCGTATTCCAGAAATACGCGCTGTTCCCCCATCTCAATGTATTTAACAACGTCGCCTTCGGTCTCAAACTGAAGAAAGAAGACCCCGAGACCATTAAGAAGAAAGTGCGTCAGGCGCTCAAGATGGCAAACCTCACGGGCTACGAGGAACGCGAAGTGGACACCCTCTCCGGTGGTCAGCAGCAACGCGTAGCTATCGCGCGCGCGATTGTCAACAAGCCTGAAGTGCTGCTTCTCGACGAACCTCTCTCGGCGCTGGATCTCAAGATGCGCCACGACATGCAGATCGAGTTGAAGGAACTGCACGAGAAACTCGGCATCACCTTCATCTACGTCACCCACGACCAAGAAGAAGCGCTGACGCTCTCCGACCGTGTTGTAGTGATGAGCGAAGGTAAAATCCAGCAAATCGGCACACCGACGGATATATACAACGAACCGCAAAACTGCTTTGTGGCGGACTTTATCGGCGAGAGTAACATCCTCTCCGGCACCATGATTCGCGACAAGCGCGTGGAGTTCTGCGGTCAGGAGTTCGACTGTATTGATGCCGGTTTCGGCGAGAACAACCCCGTGGACGTCGTCATTCGGCCCGAAGATATCTATGTCTGGCGCAAGGAAGACGAGAAACGCGGACAAGTGGTCGCCAACGAAGATGATGATGCCGAAGACCGCGTGCCGAAAGGTAAATTTACCAAGTGGTACGGCGAAGTGCAAACCTGTATCTTCAAGGGCGTGCACTATGAGATGCGCGTGCTGACACCCGATAACTATGAGTTTCTCATCCAGGACTACCACGAGTACCTGCCCGGTACGGAAGTGGGTATGCTCGTGCGGCCGGAGGATATCCAGATCATGAAGAAAGAGCACTATATCTGGAATTATTTCGAGGGTGAAGTGCTCAAGAATGGCAAGGTCTGGTTCCTGGATGCCGAATGGGAAGTGGACGAGAAGCAGATAGCGCCCTTTGCCGCAGGCGACAAGGTACAGGTTCGCGTCAAATTCCGCGATATCGATCTTCAGGACTACGAAGAAGAAGGTACGCTGTCCGGCGAAGTCCATTTCATTCTGTTCAAAGGCAATCACTTCCATCTTACTATCCGCACGGATGAGGGACATGATTTATACGTCAATACTAATGATGTGTGGGACGACGGCGACCGCGTAGGTATCGTCATTCCGCCGCATAAGATTAAGATTAGCGCATTAGAGGATTCGGGAGATGAATAAGATTGTTCAAATATTCTCTTCGCGCCGCACCTGGGCTTGGCCGTACATCCTCTTCATGGCGATGTTCGTCATCCTGCCGCTCATCCTCGTCGGTGTCTATGCCTTCACGGATATTGACGGCCACTTTACGGTGCGCAATTTCATGAAGTTCTTCACGCATAGCGAAGCTATCCAGACTTTTCTTTATTCGATCATGATAGCGGTTTTCAACACCGCCATATGTCTGCTGATCGGTTATCCGGCAGCGTATATCATGGCGCAGGAAGACTTCAAGACGCCGAAAGTGATGGCGATGCTGTTCATCCTGCCGATGTGGATCAATTTCCTGCTGCGTACGGTAGCGACGGTAGAGCTGTTCAACATGTGCGGACTGCCATTGGGAGAAGGTGCATTGCTTTTCGGCCTTTGCTACGACTACCTGCCCTTCATGATCTACCCAATTTATAATACGCTGCAGAAGATGGACAACAGCCTCGTGGAGGCGGCTCAGGACTTAGGCGCCAACCGCTGGACATGTTTCTGGAAAGTGATTGTTCCGCTCTCCATGCCGGGCGTATACAGCGGTATCGTCATGGTCTTCATGCCGACCGTCTCGACTTTCGCGATAGCGGAGCTATTGACGCATAACAACATCAAACTGTTCGGTAGCCTCATTCAGGATTATATCACCACGACGGATCTGCTCAACTATGGTGCGGTACTGTCGCTGGTACTGCTGATCATCATCGGCCTGACCTCGTTCTTCGGTGATCACGACAGCAAAGACGAGGAGAAAGGAGGGCTGGTATGAGACGAATATTTGTCATTTGTCATTTGACATTTTTGATTTGTCTAGCGGCTTTCGCCCAATCAAACCTCACCTATGAGTTGCGGATCGGTGCGACAAGGGACGTAGTGCTCTTAGAGGATTTTCCGGAGAGTTTCGCCGGAGAGAAAGTGAATGTGACACTGGCGAACGGCTCCTATGCCACTTTCGGTACCCTTGAGACACCGGATGTACTCAAACCGCTCGATTTCTTCTTTGCGGATACTCCCTCCCCGGCTTTAACCGCGTGGGGCGACAGTATCTATAGTTATACCGATGAGGAAGGAGTTGTCTGGACCGTTTGGCGCACGAAGAAAGAGGTGAAAAACCGCGGACAGAAAGTGTTTAGGCAGAATGCCTATAAAGTCTTTGAGGCCTACGTACAAGATGCCACCAGTGCGCCTGCACGTTCGACGGCATGGCTCGGATGGCTTTGTGCAGGACTGCTGTTGATTGCCGGCATCGTCTATGCCATTGTGTTGGTCATTCAGCGCCGCCGCGAGAAAAACCTCTCGTCCGTGGAGCAAGAGATTCTGCGTCGTAAGCGCTTAGGCATGCGCCGTCACTACGGCTCGCAACTCTACTTATGGTTGTTGCTGCTCGTGCTTTATGCGCCGATAGCCCTCATCGCTGTCTTCTCGTTTACGAAGAGTAAGATTCTCGGCAACTGGACGGGATTTTCGTTCGATCTGTACCTCAACCTCTTTACCGGCAAGGCGGACGCGGGCCTGAACAGCGCCATCTTCTACACGGTGGTCATTGCTCTCGTTGCGGCCGTTGCCTCTACCATCCTCGGTACGCTAGCTGCTATCGGCATCTATAACATGCGCGCGCGCAGTCGCAAGGCCGTCAGTCTGCTGAACTCCGTGCCGATGATCAACCCGGATATCATCACCGGTATATCGCTCTTCCTGCTCTTCGTCGCCTTAGGCGTGAGCCAGGGATTAGCAACCGTTTGTATCGCGCATGTAGTGTTCTGCACGCCGTACGTGGTGCTCAGTGTGCTACCGCGTCTCAGCCGCATGAACCCCAACACATACGAAGCGGCGCTCGACCTCGGCGCCACACCCGCGCAAGCCCTGCGCATGGTGATGCTTCCTGAACTGTGGCCGGGTATGCTCTCGGGCTTCATCCTCGCTCTCACCCTCTCGGTGGACGACTTCGGCGTGACGTTCTTTACGAAGGGTTCCGGCGGACTCGAGACACTCAGTACCTTTATTTACTCCGATGCTCGTAAAGGCGGTCTGACTCCGGAACTGCGTCCCCTCTTTACTATCATTTTGATAGTAATGCTTGCTGTACTTATTTATATCAACATACGTAACTCTAAACAAGAAGAAAAATGAAAAAAGTTTTTGCTTCGGTACTGGCAGTAGCTGCCATCCTACTCACTTCTTGCGGCGGCGCAGACCGTGCGCATCAACTCAAAGTGCTCAACTGGGCGGACTACATCAACGAGGACGTCAAGGAGAACTTCGAGCAGTGGTATTTCGAACAGACGGGCGAGAAAGTACAACTCGTCTATGAGACCTTCGACATCAACGAGACCGCCCTCACGAAAATCGAGGTTGGTCACGAGGACTATGACTTGTTCTGCCCGTCGGAGTATATCATCGAGCGCATGCTCAAGAAAGACCTGCTTATTCCTATTCAGAAAGATCTGATTCCGGATTCGATCAAGTATTTCGATAATATCTCTCCGTTCGTACTGGACAAATTCCAGCAGATGGCTCCGAGTTCAGACGTGAAGGTGAGCGACTATACCGCAGGTTACATGTGGGGCACGACCGGCTTCATCTACAATCCTCAATTCGTCAACCGCGAGGACCTTCAGTCGTGGGCAGCCATCCTGGATCCGAAATTCGAGAACCGCATCCTGATGAAAGATGCCTTCCGCGATGTCTATTCGGTATTAGTACTGTACGCTTTTGCTGACCAGATCGAGGCTGGCGAAGTGACGCGTGACGAACTCGTTCGCGACATCACCCCGGAGCGCGTAGCTGCTGTGAAAGACATCCTGCTGAAGGCTAAGAAACAAATCTGCGGATGGGAGGTTGACTTCGGAAAAGAGGAAATGACCAAAGGCAAGGCATGGATGAACTTGAGCTGGTCCGGCGATGCACAGTTCGCTATCGAAGAGGCAGCCGAGATGGGCGTGATGCTCGATTATATCGTACCGCAAGAGGGTTCGAACGTATGGTTCGACGGTTGGGTAATCCCGAAATATGCGAAGAACATCAAAGCCGCTACCTATTTCATCGACTATATGTGCCGTGCAGACAACGCACTGGCAAACATGGATGAGATCGGCTATGTATCCTGCGCCGGTGGTCCTTTGGCAGCAGCGGAGATTCTCGAGGAGCAGAATGACGAAGAAGAGTGGCCCGAGGCTGTGGACGCTTCGTATTTCTTCGGCGAAGCCCCCATCGAAGTGGACGGCGAACTCCTCGACCCGCACGCACTGCACCTCAACCCTGTCTACTATGCCGACAAGAGTACCATCGACCGCTGCGCGCTGATGCACGATGCAGGCGACAGCCAGGAGATGTTGCTCGAGATGTGGAATGAAATCAAATTAGCTCGATGAGAAAAATCCGACTAGTCATCCTAGGTCTCCTAGGGTTCCTAGGGATCCTAGTTGCTCCACTTTCCGCCCAAACGACGGAGATGGAGACGCAATATAAAGCGCTGGTGGAGCGTTTTCCGGCACGCGACAAGCAGTTGCCGAACGACCTCAAGGCGTACTTGCAGGCTTTCCCCTACACCACTTTTGCCGACGAGGTAAAGTTGATGCAGGGTATCATCCAAGTGGAGAAAGGCCATTACAAGCAGAGCCTGAAATTTCTGGAAACGGTTGAACTCCATGCCCTGACGCGCGAGCACCAGACGGACTATGCTTTTTACCGCGGGTATGCCTATCTGATGCTTCAGGAGTACCAGCGCGCGTCGATATACTTCGCGCAGTTGAGTAAAGGCGACAGTCGTTACGCCACGCGCGGCACGTATTACTACGCGTACTGCATGTACAAGTTGGAGAAATACGACAAGGCACTGCCGGCTCTCAAGCGATTGGAGAATGCACCGGAGTACAACAAGACCGTACCGTATTATATCACCCAGATTCAGTTTGCGCAGGGTAATTACGAAGAAGCGGCTATTCGTGCCGAAGTCCTTCTGGCCGAGCACCCCGAGAGTCCGAACAACGGCGAGTTGCATCGTCTGTTGGGTGAGATAGCGTATCAGAAAAAAGACTACAGCACAGCCGTAGATCATCTGCAGCAGTACCTGCAGGCCGCCAAGGCGCAGAACGAAGAACCCGTGCGTAATGATCTCTTTATGTTGGGTTCGGCGGAATATGCCTTAGGTCATTACGAAGCAGCGGTCGCAGCGCTCAAACTGGTCAAGCAGCAGAACGACACTCTCTCCGAGGCGGCGTGCCTCACGATGGGTAACGCCTATGTGCAACTCAAGCAGCACGAGCAGGCCAAACTGTCCTATCAGGCCGCAGCGGGATACAAACTGACACCGCGTATCACGGAGGAAGCGTCATACAACTATGCGCTCTGTACCTATCAGAGCTCGAGTGCCTTGGGTGAGTCCGTGCGCGCGTTCAATGACTTCCTACGCCAATTCCCCAACTCCAAATACGAGGAGCGGATCTATCAGTTGCTGAGTGATGCGCTAATGCAGAGCAAGAACTACGCCGCAGCGATTGCGACGCTCGACTCTATTCCCAATCCCTCGCCGAAGATGCTGCAGACCAAGCAGTATCTGCGGTATCAGTTAGGTGCGGATAACTTCCTGCAAGGGAAGATGCAAGCGTCCGTCGATTGGATGACCGAAGTAATCGGGCACACCCACGAGTCAGATCGCTACACTACGGAAGCGTACTACGTGCGCGCCGAGGCCGAGTACCGCTTACGCGATTACAGCAAGTGTGAACAGGACCTGAAAGCGTTTTTCAGCCGCAGCGATGCAAAGAAATCCGATAACTATGTTATCGCGCGTTACCTGCAGGGCTATTGTTTCTTCTCGCAAGCCCAATATAACGCTGCGCGCAACGCCTTCTCGACCTATATCGATGAGGCGCTCGCGACGGAACCCACTTATGCCGATGCCCTCAACCGTATCGGCGACTGCTATTTCAATGCGCGCGAGTTCCCGTCGGCTATCTCGTATTACTCGCAGGTAAGCAAACTCCAGGCCGTAGGCGCAGACTATGCGCTTTTCCAGAAAGGCTACGCACTTGGACTCCAGCATAAATACGGCGATAAAGTGAATGTACTGACCGAACTCGTCAAGCGCTATCCTAAGTCCGACTACGCCGATGACGGACTCTATGAGATTGCCCGGGCGCAACTCCAGCAGGATAACGAACGCGGGGCTATCGCTTCGTATGAGCAACTGCTCGCTTCCTATCCCCACTCGACGCTGTCCCGCAAGGCATCGCTCGAGCGCGCGATGATCTATCGCAATCTGCACGAGACGGATCAGGCTATCGCGGCCTACCGCCAGACCATTGAGAAATATCCGGCAACGGAAGAAGCATACACAGCCCTCGATGCGCTGCAAGCGCTGTATGTGGAAAACGGACGCGTGGACGAGTATCTGGCCTACACTAAGAACCTCGCGAAGATCAACATGACCGTCACAACGCAGGAGGACTCGCTCCTCTATGCGGCGGCGGAAATGCAGTATATGCAGGCTTCGTATCAGAAAGCAACCATCGCTCTCAGCAATTATATCACGCAATACTGTACCGGCGGACGCTATTGCACGACCGCGCGTTACTACCTCGCCGATTCGTATTATCGCTTGGGTAAGTCTTCCGAGGCCCTCGCGCAGTATATGATTCTCGCGGAGAGCACAGCCAACCCGTATCAGGAAGAAGCGGCTACACGCGTAGCGGAGATCTGTTTCGACAAGGGCGACTATGCCGCCGCGATGGAAGCTTTCTATCGCATGCATGCCCTCTCTTCGAGTCGCGAGAACACCCAGATTGCCCGCCTCGGAATCTTACGCTGCTCGCAGCGTTTGAACCGCTATCAGGCGACAATCGACATCGCCGATCAGATCTTGAGTGACGCACCTATCAGCGATGAGATGCGTGCGGAAGCTCTCTACGGACGCGCGAAAGCACTGGTGGCAAAAGGCCAATGGACCAAAGCCCAACCGGATCTGAAAACCTTGGCAGCCGATGTGCGTACGGCTCGCGGTGCCGAAGCCGAGTATCTGCTCGCGCAGAGTTATTTCGAACTCAATGACCTCGAGGCATCCGAAGCGGAGATCATGAACTTCACCCGGATGAATACGCAGCAGCAGTATTGGCTCGCGCGCGCACTCATCCTGCTGAGCGACATCAACAAAGCCCGCGGAGAGTTCTTCCAGGCACGGCAGTACCTACTCGTTTTGCAGCAGAACTACACCGCCCCGGGTGATGATATCCCGTCGCTCATCAAGGCCCGCCTCGCCGAACTCGACAAACTCGAACAACCTGTAGAAAAGGAGGATCACAATGAAGAAGATGAATAATAGACTCCTATGTCTCCTAGGAGTCCTAGGATTCCTAGTTACTCCCGCCCTCGCCCAATCTGATTCTGCCCTCAACCGCAGCGTCACTGTCGAGCGCGATTTTCAACCGGTGATACAGGCGGCGGGTAAAGTGGCTACCAAACCTGCGGTAGTGGAGACGACCATTGAACCTGCGCCGATAGAGTACTCCTCCTTTACGGCGGATGTCATGCCGTCCGCTACCTTCCATTCCTTGCTTTCGCAGCCTACGCGCTTCGAAGCCGGCAAGAACTACGACGGTTATGTCCGCGGCGCGATTGGTCACCCGAATACGTTGTTTGATTTCGGGTATCATCTGGACGACGGCAAGCGCTCCATCCTCGATGTCTATGCGCATCATAAGGCGGAATGGGGACTCGCAGCGCTGAGTAAGACGAAAGCCGGACTCAATTTCCGGCATCCGTTCAGCACGTGCGAACTCTATTTCGGACTGAACGGCGGAAATGTCTTCTATCATAAGTACGGCCATTTCTACGATTATTCGCAGGCATGGGGTATGTGGGAGAAGAATAAAATAGCGTATCCGGAGCCCCATCCGTTTGATGCAATAGATAAGACTTCGCTTTGGACAGTGGAGGCCTTCTTCGGACTCCGCTCCACGCCCAAGCAAGAGGTGCAATACCAACTCCAAACTGGCTATAATCTCTTCGCTAAACCTGGAGCAGTCAGCGAGCATCAGATTCGCACGAAGGCCGGTTTCGATTGGCGCGGCGACGTGCATCATGTCGGCTTGCAGGCGTATATCCAGAATAACTTTATGCAACTGCGCGGAAACCTTGCCGCAGCTATCCCGGATTCGCTCTATAACAGCCGCCATAACATCCGTCTTGAGCCTTACTATGCTTACGACGGTCAGCGCGTGCGCTTGCATGTGGGCGTGAACCTCGATATGAATATCGGTGTCGGCAAGAACGAGTTATCCGGTACGGAGAACATCTCCTTTGCTCCCTCGCCGCATGTGAACCTTGAGGCGCAGATTGCCAAAGAGTGGCTCACCGTCTATGCGGACGCTACCGGCAGTTTCGGTTTGGGTACGCTGCAGGAGTTTATGGAAGAGAATCGCTATTACCTGATTCACACCGGCATCATCAACCATCATGTAGCAGGTTATACGCCGGTGGATGGCGAGATCGGTTTTCATATCCGTCCCGCGCGCGGACTGTTGCTTGAACTGCACGGAGGCTATGCCTATATGCTGAATCAGATCGTGTTCGTCGCTCATAGCGCGAACGAAGCATACGCGCTTCCGGCGGTGAACTACCTCAAGGGCGATTTCGGTCATGAGTACGCCACCTATAACCGCGGCAAAGTGGGCGGACAGATCAACTATCATTTCCGCGACGTGGTACGTATTAACTTGAATGGAGACTATTATTTCTGGTCGGGTTCGATGCCTGTCTATGACCGTGCCAACTGGGATCTGTGTCTTCGCATCGACGGCCGCATCGACAAGCACTGGTCGCTCTATTCGGAGAACCGCTTCGAAGGCAGTCGCATAGCGAAAGTGAGCAACGGCGCGGATTATACGCTCCGTCCGATCATCGACCTCAATGCCGGTGTCGAGTACAACATGTGGGTAGGAAAACTTCGGGATATCGGAAAATCGGGATACCGGGATACCGGAGTATTAAAACCCGAGCCAAAACCAAACCTCACGCTCTTCCTGCAACTCAATAACTGGTTGCATCGCAAGAACGAGTATCTATACGGCTACCGCAGCCAGGGCATCAACTTCTTAGTGGGAGCTACCTTCCGCTTCTAAGCGTTCATATTCTACGGCAGCCATCAGAAATGCACCGAGGACTTTTCCCTCGGTGTTATTTTGTATGGGAACATCCTTGCCAATCAGGTAATAGGCAGCCGAACCGTTGCGGTCTTTACTCAAGCCCGCCGATTGGCAACTGCCGATTAGTTGAAGCTCGCCCTTTTCCTCGCGAACGAATTGCTTGACTATTCCTTCGTATCCGCGTTTACCGGCATCCATATGGTCGATCAATCCCAAGCGTGAACCCTTCAGCAATGCCGCCGTAATGAGGCAACTCGCGGAAGACTCTAAATAATTACATTGCGTACCGCCGGCTTCTACGTTCGTATATTTGTCCGAACCCGTATCGTCGATGCCTTGCGTGGCGCTTTTCTCCGGACCATAGGCGAGCAACTGATACCAACAGCCCGTCTCTTTATCCTGCCGCGCTACCAGTCCGTCCGCTAATTGCGACAACATATCCCGCAACTCATCGAAATGCTGCGCTGAAGGCAGGGGTTCCCCCTCTAACCACTCACCACTAACCTCTAACCCTTTAAGGTATGCTTCGAGCACATCGACCAACGCCAGCATATACCATCCCGCCGCACGTCCCCAGTATTCCTCCGAGTGCCATATGGTGTCTGATTCCTGATCACTGATTACTGAATACTTACAAGGAAACGCGTGCCCGCTTTCGGCAATTGCGCGCGCGTTATTATTAAGGACTATGTCCGTGAATAGCACGTGGTACGGCAAGCGGTTCTCTTCGTCCCACAGGTACGGCCATGACACCTCGAACTGGTCATATACGTCGTTCCAACCGAGGTTCAGGCCTTCGGTCGCACCGCAAACCAAGAGTTGTGCCAATAGTGCCGGGCCCATGTACGCACCGTCGCACCACATCTGGCCGTAATAACTCGTGCTCGGGTCGTCCGTTGCCTTGTGCATCCATCCGCCTTCTGCGCCACCGGAAGTGATGGTGTAGCGGTTCTTATGATCCTCCAATCCGCGCGCACCGCGACGCAACTGCTCCATGAAATACGCAGCATTGTCGGCGTTCTCAAATCGCCCACCGGGCTTCGCGCCTTCGTACAATACGAGGAATACCTTCGTGCAGTTGAGGTCGTCGAGGATGCCGCCTTTATCGGTCGCGGTCTTCGTCAGTCCCCACGCGCATAGGCCTTTGTACCAGGCATCCGCCCAGGCGGAGTCCTGGTAGTATTCCCATACATCGAGGATTCCTTTTGCTACCACGCCCGGTACATAGTCCCACGACGCAGGTATCGCCGGATTGGTGACGCCGTTGGTACTGTTGGCGTTCGGAAAACCGACCTCGGCGTCTTTGTTATGCCATGCCGTCATGCGCGCATTGATCATCTTTGCTGAGTATCCCGCGACCATTTCGCGATCATTACGGACATCACTGTCCGGTTTTTGGCCCGTCCTTCCGAACTTTCCGCAAGCGGCAAGGCATAGCCCCGCCGCCGCTATAAATATGATATACAATTTCTTCATTGTAAGTTTGTTTTCTAGGATACTAGTATACTAGGACCCTAGTCCCCTAAAACCCTATGATTCTTTCCCCTCTTTCCGCGTGCGCAAACAGACTTTACTCAGTGATACTTACGCGCAGGCAGCGGCATTCACCTCCTGCGTGTTCCGGCTCCGGCGCTGCAGCAGGGGGATACGCCCGCTCGTATTCGGTAGCAGCAAGGATAAATGCGCCTAAGACCTTACCTTCGGTATAGGTATTAATGACTTGTGTGTCTTTGTTACTGTTTTCCGCCAGATAATATTTCGCAGAACCATTGCGGTCGCTACTCAACCCGGCAGATGCGCAGCATTTGATAATCGAGTAAGCATTTCCGCTATCCTCTCCACCTGTATTTTCAACAATAAACTGCTCTACAAAACCTTTGTATGCTTTCTTGGCGGCAGTCTCATATTTGGCCTTACTAAGATATCCTAATCGCATACCTTTCAGGAATGTAGCCGTGAAAATAGCCGAAGCGGATGACTCCAAATAATTGGCAGTCGAACACCCATCGGGTACTACGCCGTTTCCGTATTGCAGTAATTGGCACCAACAGCCTGTTGTAGCATCCTGACGAGCCAACAGACCGTCTGCAACAGCTTCCAACTGCCGTTTGAATTCTACATAATCTGCATCCGCCCCATTCTTGCCCACTTTGTCCATCTGCTCCAAGATATCTACCAAAGCGAAGAAATACCATCCTGCTGCGCGTCCCCAGAACTCGCTGCTCACGCCATAGTGCGGATTTGTAGAATAATCTCCGGTATGGTCTGCCCAGTTGGTAGTCTGGCTGCTTGTCGGAGTAGCAGAGAAAGCATGGTAGAGTAGTTTCTTTTCGCTATCCCAGAGCCTATTCCAGCACATGTCAAACTGCTTGCGGATGATAGCCCAGTCGCCTGCCGCCGAACCGGAAATATACCGCCCGTCAGCAACCATCATGGCTAACAATGCCGGTCCCATATACTGGCCGTCCAACCATAATTGGTTTTCATAACTGTCTTTGTGCCACCAACCGCCTTCATAGGTACTGCTGTTCCCGCAAAACGTATTGGATGTGGAAGAAGAAATAGCGTAACTGCTGTTATGCGTACTCAAGCCGGTTAACGCTTTTCCTTTCGCGGTCTGGCAATGGTCAGCTGTAGTGCTATTCTCATAATTTCTGCCGTCCACTAGACCAAGTCCTCCGGCTTTGGTAATATCGTACAAACCAAAATAGAGTTTGCAGGCGTTCAGGTCATCCAATGATTTCCCATTACGGGAGTCATTATAGTAGCGGTTGCCAAACTCCTCAACGCTCTTGAACCACGAATAGGCATCCTCGCGTATTCCCTCCGTATTATAGTGCTGTTGAATAGCCTCCAGCGTTGCCTTGAACACCAAGCCATTGACATAATCAAATTTACGGCTGTCGACATATTCACCTTCGCTTACTGTTCCTGTGGAGGCATCGTAGCGACCCAGACCGCCAACCTTGCCGGTATTGCAATGGAAATGATACAGATTGCTGTTGATAATCAACTGCGAATAATAAACACTTGGATCAAACTCTATATGATTCTGTGCTGCCTTCGTCTTTTGGGGAATGCAGCAGACGAATACCAAGAGGGCTGCACAAAGAAAATGCCTTTTCATTATTGATTTTTGTGTGTTATCCTATTTCTTCTTTACGCGTAGCGCGTACAATAAGGTACGCGCATGCGCAAAGCATCAGCGCCAAAAGTCCATCGCCTATCGGCTGCTGTTCGCCTTCTTCCTCTTCTTCGTCATCCGGTGTTCCCGGGTTAGTTCCAGACCGTCTGGGACCTACATACGAGCGCCCGACACCATACGCATCCGCATTCACCGTTCCATCTGCATTGAGCGTGGACTGCTGGGCATCTTGATTCCACTGGCCGGAATATGCACTCGTTGACTGGAAGCCTGCGTTCTGCGTAGAAGTCTGAATACTGACCGCTGAAAACTGATTACTAACCGTCTGTACTCTGTACTCTGTATTCCGTACTCCATTGTACGTATTCTTATAGTTCACGGCCGTTGCCTGCATGGCGCTCACGAGCGCCAGCAGAACAACTATCATCATATTTCGCAACATTTTCGTTTTCATAATGTTTCTCCTTTCCTTACACATTCAACATTCAACATTATTTAACAACCTTTCCTGTTGCGTCATACAACATTCCGTTAACCAAGATATACATCTTATCTTCTATAAGCAGTTTCCGCACATCTCTCCGCTTTCCGCTATCCACGTCATCCACATCTGTCGCTATTTGCGGACTCTTGCGAGTAATGACAAATCGATCGTGCTTCTCCTTGTCATCGGTGAAGAAGCGATAGGTAGCGCCGGTCATGATCTTCGTGTAGGCGTTGGTTTCGGTATCAAACAGATACAACTCTTCTGCGCTATTCAGGTACTCGAAGTGCAGCGTATATGCGTCATCTTCGCCGGCACGGAAGCCGATGACTGTTCCTTCCATTTCCGGAATAGCCGATACACTGTTCTCTGTTCCTGCTTCATCCTTGGTGTAGATATACAGCGCCGACTCATTGCCGTCCCACTTGTCGCCATCCCAGCCGTTATCAAAGCCCATCGAGAAGTCTTCGCGCGCTAATAACAGCAACTTGTCATCGTAGTTCTCGCCGCTCACTTTGATCTTCAGTACCGCCGGTTCATCACTTTGTGCATTCGCGCGTCTCGGTGCGTGCATAACGCCGCTTAAGATATTGCGGTTGGTCGAAGGACGCACGTGTCTATCATAGTCGAGGTGCAATGCACCAGCCGAGCCGTTTGACTTCACGAAGAAGCCTTGCATCGAACTAATCAACGAGTCGCCTGTATAAGGTGACGAGTGAATCGGTACGGTCACGTAGGTGCTGCTGGCATAGCGGTCGCCAAGATCTTGCTCGTGGCCGGATGTGTAATCTTTGTCCACGCCGGTATTGAAGAAATAGACATTACCAAGCAGATTCTCAAAGTCGTCATCCGTAAATTCTTTGATGTAAATCGGTGCGGTCCAAGAGTTACCAACTACCATGTTCTCACCTGCCGGAACATCGATATCCACCGTATTGGTAGCTGCCAGCGTACCGGTTGACCAATGGGTAGTAGCAGTTTCTTGTGTGATACAATAACCGGTCCAAGCTGTTACAGTACCGCCGTTAGGCACTTTCTGCCAACCGTATCCGGAGCCTTTGTCGCTCCATGAGTACAGCCAGCTGCCGTAGTAGTTGTACACCGCATTCACTGCCTTGAACGGCACTCCGATATACTGGTAATTCTTTATGCCCTTCGGTTTAGACGGATCTGTGTAGTCAATAAAGCCCTTGCTGTACATTGCCACACCGGCTTTTGTATCGCCGGCATTGTTATTGAAGATGAGTGTACCGTTGCCCGATGAAGTAGAACCGATTGACAAGTCCACTACCTCTGTCGGACTGAGTTCTGTACCATCCAGACGGCGAATAGTACTTCCAACCTCCAGGCCGCTACCGGCCGGAATATCAATACTACCGCCTTCCAGAATACGAACCGTACGGACTTTCGCATGCGGCATATCTACCGTTACCGGTGCTGCGATCTTCACCTCGGTATCCTTACCAGGCTGCAAGATCCAGTCCGGTCCCCAGTTACCTGCCGTACTCCATTTGCCATCACCAATCGTTCCGGTACATGCAGGACATTTAGCCTTGTACTGCTCATACGTCCAATCATTACCCGCACCGTTGGTAAAGGTGAACGAGCAGTCTGCAACCGGCGTGATTGTAGCATCCGAGAGCAGGTATTCCAGACTCTTCAGTACTACTTGTCGTCCTGTTTCTGTTAACATGCTCTGCGCACCGCAGTTGACAGAGAATAGAATCATACGTGCCTCCAAGTTCACCTGACGCTCGGCAGCTGCCACCAACATCACATCATCGGTTCCCGAAGTCCATGTTACGTAGCCATCACTCGGGGTATCGTCCGCAGCCGTAGCATCATAGTGAACCAGACCTATCGTCACAAAACCTTCTGCCGCATCAATCGGGAAGCCTTGCATACCCTTACCGCCCTCATGACCTGCACCGGTTAACATTGTATAAACAATCTGGCTGTGGTCGCTGGCATCCTTCTGGATATGATCGGAAACCTCTTTTAAGTCATCAAACATCGGGTGCGCATAACATACGATGTTCAGACGCAGACGGCTCTGCTTCGGAACTTCCGGTTGTGCCATAAAGCCCTTAGCTGCCCACTTGGACGGACTCTTGTGTACCATATGCGTCTTGAAGGTGAACAACGGACGATAGTCACAGAGATCTGCCATGTCATCCAGAATCGTGGCTGCCGCATCGCTCTTCGAAGCCTTCGGATAATCGGTCAGGAAGAGAATATCGAACGGCTCATAGTTCAACCTGTTATATTCGGCATAACCGTTCACCGGCGTTACGATATAGTTCTCTTTCAGTCGGGTATAGAGTACCCATTCCTGTGTCTTATCAAACGACGTATTGCCCGTCTGTACACAAAGGTCTGCCTTGTTGTAACCGGTAAGGAAGTCTCCGCCTACAACCAGATTGCTTGTCTTACGTGTACCGTCGCCGCTTGCACCGGAACAGATGAGTGCCAACGTCGGTGTCTCATCAATCACATAGATAGTAATCGTGTTCTTGTAAATCGAACTTACATTGCCTTCGCAATCCACCGCAGAACAGGTCAGTACCAACTCGTCGTCTTCTTCGTACTTGCCGTCGCCCATTTTGTTCAAATCCAGCAATACGGTATCCGCACTCATTACAAACGCATTCGAGTTCGTTACATCCGTAGCAGCGCCTCCGTTACGGGACAACTCCATCTTGAAGTGCTTGCCTTCCAACGTTGTTCCGGCGTTCTTAACCGCAAACAGGTGGCGGAAACGCATGATGGATGTCTCAGCATAAACCTTATCCACATGGTAGTACTGGAACGGTGTCAGACGCTCTACTTCCGGTTCCGCGCTTTCACTCGTAACAGTCGCTTTGTTGCTTGACGGGCTCACGCAACCGCCTACGCTTGTGCGCTCCACGGAATAAACACCTGTCAGCGAAACTGTATAGGTGCGGCCTGTAGCACCGCTTATTGCTTCGCCGTCACGATACCACTGATACGTACCGTCCGAGAAGTTAGTCGTGCCGTCTTGCTTCTTCGCCTCCAAGGTGATTTCGTCGTTGCATCCGCCGATATTAGTTCCTGCGGCAGCTATTATCTTCGGTGCCTCGTCGGAGCAACTTACCGTGATTGTGTAACTGCCTTCGCTGTCGCAGTAGGTGGCATCTCCGGCATATGCAGCCGTGATAACCACTGTACCCGCTTTGTCTTGGAAGTTCACCGAACCATCGTCATCCACCGTAGCAACCGTCTCATCCGACGAGGTGTAGGTGATGGTTGGCTGCGGGGAAAGGGCGACGCCGCTGGACTTGACAGTAAATGTCGGTTCGGTGAACGAATCACCTATCTCATGCGTTACAGATGCCGAACTTGGATCCACGGTCGTCTTCGTACAGTTCTCATTATAGGTGAAGCAGACTTGATGTATATAAATCGTATTACTGCTTGTTCCGCAATCGCCCAAACGGCGACCTACACGGAACGCGTTCACATTAGCAGGCAGATTGATGACATGATCTGCATAGGCCGTTGTCATGCCCGTCAGATTCTGATCTGTCCAGTTGGCACCGCCGTCCGTCGAGTAACTGTATGCTGCTGTCGGCAGATCAGAAGCATTACCTACGCAAGCATTAACGGTTGCGGTAGCGAAGTAATAACCGCTTTCGGCTGTATAGTAGATATACTTGTTATTGCTGTTGGTATGCAGTTCGGTGATGCTGCCGTATGTACCGCTGCTGACATTACCGGTCTTGGCGAATGTGTTGTGCTCGCCGCTATTACCGGCTATCGCACAATCCTCTTCTATTAATGTCTGTACCGTTACCGTGATTGCGGTCGAAGTCGTTGTACCGCAACTGTTCGCCGCACGGCAGATGACGTAGTACGTGCTGCCCGCTGTTTCGCCGTCATATGGCTTGAGCAGGCTTCTTGAGTCACCAATCTCCGTATCTCCGGCATCCCATGTAGCATCCGTACTCTTGTACCATGTGTAACTTACGGCATCTGTAGCCGATACATCGCTGATGGACAATGCCTGCGTTTCCATGATTCTGCGCGTAGTGGTGAAACTGTTGAATACCGGCGCACTCGGAACAGCTATCGTTACCGTGTTCGATGTACGGGCACAAGTCTTGGTAGCCACGATGTGGTAGTTCCCGGCATGCTCTGCCGCAGCGGTTGCAACCGTATAAGTAGCACTTGTTGCATCGTCAATATCCTCCCATACGCTTGTACTTGCGTTTTGTTTCTGCCACTGGAAGGTAGCACCTGCCTCATAACCCGTTGCAGTGATGGTAATCGAACCACCGGCGCAGACTGTCGCGTTCGTTGCCGCAGCCGTAGGAGTATCATCCGTACAAGCTACTGTCGGACAGAGTTTCAAAGCCATCATCGCCCAACTGATATTGCCGCTGGATACCAAAGTATAAGTTCCCGCGTCAAGATCATCGAACGTGAATACGCCCCACGTGCTGTTTTCCGGTGTCTCCTGACCTATCTGCGTACCGCCCTTCGACAATGTTATTGTACGGCTGCTGGAACCTTGTACCACTACATATAGCGTACCCGTATTGTCAGCTGGAACAACAATCGTCACATTTCCCGTCTTCTGTCCCGTACTTCCGGTAAGCGTATAGTTGGTGCCATCAATCGAGGCAGTATAACTTGCGCTGGATGAACCGCTCGGACAACCCGTGATATGCGTTGCCGAAGCCGCACCGGTCGGACGATCGCCTTCTTTTGCGAACCAGAACTCCTTGTCGCAGGAGTTGGCAGCGCTGACTACCAGTGTATATACATACTCTGCTGTGCCGCAGGAATGGGTTCCGTCGCCGGTAGCTACTGCTTTATAATAATAGGTACCCGCAGCGGGCGCGCTCGCGATAGTATAGGTTGCACTTGAGCCCAGACTTGAACCTGCGCCCGTACCATCTGAATTAGCGCATAAGTACCAGTTCCATGTAACACCTGTCGAACCGCAAGTAGCCGAGAAGACCACTTCGTCACCAGCATACACTTTCGCTTTGCTGGCGGTCACACTCGGAGTCTCTGTTGCCGGAGTAACTGTTAACGTCACTTCCTTGCTTGCAGAAGCCGAAGCCTTGCCGTCTGCCGAAACGGTCACAGTTACAACATACGTACCTGATTGACCTTCCGTTGCCGAAGAACCAAGGTCGAGCGAAGCCGTATTAACCAATTCGGTATCGCTGCCCTTCTTCTTCCAAGAGTAAGCAACACTCTCACCGGCTGCACTTATAGCCGCTGCGTTTGAAACCGTCGCATTCCAAGCAGCAATGTCACTACCCGGACAAACGGTCTGGTCACTCAGACTCGGAATAACCGGAGTGGTACAAGGGGTTAATGCAGAAGTACAGATTCGTATATTATCTACATAGAAGTGATAGTTACTGCTTCCGCTACCATTGTTGATAATACTGATCTTTCCATCCAAATTGGCCAGATTATTATACGTAAAGGTTGTAAATCCTGTTTGGGCATCGCCAGCCAAGGAGACATCGTCTGCAATAGTGGTGTTACCTACCTTAATATCGAATGTCGTGTAGTAGGAACTATTCTTCATCTTGAAGTCCACAGATACAGACGTCACATCGCTCCAACTTTCCGGAGTACCGCCTGTTGTGGTATTGTCGGCATATACATTAACCGTCGTACCATAATTCATACGCAGGTAATCGGATGCGCCTGTTCCTTGACCCTTGTTGTCGGTTGTAGAAGTCGTCAAAGTGTATGCGTAACCCTCTGTTTTAGCAGAGTTGTCATAACCATACAAATACTTTCCTGCGCCATCCGGTTTACTGGAGGAATTATTATGTGCTGTCTCCTCGAAATAAGCTATCGTCACGCAAGTATTTGCCGCAGCAACCGTTACCGTAGCATCCAATACGGCTGCGCAATGTCCGCCGTTGGCTGCCTGCGAAGCACGAACATAGGCAGTACCTGGTATTGTAGCCGAGAAGCTATAACCGTCACCGGCGATGGTTGCACCTGTTCCGCCGGCATTAGTTACAGAATAAGTGATAGCTCCGCTACTGTTGTTACCGCTAATCAGCGTACGCAAATCCAATGCAGACCCGCCGATAGTATAGTCTCCGTTGGCAAATGCCGTTGTCGGATCCTCGCATAAGGTCTTGAACGGAGCACCCGTCAGTGCTACCCAACTACTCTTGTGCGAAGCGTTGCAAACTGAGCGAACATATGCATAATAATCGGTGTAAGCATCCAGACCCGTTACGGCAATCGTCTTGCTCGTGCCGGTTTGTGTCGGCGTTGCATCTGCTGCCGGAGTACCACTCGTTGTCTTGCAAACAATTTCGTAATTGTTGGTATTTGCATCGTCCGTAATAGTAAATGTTGCTCCGCTCGATGTGATGGAGCCAACGGCCAGACCTGACGGGTCGTCAGGATCAGAACAAGGCGAGCCCCATTGCGCAAAGAGCGTCACATTACCGGAAATGCCGCTAATCGTTCCACCTGCGGAATACGGAGTGCCTGTTCCGTTCGCTAAAGTGTTCCAACCCGTAAACTCGTAACCTGCTTTTGTAAAGGCATTACCACCGGTGTTGCCCAAAACGGTTACATTCGCGCCGCTTGCATATGCCGTTGCATCACTGATACTTCCGCTCTCTGCCCCATTACCGTCATACGTTACGTAGTAACACGTGCCACCGCCACCTTCTTGTGTAATAACAATAGATTCTATATACTGACTGCCATTACCACTTCCACTTCTACCTAAATATAAAACATAATTACCTGCTGAGGAGGGAGTATATGTCAAAGTATTCGTCGCACTTGAAGGAGAATATGTTGACGGACTACTTACACTAGGAGTTGCAGGTAAACTTCCGCTGACCCATTTATATTTCAAAGTTCCTGATGAATGCAACGTTACAACTGCTGTTACTTCGTTATCTTTAGTTAAGGTCAAAGGAATAGCAAGACATTGATAACTATCAAAGTTATTGCTTTTAAAGTTTACACCCGTTCCATTAGTAACGTCAATCGCCTTGCCGGACTTAACACCAAACGACATATTATAACCATCGTATGTTTTAGCCACAAACGTAGCTCCGCTATTAGCAGTGCTAATCTCTTCTGTCGTTTCGTCCGTAAAATCAACATTAAACAGCGTCGTACTTCCTCCTCCTCCGGCGCAATCCGCTTTCCATGTTGCATAGGCGGTGACGTTTGCAGTCGGAGTATAACTTGCGCCGGCAGCATAAGTCGTACCACCAATTACCCATCCTTGGAAAGTATGGTCGGCATAGGTCGGTGCGGCAGGCATTGTTATAGACGCTCCGGTTGAAGCCTGCGAAATAGGCGAAACAGCACTACCGCCATTCGAATCAAAGGTTACTGTGTAAACAAGTACTGCTGCAGCCGTAATGGTGATATTTCCCGTGATATATGCACCCGGAATAGTAACGGCACCTGTACTTTGATTCCATGTGCAGTTGGCCGTGATATCCGTCGCACCCGCTGTCACCGTAATGGATGCCGGACGGGAATAGCCGCTGTTGGCATTCAAAGTAGCGGTGTAGTCCGTTCCATAAGTAGCCGCATTGGCTCCCGTTGCACCGCTGCCGGTAGTCATGTTCGTCAGCGAATGTGTTACACTATATTGATTAGCAGTGCGTGTGAAATTGGCTGTAATGGTCTGTGCCTCCGTGATAGCCGCACCATTACTTACACTCCAACCGCTGAAAGCATAGGTGTAATCTGCTCCCGCTGCTGTCGGTGTAGCTGTCACATTAGTTCCTTTCAAGGTCAGTACATTTGATGCAATACTTACCGTTGAACCATGATTTACACTTGCTATACTGGTCGGGCTTACCGAACCATATCCCGCAGGAGAGGCAGCAAAATTAACCGTATAAGTCCTCAGTGTGAAGGATGCCGTGATAGTCACATTGTCTGTCGGCATAGTGAAGGTGGTCGTGGTTGCCGAAGCATTTACCGGCTCTACTGTGCCGCCACCGGCTTTGCTAATCGTCCAACCTGTGAAATCATAACCCGCAGCAGGTGTTGCCACAAGAGTAATCGTCTGATCCATGTTGGCTGTCTTGGACTCGCTGCTTGCGCTACCACTTGCCACCTTTATCGTATAATTATTGCCGTTACCAGGGTTACTGTACGTCACATTATAATTATGCAGCGAGAAGCTTGCCGCGATAGTCGTCGCGCCGGAGCATGTGTATGAGTTACCGCTGGTATGAGTGTTGCCGTTGATGGTCAGCGAACTCAAGTCATAACCTGTTGCCGGTGCAGCCGTGACAGATTTCAAAATAACAGTATGTGCCAAATCACGGTTGCCGCTTGTAAACGACTGTTCGTCACCAGCAACATCGTCATAAACCACCGTTATCGTTCCATTCGACGGAGCCGTTATAGCCACATTATCGGTCTTCATGCCGGAAACTGTAGTGTGGGTATAGAACTGACAGTTATCGTTGTCCGAAGTCTCACCGGTTGCGTGGCTGTTAGTCGGCGTAACAGTGATAGCATCAAGAGTTACAGGTGCTCCTTCAAACTCCATTGCATTAGTAATCGCCTTAGCCGCATCTCCCTTGGTCCAGAATAGGTTACCGTCGCCGTTACCTTGATTATTGGCAATGTGCCAGTACTCGAAGCCGTTGTATTCAATAGTCGTTACTTTATACAAGTTCGCGGTACCGGACACCTTCGTCATTTGTATTTTATTGTGGTGGGTGCTCTTTCCGATACGATACCATTGAGCACCATCAGCCCAGTTCAACACGCTATTATCCCAGTAAATAATCTTGCCGGCTGCTTGGTCTCCGCCCGGATAAATAGCCGTTACTTGCATTCCGTTGCCCAAATCGCCCAACGTCACATTGAACGTATAGTTGGATGTCTTCAAACCAGTGGTCATTCCGCAATCTGCATCCGCGTTCATATACCAATCCGTGCTATTGCCATTGGTCATTGTGCCGGTGTTTCCGAAATAGTTACCGCAACCATCCGTGATACGGAACTTATAGGTTGTTCCGCCAGTAAGGTGCAGAATTACTGTTGCGTGCGTGGCATCCACTTTGGTCAGTGGTGTTGTGCTCTGAGTAACGCCGCTCGCGTTTTTCAGCACAAACTGCATGATTTTTACATTGAACGGTGTTTGTGGGGTGGCGCCGTCGCTCCAACGGGAAGCCGATCCACCGCACGTTACTTTGCAGTAGTAACTACCCGCATCTCCGACCACACAAGTGGCTTTGGTATAAGTCGCACTCGTAGCGCCAGATATAGCATTGCCGTCTGCCGTGCCGCCGTGATACCATTGATATGTCTTCGGGCCGTTACCGCCGGTAGCCGTAGCCGTCAGTGTAATCGTCTCGCCCGGATAGTAATGGTAGTTGCCACTAATCGCTACGTTCGTCGGAGCCACCGCAGCAGAACTCAACGTAATAACGATATTGCCGGTAATCTTATTTGCCGGAATAGTGATCGTTCCTGTTCCTGCATTCCATGTATAGTCCGTTCCCGAAGTAGCCGAATTGCCGCCGATAGTAACCGAAGGTGTCGGCATCGAATAATCGGTATCTGCAGAATAAACTGCGGTATAATCACTACCACCTGCTGTAGTAGCGCCGCTGGTCTTTGTAACGTTCGATAATGTATGCGTCACTGTAACCGTTGAAGTAGTAAACGTGTTTCCCGTTAATGCAACCCAATCGCTCTTATTGCTTACACCGCAAACCGAGCGCACCCATGCATAATAGGTTGTACCCGCTATGCGGTCGGTAATCGTTAATGTTTTGCTTATCGATGTGTACGTTACAGGAGCATCAGCCGCCGGTGTAGCACTCGACGTCGAAACATAGAAATCATAATTGTTGACATCATCAGCATCCGTTACCGTCAACGTCACACCCGTCGGCGTCGCATCGGATGCCCCTAACGAAGGAGCTACACAAAGCTTTACCCAGTGTGGATATAATGTAATTGCAGCATCCGTACTGTATGTGCCGCCAAGATTATAATCCTTGGTACTACCGTCGGCATTTGTTGACCATCCGTCATAGTAATATCCGGCGCGTGTAAAGGCTCCATCGCTACTGGATAAGGTAAAATTCGAGCCATGTGTCTTTGTGCCGGAAGCCAATGAACCTGATCCGTATGTGCCTGCTGCATAAGAGATGGTATAGCCGGTAATAACTGCTGAAACACGACCGATATAGTTGTTCTTGCCTGTATTACTGATGCCAAGTGTTAGTGTTCCTGTTTGGTTATTCAGTGTTATCTCCTTCATGTTGGAAATAACTTCCGCGTTAGTATTAGAATCATCCAGTTTAGTGGAAGGATTAGCTTGTGCTGAACCATTTATAGTTAATCGGTAATCGTTACCCGTACCATAAGCATTATAAGAAATTTTTACCGTTGCTATCTTGCCTGTCGGAATAACAATAGACATGTTACTTGTTCCACCTTTGAATTTCGCTAACGCGGAAATAGCATTACTCTTACTATCCCAATATCCATCATCTATTACAAATTGTACACCTGTCGTTCCATTGGTGTAAGTTTTATCCTTATTACTTCCATTGGCCGTTACCCAACCGGACAAGTCGAATGCTTTGAACTTATCACCATAGTTGTTATCAATGAAGCTGAACACTTTGCCGGAGATATTATCCGTCCAGTGTGCATAAAGGGTGATATCTGCTGTCGGAGTATAGGATGCACCTCCATTGCCGATTTTTGTTCCGGCATTATACCAGCCTTCAAATGTATAACCGCTCCATGTCGGTGTCGGCAACGTTACCGAAGCACCGGAAGAAGCTTGTGTCGCACTTGTAGGCGTCACACTTCCTCCACCATTGACATTATATGTAACCGTATAGAGTGTTACAACTTCTTCCCATTGAGCCGTAAGTGTAATATTACTTGAAATGTCTTGGATTGTTACACCATCAGCCAATAGTGTACCCGCTGTTTTTGTAGAACCGCCTACTTTTACATCCACATCTGCTTTCCAACCGGTAAAACTATAGCCGTCTCGTGTGAAGGCGTTTGCAGTTGTCGCTTTGTCCGTTCCACAAGCAATACTTGTTTGACTGCTCATCGATCCCGAACCACCACCGTTATTATATGAAATGGTCAACGTTGGTGCGGAGTACGTTCCCCAACTACCGGTACAGTTGTCGTCACTGCCGCCGGTTATTGTAAATTGGTTATTTGAGGTGGGCATGGATTCTTTGGAAGACTGATTCCACTTGTTGTCCCAAGTAGCCAATGTCATATTTGCCGGATTTTTGCGAACGAACACTACTTTGGTATAACCGTTACCGGGAACAGTTGCTTTATATACTTCCGGGTCAGAGCAGTTCTCTGCTTTGGTCATTGCTACCCATGCTTGCTTGCTTTCATCCGCATTTGCTACCCACACAGCAAACCACGCACTCGCATCATACCACCAGCTCATACTGGATTTCATGTACATTACTTTCTCCCATTGGGCATAAAGCGTAATGTCGCTGGTAATACTGCTGATTGTAGCACCCGCTGCATAAGCCGTTCCGTCACCGTAAGGGCTAGTGTTCCAACCGGTAAACGTCCAACCGGTACGGCTAAATCCGTTTGCACGTAAAGTCTGCGAACCGTTACATGCAATGCCCGTGTGACTCGATGTGCTACCGGAAGTACTACCATTACCATTGAATGAAATGGTATAGGTCGGGGCGGTATACGTTCCCCACGATCCACTTCCGTCTATATTAGAAATCGTCCAACAAGTATCATTTCCCGTAGGAACTGTCTGGTTGTCCGTTTGGTTCCATCTATTATCCCAATTGTTAACGGCTGTAGCTCCATTCATTCGGCATAAAATAACTTTGTCGTAACCAGAAGGAATAGTCGCTTTGAGTGCTGGAGTACAAGTGTTATAATCGGAAAAATCTACCCAGCCATTTCCGTCACCTGCACTTTTAAAGTAGTATGCCGCAAAACGAGCGCCATCTACATTCCATATTCCATTCGGCTTAAGGTAGATGTTCTTGCCAGAAGCACCACCGGCATATACCAATTCAACCGAATAAATATATATATTTCCAGAAAGCGTTATTTCTACATATGAATTTGCTGCAATAGTGCTACTTGGCGTTATCGTTATCGTTTGACTTGATTCTGTAGAAGACATAGTTCCAGTACCGGTCGCTGCTGCCGCTGCGTAATTCGCTGTAGTCGTACCTACTCGCATACTTGAGAACGTACGGTTACTACCTGTACCATAGCCTGTTATAACTATAGAACTGATTGCATTGTATGTCTGCAGTGCAAATTTATTACTTCCGGTAGTTAATTTTCCATCAGAGGCTGACCAAGAAGAACTTCCCGTTGCGTTTTTCATCAATCGACCGACACCTGTTTGTTCTACAACATATCGAGGAGTATTTCCTTTTCCTAAATCAGTTGTTGAAGCAGCTGTTATTATTCCGCTAGTTCCCCACGCCATACCGATATTGGCGATACTCATCACGAGTACAGCAAAAATCATGGCTACATGCTTCCATACGCGGGTTGAACCCTTTTCGCCTGCAGGTTTCCACCTTTCTCCATCGGATGCTGATCGGATGCTCATCGGATGCTCATCGGGTGCTCCTTCCGACATCCGTCCAACCTGACTCCAAGAACAAGCCAAGCCTGTTCCTTTTTTCACTACATTAGACAATCTGTTAAGTAAATTGTTTTTCATAATGTATTTTGTTTTTAATTATTATCGTTTTTCTACCTTTGTATTTTTATGTTGTCCTATCATTTTCGTGGCATCACGAAAATGATCACAACCTTGCCTTGATGCTACTTATCTGCGTCGAATCCATCTGTGTGAAAGCAAACAGCCGCTTGCCGGCATCTTTCAGCGATGCTCCAATGATGTATATCATTGCATCATCAATGATCATAAATCTATCATGGAACATATCGGTCGTCTTTATCTCCAAATCTCCATACTGCGCATTAAAATTCTTTTCTGCCAATTGAAAAGCCTTTGTTAACTCCTTTGTATAAATTTCTACCTTCACTCCGGCTTGTTTCTCACTCATCATTGCCAACACCGATTCATCTACATAATTATCAATCAACAGAATCGATTTCTTCGCCGACTTTATTAGTTTCTGTACAAATTCATATGCGTCAAATATCTGTCCATCTACAAAAATTCCCTCTCTCGGCGGCAATGCTGCATGTACAAAAGACTCTATTTGCGCTTCCGTTTTTGCAACTCTTTGTTCCAAACGCTCAAAGCGATTACTAATCGCATAGCCGTATCTCAAGTAATTATTAAGCACCTTCGTCGCCCATTGACGGAATCGAGTACCCTGAACGGAATGAACCCGATAGCCGACAGAGATGATGACATCCAGGTTGTAAAGATTTAGTTCGTCACTCTGTGTTTTGTCCGTCATTGCCCCGTGCGGAGTGGTAATTCGAATTTTTCGAACAACCACTTTCTCATCCAACTCTCCTTCTTTGAAAATATTCGTAATATGATAACTAATTGTGGATTTGGCTTTCTGAAATAAGAGTGCAATCTGCGCCTGCGTCAACCATACCGTCTCCTCCGACAGTTGCACATCCAACTGCACAGCACTATCTGCACTGCGGTAGGTGACTATCGTTTCATCACTTGGGTTATATATCTCTATCTCTTTTGCCATTTCCTATCTTTGTGTTTTTACGCTTAGTACTTGCAGTTTCGGGCGTATATATGCATGTGGGCGCAGGTACACATGATATTTCGGCTGCAAAGGTACTGCTTTTTTGCGACATAATTGTGCAAAATTTGAGCAAAAATGGAAAATTATCACCATTTTTGTAAACTCTACTTTGCAAAATGGCCTTTCTACGCATGTACGCATGCCCGCGCACACGTTCCATAATATATTATTGATAGACTTGCTGTGTTTATTTGGTTTTATTTTCTTTTTTGGATGGGCGCTAAGTATAATCCTACAAAAAATAGGGCCGCCTGATTGGCGACCCTATTCTGAACAGCAGTTAACCTGCTTTAGAGACTTGCCTCGTACGCTTTCGCATCCATGAGGCTGTCAAGCTCTGCAGCATCCTTCACGGCAATGCGGATGATCCATCCCTTGCCATACGGGTCGTTGTTCACCAACTCCGGCGCTGCATCCAACTCTTCGTTCAACTCCAGCACCTCGCCCGTTACAGGCATATTGAGGTCACTCACCGTCTTAACGGCTTCTACAGAACCGAACACCTCACCTTGACCTACCGTCTCACCAACAGTCGGTACATCGATGAAGACAATCTCTCCTAACTCCGATTGCGCATAGTCCGTGATGCCGACAAACGCCTCGTCACCCTCAACGCGAATCCATTCATGCTCGCTCGTATAGCGAATATTATCAGGGAAATTCATGTTAGTATTCAGTAATCAGTTTTCAGTTTTCAGATTATTTGCGAACAACCGGCGTACCCGGGATCTGGTCACCCAGCGTGGACATCGCGCAGCGGAATCCGATCTTCGACGAACTCTTGTCTTGGTCGAGGTAACGACGTGTAGACGGATTCAGCCAATAGATGCGGTCTGCCCAAGAACCACCTTTGTAAACACGGCTCTTCTTGGTGATACGCGGAGCAAGGACATCCGTCGGGTCGGTCTTGATAGCTGCGAGGTTCTCGATGCCTACGGTATCCAGCGGATAGTCGGTGTCGAACAGACTGGCGAAATCGCCATCCAGCACGTCACGCTTATCATCCTCACGGCCCCAAGTGATCTTCACGCAACCGGTGGAGTCCATCTCAAACTTACCGTTGTCATCCAATACCGGACGGCTGTAGATATTACCGCGGAAGGAGTTATACTCGCTCGTCTCCTGATAGGTCGTCTCACGATATACATCGAGTACCCACTCGTTCACGTTACCCGCCATGTTATACAGACCGAAATCGTTCGGTGCAAACTCATCAACCGGGTTGGTGATCACACGACGATCGTTCAGCGCACCGCTGACACCCATCATATCGCCGCGACCGCGAACGAAGTTAGCCTGCAGCTGACCGAGGTTCTTCTTACTCATGTCGCGCGGGTGGTATCCCGACCAAGGATAAACCTTACCCTCTATCGTCAGGCCATCCTCACCCGCCACAGGTGCGTAAGCCGCAAACTCCCACTCTGCCTCCGTCGGCAGACGGTAACCGGTAACGAAGATACCGTCAGCGATATTGACCTTACGGTCTGCGCCGTAACTGTCGCGTTTCGGATGACGGCCGTATTCCGGCATATACGAAGCATCCATCAGGTACTTCTCGGTATTGAAGACAAACTTATCGCGAATCCACTCGAAGCTCGGACGATACATCGTCACCGTCTGCTCCGGATCCTCCGGACTTACTTCTTCGTAAGAGAACATCTCATAACCCGTCTGCTGCTCCCACTCATCCTTGTAAGCCTCATCATCCGTCGGCTGCAAATCGCCAAACGCCGGAATAGTGATGGCACCGGCATTGATAAGCGCCATCTCATTCACACGGTCGGTACGCCACTGAGCATAAGCCATCGCTTGCTCCCACGTAACACCTACTACCGGATAGAACGAGAAAGCAGGGTGCTCAAAATAGTTGTCCTCATACGGATCGTTGTACGCCAAGTCCTCACGCCATACCTTATGGTCCGGACGAGCCTTGTCAACAATCTCCGGAGCTACTGCGCCAAAGACGAAATCCAACCAGTGCAGATACTCATTCCAGTTGAGGTTCGTGATCTCATACTTGTCCATGTAGAACGAACTAACGGTCAGCGTACGGGTCTCGTTGTTACGCGGAGCGGTCAGGAACTCGTCCTTCTCACCTACCGTGAACGAACCACCCTGAATAGGCAACATACCTACAGGATTTACGTTACCCACACCTTCATTGGCCTCAAAATTCGTAGTCTTTCGGTCAAAATAATTCCAACCGGTGGTGTTACTAACACGCGTATTCAGCTCACGCTTGTTACACGAAATAGCAGCCATTGCCACCGAAACGATCAAGAGATACTTAAATACGTTTTTCATATGAATTAATAAAGTTTATATATATTCTACACTTATTTTTCCCGTACGCGAAATGCGCGCGTCAGCACATGCGTACGTAATTCAGCCTGCAAATGTACTGCTTTTTTTCCATATACGCAAAATTTTCATTACTTTTTTTCGATTTTTTTGCATATTTCGGCAATTTTTACTATCTTTGCACCCGCAAAAGTATCATTCCGCAGTATGAGAGCGCAGATAATGGCGATAGGCAATGTGACGCCGGATAGTTTCTATGCGGCTTCGCGTTTGGGTTCTACGGACGCCGTAGTCTCATGGGCGCAGCAGGCTCTGGCCGATGGCGCGGACATCTTGGATGTCGGCGCATGCTCCACCCGCCCGGGTAGCACTCCTGCTTCGGAAGAAGAAGAATGGCGTCGCTTGGAACCCGCCTTGGCGGCGCTGCGTAGTGCCTTGCCGGAAGCGCAATTGTCGGTCGATACCTTTCGTCCGGAAATAGCCCGCCGCGCCTTAGACCAATTCGGTTCGCTGATCATCAACGATATCTCCGGCGGCTGCGAATCGATGTATGAAGTGGTCCGTCAAGCGCAAGCATCCTATATTTGGACCCTTCGTGGAGACCTGGATTTACCGGCCCGCATGCCGAAGATGCGCGACCTCGACCTGATACTCGATCCGGGATTCGGGTTTATAGGGAGCACCGAAGCCGATTACGAGTGCATGCGCGATATGCATACTCTGCGCGCGTACAACCTGCCGATACTGGTCGGCGTGAGTCGCAAGTCCATGGTGTGGCGTCCCTTAGGCCTGACGCCGGAGACTTGTCTCGAAGCAACGCAAGCGTTGCAACTGTATGCCCTCGAGCAGGGCGCTACCATCCTGCGCACGCACGATGTAGCCGCGACACGGCAAACCATTAAGTTGTTTAACCTCCTAGGTTCCTAGTCCCCTAGGCCCCTAGTATCCTATTTTATAACGCTATGCAATTTTTAGCTTTTTCGTTCAGCTTCAAGGATGTGATTGATATCCTGTTGGTCGCATGTATTATGTATGAGATGTACCGCTTGCTTCGCAAGACCGGCGCTTCCAACCTCTTCTGGGGTATTCTGGCCTTCGTGGTCGTTTGGTTCCTCGTGTCGTTTGTGTTCCAACTCGACCTGACCGGTGCGCTCTTCGACCGCATCATCTCCGTCGGCGCCATCGCCCTCATCGTCATCTTCCAAGAGCAGATACGTATGTTCTTCTTCCGTATCGGCGCGCGTTTCTCGTCCTGGCAACTCTTCCGCCGCAATGAAGACGAGACGGCCTCGCGGCAACAAGTGCTGGAGATCACGCAGGCCTGCCGTCATATGGCTTCCACCAAAACCGGCGCACTCATCGTCCTGGCCGGAGAAGGCAGCCTCAAAGAGATCGTGGATACGGGCGAGCGCTTGGACGCGCAGGTGTCCGCGCGATTATTGGAGAATATATTCTTTAAAAATACTCCGTTACACGATGGCGCTGTGGTCATCCGCGAAGGACGCATCATCGCTGCGGCATGTATCCTGCCGGTCAGCAAAAACCAAGAAATCCCGCAACATTACGGACTTCGTCACCGCGCGGCGCTCGGTATAACAGAAAAATCCGACGCCACGTGTATCGTGGTGTCGGAAGAGACTGGTGCCATTTCCGTTACCCAGGAAGGTACGATTCGTGAAGTGAGTGCCGACGAACTATTCCTCGTACTTCACTCCACCGCTGCGGACTCTGCCGCTACCAACGGTTGATACGTATGCGTCGCGACAGATGACGCATTGACCCGGCTCCGGAATCTGGAAGAGAATCGTGAACTTCAATCCTACCATCAGGTTCTTTACCGCACTGGCAAAACCGGTGGTGGACATGATATCGTTCAGTATCAACTTATTCGGAGCAATCATCGTCTCGGTCTTATAGATATAATCGGGCGAGTTCTTATTGATATCATACGTCGCGGTGACAGTCAGCATACCATTCGATCCCTGCTTGTGCAAATCAAACAAACCGTAGTCCACAAACGCCGCCAAGCGATATTCTACGCGGTCCTTCGGCACGTCAAAGCCCACCGCATCCGTCACGATACCGCCGATACGACCACCTATCTCCAAACTCAAATCCACATCTAAGTTCAGACTCGTCTGCACGCCGCCCTTAATACGTTTGTTCTCAAAGAACTGGTACTCCGGCATATTGCGGAACTCTCCTTGACCGTAACGCGTATAGTCGCCGTAGGTATTGAGGGTCGCAACCGTCTGTGTCTTTGTCCAAACGCTGGCATTCAACTTCGCGCCGACCAACATATAGAAACGCTTGTGCTGCACACCAACCATCAACGGAACTTGCGCTGCCACATTATTATAGCGGTCTCTACGCCCCTTCAACTCATACACATAATCAAACTCCTGATGCGAATTGGGATTGTGAATCTGCAAATCTTTCTGATTCTCCAATACCTTGGTTTGATCTGCCGACTGCATGAAACTCGTCATACCGCCCCAGGCTCCCACTCCGACATCAAACAGGAAACGCGTCGGACTATACGTCGAGCCGGCACGCAACTCATATACAAAACCTACTCCACCGGCTGCACCGAGACTACCGGTGTACTGACTACCGGAAGGAAGCAAGGTCCATTCACCTGCGTTAAGAGACATGCCGATGTAATTCTCCACCTTCGCACTCGCACTACCGCAAAGAAGCAGCGCAAGCAGCAGAATTCCATATGAGTGACGATTTTTCACAAAATAATTTGTATTTTTCATTTTTTTGTTGTACCTTTGCACCCGATTTCGGAATAAGAAATCTCCGCATGGCATAACTTGCTCCGGTTCCAAACCGGTTTTGCGGCTGCAAAAGTACGGATTTTTTTTGATATACGCAAGGTTTTAGAACATTTTTTTTATTTTTAGTATAAAAAATACACAAAATATGGCATTTAATCGTACTTTAATCACGGCTGCGCTACCTTACGCCAATGGTCCCGTTCATATCGGCCACTTGGCCGGTGTTTATGTTCCGGCGGATATCTATGCCCGCTATCTGCGCCTCAAAGGACAAGAAGTTCTGTTCGTCGGCGGAAGTGACGAGCACGGCGTTCCGGTAACTATCCGCGCCCGTAAAGAAGGAATTACCACCCAGCAAGTGGTCGATCGCTACCACGAACTCATCAAGTCGTCCTTCGAGCAATTCGGTATCAGTTATGATATCTACTCGCGCACGACTTCGCCTATCCATCATCAGTTTGCGGCAGATTATTTCCGCGCGATGTATGATGCCGGCCAGTTTGTTGAAGAGACTTCAGAGCAGTTCTATGATCCCGAAACCGGACATTTCCTCACCGACCGTAACATCCGCGGTGAATGCCCGCGTTGCCATTCGCTCGGTGCATATGGTGACCAATGCGAGAAATGCGGTGCGACCCTCTCGCCGGACGAGTTGATCAATCCGTATAATGCCGAGACAGGTAATGCGCTGGCGAAGAAAGAGACCAAGCACTGGTACCTGCCGCTCGACCAATATCAGGCATGGCTCGAGGATTGGATTCTGAACAACCATAAGGAATGGCGCCCGAACGTATATGGTCAGTGTAAGTCCTGGCTCGACGGCGGACTCAAGCCGCGCGCCGTGACGCGCGACCTCGATTGGGGTATTCCTGTGCCGGTAGAAGGTGCGGAAGGAAAGGTGCTCTATGTATGGTTTGATGCCCCGATCGGCTATATATCCAACACCAAAGAACTCTGCGACGCTCAGCCTCAGAAATATGGCAAGTGGGAGAAATGGTGGAAGCAGGAAGATACAAGAATGATCCATTTCATCGGGAAAGATAATATTGTTTTCCATTGTATCGTCTTCCCCGCAATGCTCAAAGCGCAAGGTTATAACCTGCCGGATAACGTGCCTTCGAATGAGTTCCTCAACCTCGAGGGCGACAAAATCTCCACTTCCCGCAACTGGGCCGTTTGGCTCAACGAATACCTGACGGATTTCCCGGGCAAACAGGATGTGCTGCGCTATGTGCTGACTGCCAATGCGCCGGAAACCAAAGACAATGACTTCACTTGGGCGGACTTCCAAGCGCGTAACAACAACGAACTTGTTGCCATCTATGGCAACTTCGTCAACCGCGCCTTGGTTTTAACGGGAAAATATTTCGAAGGCAAAGTGCCGGCATGTGGAGAATTGACGGAGTACGATAAGCAGACCATCGAGGAGTTCAAGAATGTCAAAGCGACACTCGAGCAGTTACTCGACAACTTCCGTTTCCGCGATGCCCTCAAAGAGGCGATGAACCTCGCTCGTATCGGAAATAAATACCTGGCGGATACCGAACCATGGAAACTCGCCAAGACCGACATGAATCGCACGGCTACCATCCTGCATCTGTCACTTCAGATAGCAGCGAACTTAGCCATCGCTTTTGAGCCATTCTTGCCGTTTTCATCGGAGAAATTAAAGAAGATGCTTTGTCTCGATTCGTCCATCGGATGGGCGGATCTGGGTCGTATCGACTTGTTGCCCGCGGATCATGCACTCGGCGAAGTAAGTCTGCTCTTTGAGAAGATCGAAGATGCGGCTATTCAGGGGCAGTTGGATCGTCTCGCGCGTATTAAAAAGGAAAATGAGGCGGCCGCGCAGGAAGAAGCACTGAAAAACTGGCGCCCGGAACCCGTCAAAGAACCCACTACCATTGATGAGTTCGATAAGATGGATATCCGCGTAGCTACCGTGCTGGACTGCCAACCGGTCAAGAAATCCGAGCGACTGCTGCAATTCACGCTGGATGACGGCATGGGAGGACGAACGATCCTCTCCGGCATCGCGCAGAGTTATCCCGACCCGTCGGTACTGGTCGGCAAACAGGTGCTCTTCATCGCCAATTTCCCACCGCGTAAGATGATGGGTATCGAATCGCAAGGAATGATCCTCTCTGCGGTCGATGCAGACGGCAAATTAGTCGTAACTACCGTCTCTGCACCCGTCAAAAACGGCGTTGCTGTGGGCTAAAGTGACGATTTTTAACAAAAAAGTGCAAAAATATTTGTGTATATCAAAAAAAAGCAGTACTTTTGTCGTCGCTTTTTAATCGAAGGCATTTTTGCCTGAGAAAAAGTGGCCCTTTAGCCGCTTAAAAAGCGCGATTGGCGGGATAGCTCAGCTGGTTAGAGCGCATGATTCATAATCATGAGGTCCCCAGTTCAATCCTGGGTCCCGCTACTATGCTAAAGAACATTCTTGCAATTACCGGAAAACCGGGTTTGTACAAACTGGTTAGTCGCGGCAACAACATGCTGATTGTTGAATCGCTGGTAGATGGTAAGCGTATGCCGACGTATGCGCGCGACAAAATCGTTGCCCTGAGCGATGTGTCTATGTTTACGGACGCAGATGATATCGCGCTGAGCGAAGTACTCACCAACGCCGGTAAGAAAGAAGGTCTGAAAGCAGTGACGATGGATCCGAAGAAAGCTTCGAACGCGGAGTTGCAGGCTTGGTTTGACGAAGTGCTGCCGAACTGGGACCGCGACCGCGTTTATCCATCCGACATCCGCAAATTGATACAGTGGTACAATATCCTCATCAACGCCGGTATCACCGATTTCACGGTGAAGGACGAAGAGGAGCAACAATAAGTGCTCTTACGAGCAATCATCAATAGCATAGAATCTGTAGCGCCACGGAGTGCCCAGGAAGAATGGGATAACTCGGGAATGCAGGTGGGTGACACAGGACTGGATATTCAATCTGTCCTCTTGACAACGGATATTACGGAGGCCGTGGTCACTGAAGCTGTTGAGCGTGGGTGCCAACTGATTATCTCCCATCATCCCCTCCTTTTTCACGGACTCAAGCAGGTATGCGGACAAACGCCGCAAGCTCGCATCGTAGAGATGGCAATCAAACATAATATCGCCATCTACTCCGCGCATACCTCTTTAGACAGCGTAGTTGGAGGTATCAACACCCGCTTGGCCGACAAACTCGGCATCACCGACTACCGAATCCTCATTCCGAACTCTCAGAATACTCCGATGAATCCGACAGGCCTTGGAGTTATCGGCCGCCTACCCGCTCCTATGTCCTACGCGGATTTTATCGCACACGTGCATGACACCTTAGATTGTACGTACGTGCGCTACACACGCCCGCGCAACGAGACTATCCAAACAGTTGCCCTGTGCGGTGGCAGCGGAGCTGAATTCATCGAGTCCGCTATCGAGCAAGGCGCAGACGTCTATCTCACGGCCGACTGCAAATACCATGAATTCCAAGATGCGGAAGGACGTATCGGACTCATCGATATCGACCATTGGTGTTCGGAGCATCATGCGCGGGAGATATTTCGTGATATCCTCGCACCGCTCGGAGTCACATGCATCATCAGTAATAACGATAAAACCCCTATACAAGTATGGCAAAAAAAGAATTAACCGTAGAGGACAAGCTGCGCGCGCTCTACGAACTGCAGCAAGTGAATTCGAAAATCGACAGCTTGCGTACCCTGGCTGGTGAATTACCCCAGGAAGTAAAAGATATGGCCGACGAAGTAGAAGGTCTCAAGACCCGTCTGACCAATATCGAGAACGACATCAAGGAGTGTGAGACCCAGATCTCGGATCACCGCGTACGTACGGAGAATGCCAACGCCTCTATCTCGCGTTACAAAGAGCAACAAAACACCGTGCGTAACAACCGCGAGTTCGATAACCTGAATAAGGAGATCGAGTATCAGGAGTTGGAGATCGAAGCTTCGCAACGCAAGATCAAGCATTTCTCGGCAGAGTTAGAGGAGCGTCTGCAAGATAAAGCCGCTACCACTAAAAATATCGAGGAGCGCACCGTAGATCTGAATCAGAAGCGTTCGGAACTCGACCAGATTCTCGCGGAGACCAAAGCAGAGACAGAAGCGTTGATGCTCAAAGCCAACGATATCTCCAAGAAAATCGACGAGCGTCTGCTCACCGCTTTCAACCGCATCCGTAAGAATGCGCACAACGGTTTGGCAGTGGTCAAAGTAGAACGTGATAGCTGCGGCGGTTGCCACGCTAAGATCCCTGCTCAACGTCAGTTGGATATCCGCACACGCAAGAAAATTATCGTGTGTGAGTTCTGCGGTAGAATATTAGTAGACCCAGAGATGTAATCACAATACTGATTACTCCCACCCACCATGTATCGCCGGCGCCAAACGTGTCGGCGATATTTTTGCTCTCTTCGTTCTCACCTATCAGATAATAGGCCATTACCGCAAGGCCGTTATTCGTGAAGTGCATCAGGATAGGCACCCAGAGCGTTCCTGTCCAAACAAAGATATAACCGAACATCGCGCCCATCAGCATACGCGGAACAAATCCGTAAAACTGCATATGAATCGCAGAGAAGATGAATGCCGTCGCCCAAATAGCAATATGGATCTGTCCTTTCAGCTTACCCTGCGCTAAGATCTGCTGGAGCGTGCCGCGGAAAGAAACCTCCTCCGCTAAAGCCGGTAAGAGAGCCATCAGACCGATATTGATCAGCAACACCCATCCATTGTCCGCTTGCAGAAAGCGCTCCGTCAGCGCGGCGGCAGCCTCTTCTTGCCGTTTCAGTATTTGCTCGATGAAATCGAGGCTTTCCGGCAATACTATCCTGCTATTCAAGTCCGCCAATAAGTTAATTCCCGGCACAGCGCACAGCATAATACCCACCGCCAACAGATAATGCGACCAGTGTGTAGTGCTCGTGAGGCGTAACCACGTGAACGGCTTATGCTCTTCGCTCCATATCCATGCGCCGAGAATGGAAGGCAGCAGAAATGTAGCCACCGTTTGCATGAATTGCAACCACTTGAGAGAGGTCGTCGTCTGACTGCCTCCACTCACTACCATCCAAAGTATCATGGCCACCGCTGTAAGCAAGGCCATGAATCCTAACCAATATAAAATACGAATAAGCGGTTTATGCATTCTCGCGGATCAGTTTCTCCACCAACTCCGGTACACCTTCGGTGGCTTTTTTCTTAATATGCGTGATGGCTTTCGCCCAATTGCCGAATTCCGGTTGTCCCGGATCAACAAAATAGATAGGAATCCCCGGGCGCGTGTAATGAAGCAGCGATGCTGCCGGATAGACATTCAGACTCGTGCCTACCACAACCATGATATCCGCCGTCGAAGCAATATGACAGGCCTGTTCAAAGTATGGCACGCCTTCTCCAAAGAACACAATATACGGGCGTAGCAAGGATCCGTCCGGATGCTTGTCTCCGTAATGTTGCTCCCATCCCTCCAAGGGAACTGTAGCCGTCTCGTTGATAGACGAGCGCAGTTTGGTAATTTCGCCATGCAGGTGCACCACATGCTTTGCGCCCGCACGCTCATGCAAGTCATCAATATTCTGCGTGATGACCTCCGTATCCGGAAAAACCTGTTGTAACTTCGCGATAGCGATATGCGCAGCATTGGGTTGCGCTGCTAAGGTGTCCCGACGACGATCGTTATAGAACTTCACGCATAGTTGCGGGTTCGTCAACCACGCGTCATGAGTACACACGTCCTCTACGCGGTAGTGCTCCCATAGTCCGTCACTGTCGCGGAAAGTACCCAGTCCGCTCTCGGCACTCACTCCGGCGCCGGTGAAAACAACAATCTTAGCCATGATGCTCCTTTCTTTCGCTGTTATAGTTGCGTCCGTATGAACGATAACTGTCTTTCTCTATCTCGATGGTCGGTTCTTCCCATTTCGTCAGCGGCGCTAGCTCCCACTCGATATACTTGATGTTCATCCCGCGATCCAACCACTGCTTCTCATAATGCGTCTTCAGCGCACGTGCATCCGTAAAAAGTGCGTTGGAATCGAGACTTTTGGCATATAAATCGTCTGTCGTACAGACTATCGGATACGGATTGAGCCGCAGCATCTCCGTGGTGTAAGTATAAAGGAATGGACTATCGGTCTTAAGATGAATAAGCCCGTTGGGGCGCATGATCTGCTGATAGCGCTGCATAAAATAAGTGGATGTCAAGCGCTTGGTGGCTTTCTTCATCTGCGGGTCGCAGAATGTAATCCATATCTCGTCCACTTCGTTGGCGGCAAAGAAAGAAGTAATAAACTCAATATTCGTGCGCAGAAACGCGGCATTCCCAAGCCCCTTCTCAATAGCCTGTTTTGCTCCGGCCCACATACGCGCGCCCTTAATATCCACGCCGATGAAATTTTTCTCCGGATATTTCTCCGCCAATCCTACCGTATATTCCCCGCGGCCGCAACCGAGTTCCAAGACTATCGGATGATCATTATGGAAAAAGCGCTCGCGCCAATGACCCGCTATCGGATCTGTCTGCGCTTGCACTCCGCACTGGAAGACATTATCAAATGTCTCCATCTCCGCAAATTTCTTGAGTTTATTTTTCCCCATTCCGTATAATCTCCACGCCTATATCGGTGATGCCGCGCAAGAGCGAGTCACGCATTCCGTGCTGAATCGTCAGGCTGTATGCACCCGTATCCGGAAAATGCTTTTCCTCCTCCAACAAAACCGGCATCTCTATAAATCCGTGGTTCTGGTCTCCCAACCACTGACCTCTGTCATCCGCCAGATAAAACTCAATCGTGTCTTGGCGCTGCCCGTCACCGATAAACAACCACATGTTTTGATACGGATAGCGCTCCGAATGACGGACGTACACGATCATCCGATAATCGGCTGCCGCATCCGAAATCGCATAGTCGAAACGGAGCACACTGTCTACTGCCCATTTATCCGATGGAATCGGCATAAATCGACTATAAACGATATCATGCGAGCAAGCGGATAGCAGACTCGCTATAGCGGCTATTAGCAGTATAAAAACACTTCTTCTCATCTTCTGAAGTTTTTCTTTTTCTTACGGTCGAAACGCGTCACATCTTGCCCCACATTGTGTACATACCCGATCTCCGGCGTTTCCACCTTATTGCCTTCCAGCGTAAGCGGTTTCTCTCCGCGACGATTCATCGCAATCACTTCATGGGCGCGTTTGGTGCTGATAGTCTGTAAGTTAGCTGCTACGGATTGATCGGACGAATAGGTCACTGTTCCTGCCAGCGGGTCGGTAGAGAAGAGATAGTATGTCGCATCCTTTGTCTCCAGTTGTATATGACGCCCCGGCAGTGCTTTCGATGCATCTTCATATACCGGCACTTCGTAGTTAAGACAACATTTGAGTTTGGCGCACATGCCCGCTAACTTCTGCGGATTGGGCGAGATATTCTGTAACCGCGCCGCTCCCGTTCCTACGGACGAGAAATTGATCATCCAGGTGGAGCAACATAACTCGCGCCCGCAAGGACCCGTTCCGCCGATACGGCCTGCTTCCTGACGCGCACCGATCTGCTTCATCTCCACGCGGATACGGAAAGTCTCGGCGTACACCTTGATGAGTTGGCGAAAATCCACGCGCCCGTCTGCGATATAGAAGAAGATAGCCTTCGACCCGTCTCCCTGATACTCTACATCGCCTATCTTCATCTCTAATCCCAACGATTTGGCGAGTTGGCGCGCCTTAATCATCGTCTCCTGCTCGCGTGCATGCGCTTGGCGCGCGCGTTCCAAATCTTCTTCGGTAGCAATACGAAGCACTTGACGAATCTCATAACGCGAGGTATCGATCTTATTCTTCTTGATCTGCAACTCCACCAACTTGCCGGTCAATACCACTTCACCCAAATCGTATCCGGGGTTGGCCTCCACGACTACCTTGACGCCTTTCTCTAAAGGAAGATGATTGGAATTGTGAAAATATCCCTTGCGGGTGTTCTTAAACTGTACCTCTATCAGGTCGGTCAACTGGGTGTTCTCCGGCAGGTCACTCAACCAATCGCTCACCGGCAACATATGCGCCGAGTTGCGCTTGGTCGCCGCAGCCCCCAATTCATTATGCTCCGCTCCTACGGTATATTTTTTCATTTCTTCGGTTTTTTAATCAATACTATCATTTGCAGGCAAAGGTCAAAAAAGATAATTTTTGCATTGCCGTTTTGCTCTATCTGTCTTTCGGCCAACTCCAGTTGGTTCATGATCTCTTCTACATTTCCGTCATGAATAAACGGCGCGAACTTCACAGAGAACTCCCGCTCCGCCGCCAACTGGTAATTCAAGTCCGGTTGCGCCAGGTTGCGGATATAGTTCTCTCGCACCTGTTGCTGGGCATATTGCAGAAAATGCTTCTGTTTCTCCCGGCCCACTTTGCTGTCTGCCATGTCGAGACTCCATTTGCGGAGAGCCTTGAGAGATTCGTATTTCTTCTGCGGATCCCGAAGCACACCCACGGTAAACGCATTCCGGAAAAGGGCAATGAAATCGTTCAGTTCTACTTGATTTTCCTCGGATTCATCGGCTTTTTTCTGTGCCGCCAGATAACTGCCATTTGCAATACGGGCTATATCGGCGGCATGATCCGGAGCGATGCCTTTTTGTACCAACGCGTCTGCAATCGTCTCATCCGGCAAACGCGGTACACGAATCGTCTGCACACGCGATTGGATGGTCGTCAGCAACAGTTCGGGATGCTCGCTCACCAAGAGAAAAACCGTCTGTGCGGGTGGCTCTTCCAACAGTTTGAGCAGTTTATTGGCACAATCGGCATTCATTTTCTCCGGTTGCCAGATGATCATCACTTTATAGCCGTTCCCGTAGGGTTTGAGGCTCAGTTTGTGGATGATCTCCTGACTCTCTTTCTCATAGATCATGCTCTGTTTTGTCTCCACGCCCAAGGCTTTGTGCCAATCATCCAAATCAAAATAATGTTTCTTTAGGATGATTTCCCGCCAACTGTCCACATAGTCATCGCACCGATTATAATCATCGGTTTTTACTATCGGGAACGCAAAATGCAGATCCGGATGCTGCAGATGTTGGAATTGCAGACAAGTGGGGCATGTGCCGCAACTGTCTTCTTCCGTTCTATTCGGACAATTCAGGTACTGGGCATAGGCCAAGGCTAACTGCAACTTACCTATGCCGGCTATACCTGTGAAGAGTTGGGCGTGGGGGATTCGTCCCTCACGCACCGCTTGACGCAACTGCTGTTTCGTCGCTTCTTGTCCTATAATGTCCTTAAAAAGCATCCAGCTTTCAGTAATCAGTTTTCAGCCTTCAGTTCTTTGCGCAGCGCCTCAACCATTTGAGCATATTCTGCCTCAGAGAGATAGACTTTTCCCGGATTCATCTGGAATGTTCCGCCGTAATCGGGCCCGTCTACATACTTGGGAGCCAAATGGAAATGCAAGTGACTCAACTTATCGGAATAGGCGCCGTAGTTAATCTTCTCCGGCTTGAAGAGTTTCTGCATGGCGCGCGTCACTTGCGCCACATCGGCCATAAAGAGATTGCGTTGCTCATCGCTCAACTCATTCAGGTCATTCACATGTTTGTCATACGCTACCAGGCAACGACCGTGATAGGTCTGCTCCTTAAATAAAAACGCACGCGAGACACGCAGATGCGCAATCTCGATCATCAGGTTATGTAGTGTCTCATTGTTCTGACAATAGAGACACGATTGGGGATCAGAATACATATTGTTGTTTATTTGTTTATTCCTTCAATAACTGCATTGCGCACGGCCTCTATCGCCGCGTTGGCATCGATATTTCCTTCTGCATTCTTGAATTGCTTCAGGTCAATCGGCTCACCGATATGCATATGTACGGGATGTCTCGTCACATACGCTTTACCTTTGGGTAACACTTCGAAACAACCAGTGAGCGACAATGGGATTACGGGCAGACCTAACTCCACCGCAATCTGGAATGCTCCGCGCTTAAATCGTCCCACCTCGCCGTTAAGCGACCTCGTTCCTTCCGGGAAGATCACCGTGCAGACGCCGTTCACCAGTTGTTTCTCTACTTCCTTGAGACTCTCCATCGCGGCTTTCGCATTGCGGCGATCCACGAAGATATGTCCTGCCGCCTTGCACCCCGTGCCTACAAACGGCACTTTACGCAACTCCGCTTTCATCAACCACTTGAAGATCACCGGTAACCAACCGTACACTAGCCATACATCGAACATCGACTGATGATTCGCCACAAAAACATAACTCTGTTTCGGCTCAATATGCTCGATTCCATCGATAGAAACGGGCAAAAACATCAACCAGAAAAACGAGCGCGACCAGAACTGTTGCACCTTATGCACAAACTCCGCGTTACGCCAATGGACGGTGCAAACGGTGAAAATCGCCGTGAACATCGTCAGTACAGCCAACAGCGGCCAGGCTATCAAATATTGATAGAGTACGTAAAAAGGATAGAGTATGTATTTCATATCAGTGATTTTATTCTTTATCGTATTTCTGCATAAATCCGCGGTAGAGAGCGCATATCCTGCGAATCTCGTCCCAAGTCTCATCACTCAGTTTGGTACCCACAATCTCCACTACGCGGCCGGCAGCGATGGTTCCGATCTCGGCACACCGGCGGATGTCAAATCCGTCACTCAGCGCATGAAGGAATCCTCCCGCAAAAAGGTCTCCGGCACCGGTGGAATCGGTACAACTGGTCGTAATAGCTCCTATATGATGGCGCTTGCTACCCTGTTGTACGTACGATCCGTTCTTACCAACCTTCACCACAGCGATATCGCATTGCTCGGCAATTACCTGCACAGACTCCTCCGGATTGAGATGAGTATAGGCGAAAGACTCGTCTTCGTTGGCAAAAACGATATCCACATATTGCTTGATCAGGTCTTTGAGGAAAGCATGGTTCTCATTGACCACATTATAGGAAGCCAGATCCAGAGATACCATACATCCGGACTCTTTCGCCAATCGGATGGCCTTCTCAATCAGGTCGTGGTTCTGCACCAGGTATCCCTCAATATGGAAGATATCATATCCGTTGAAGGCATCCTTCTGGATGTCATCGGCGCACAACTCAGCCGCAGCTCCCAAGTACGTAGCAAAGGTGCGCTCGCCATCCGGCGTGATCAGCACGATGGAACAACCGGACATCGCTTGCTGCGACAGCAACAGGATGGGCTTGACTCCGTTCTTGATCATGTCTTCGCGGTAGAAATCGCCCACCTCATCATTGCCGATTTTACCGATGAAAGCCGCTTTACCACCTAAGGCCGCGATACAGTTCACCGCATTGCTGGCCGATCCTCCGGCTACCATGCGCTTACGCACAGATGCAAAACGAAATTGAATCTCCTCCGCCTGTTTCATCGAGATAAGATTCATACTCCCTTTCGGAAAACCCAGTTCACGCAGATCGTCCTCACTTACCTGCAAGAGGATGTCCGTCAGCGCATTACCTAATCCGAGAATTTTCTTCATTTTGTCGTATTTTTTACCAAAAATCGGGTTAATTATCAAAAAACTTTGCAAAGATACAAATTTTTTTTGAAAAAAACTTGCGTATATAAAAAAAAAGCAGTACTTTTGCGGCCGATTTCGCTTCCTTAGCTCAGTCGGTTAGAGCATCTGACTGTTAATCAGGGGGTCCTAGGTTCAAGTCCTAGAGGGAGCGCAAGGGGTGATAACGATCAAAAGTTATCACCTTTTTTTTGCCTGTTTTTACACCCTACACTTTTTTATAAAAAAATAAAAAAATTCGCGCGCGCTTGCATATATGAAAAAAAAGTTGTAATTTTGCACAATTTTCCGAAATACGCACTTAAAACAACACTAATATATGGGACTTTTTTCTTTTACTCAAGAGATTGCGATCGACTTAGGAACGGCGAACACCATCATCATGTGTGATGATAAGATTGTAGTGGATGAGCCTTCTGTAGTCGCTATCTCTATGGCGGACAACAAGATGGTTGCCGTCGGCCGCAAGGCCCAACAGATGATTGGTAAGGGTGGTTCGATGATTCGTACAGTACGCCCCTTACGTGACGGTGTGATTGCGGATTTCTATGCTTGCGAGATGATGATTCGCGGTATGATCAAGATGATTCCGAAGCAAGCGCGTCTATTCACCCCCTCCATCCGCATGGTGGTTTGTATTCCTTCTGGTTCGACCGAGGTGGAGATCCGCGCCGTGCGTGACTCGTCGGAGCACGCAGGAGGACGCGACATCTACATGATCTACGAGCCAATGGCTGCGGCTATCGGTATCGGATTGGATGTAGAGAGTCCGGAGGGTTGTATGATTGTTGATATCGGTGGTGGTACGACGGAGATTGCCGTGATCTCGCTCGGCGGTATCGTCAGCAACAAGTCCATCAAGATCGCCGGTGACGATTTCAACCAGGATATCATCGAGTACATGGGGCGTATGCACAACTTGCGCATCGATGAACCGACGGCAGAGCGTATTAAAATTCAGGTAGGTTCCGCCCTGCCGGAATTGGAGGATGCGCCGGAAGATTTCGTGGTAGTCGGCCCGAATAAAGTGACGGCACTGCCGATGTCCGTTCCGGTAAGCTATCAAGAGATCGCGCACTGCTTGGAAAAGAGTGTATCGAAGATCGAGAGCGCTATTCTTCAGGCGCTGGAGACCACTCCCCCGGAGTTGTACTCCGATATCGTAAAACGCGGTATCTACCTGACCGGCGGTGGTGCGTTACTGCATGGTTTGGCACGCCGTTTGACGGATAAGATCACTATTCCGTTCCACGTAGCCGACGATCCGTTGCACTCGGTTGCTCGCGGTACAGGCGTAGCGCTGAAGAATGTGAATAACTTCGGATTCCTGCTCCGTTAATTCCCTGAAACGGCATGCAGAATTTGCTCAAGATACTGCTGCGGTATAGCAACTTCCTGGTATTTATCATCCTGGAAGTTGCTGCATTTATGCTATTCTCATACAACAATGCGTATCCGAGAAGCAGTATCCTGAGTACGTCCAATGATTTCGTAGCATGGCAACACGAGCAGATGGCGGAGATAACAAACTATTTCCGTTTGCGTAGTGTGAACGAAGAATTAGCGGCAGAGAATGCGGCGCTACGCAATCAGATTTGCTCGATGGATTCGGCCAAAAACAGAGATGTCATCCATTATGAGTCGGCGAAAGTGGTACACATGACGACCGACCAATTGCATAACTACCTGACGATCAATCGGGGTAGCGTGGACGGTATCCAACGCGGCCAAGGAATTCGTAACGCGGATGGTGTAGTGGGCATCGTACGCACAGTAGGCATGAACTATAGTGTTGTTTTGCCGATTATCAATACGCATACCAACCTCAGTTGCCGATTTACGAAAAACGACTATATCGGTACGCTCCAATGGAACGGAAAAGACTGTCGTTTTGCGCAGTTGGCCGATGTAGCGGCACACATGGTCGTGAACCCGGGCGATACGATTGTGACCAGTGGTTTGAGTCCCGTATTCCCCGAAGGAATTCCCGTTGGAATCGTAGAAAGTAGCGTATTAAAGGATGGCGAGTCGTATTATCGCATCCGCGTGCGCTTACATACCAATTTCAAGCGGTTGAAATATGTAGAGGTGGTACAAAATGCCGATCAGGTAGAATTAGAACAGTTAGAGAATGGATTGGACTAAACAAATAGGAAGGTATATCATTGTGATGATCCTGCAGGTGTTGCTTTTTGACCAGCTGCAGCTACTTGGGGTATGCCATCCGTATATCTATATCCTTTGCCTGCTGATGATGCCTATCACCTTGTCGCACAGCGCCGATATGATTATTGGGGCGGTCGTGGGATTGATCATGGATGTGTTCTGCAACTCCTTAGGGGTCCACACCGCCGCTTGTATCTTCATCATGTTCATCCGTCCATATCTGATAGGCGCTATCGTGAATGACAAAGACCGATTGAATGAGCAAATCAGTCTGCGTGCCTTGGGCATGGAGGCGCTGTTACGATATGTAGTCATTCTGGTGGTTGTTCACCATCTGATAGTCTTCCTGTTGGCCGCGTGGAATTGGGCGCATATAGGTTTTGTGTTGGCAGAGACCATCGTGAGCAGCTTAGTTACCATTTCCGTCATAATAGGGTATAACGCTCTGAGATACAGATGATTAACGACCTGTACTATAAACGCCGGTACGTCATCAGCGGCATTGCCGTTGTGGTTGTATTGGTGTATATCATCCGGTTATTTTATCTGCAGATCATCGATCAATCGACCAAAGATCAGGCGGATAACAATGCCTTGGTCAAACAGACCATCTATCCTTCCCGCGGCTTGATATACGATCGTAACGGCGAGTTACTCGTCTTTAACCAACCGATCTATGAAGTGACGATGGTGATGCGCGACATGAAAGCCGATTGGGATACGGTCGCTTTCTGCCGATGTCTGAAAATCAGCCGGGCGGAGTTTGACGAGCGCATCGCGGAAATCAAAGACCGGCGTAAGAATCGCGGATATTCCCGATGGACACCGCAGGTTTTCATGAGTCAGCTCAAGAAAGAGGATATCGCTACGCTGCAGGAAGAACTGTTCCTGTTCCCCGGCATTCATATCCAAAAACGTACCTTACGCGACTACACTTATAAAGCCGCAGCGCATGTGTTGGGTTCGGTAGGTGAAGTTAACCAAAATGATATCGACCATGATGCGTACTATGCCCGCGGTGACTACTCCGGCCGTGACGGCTTGGAGCGCACCTACGAGAAAGAGTTACGCGGAGAGAAAGGAGTCGAAGTGCTGATGCGCGACTCGCGCGGACGAATGCAAGGCAGCTATCAGAACGGGGCCTTAGACAAAACCGCAAAAGCCGGAACGGATCTGTATACCACGTTGGATATCCGGTTGCAACTGCTCGCAGAAGAATTATTGGCCGGTAAAATCGGCAGTGCAGTAGCAATCGAACCCATGACCGGCGAGATATTGGCATTGGTATCCAACCCCAGTTGGAATCCCAAGGTTTTAGTGGGTAAAGAGCGTAGCAAGAACTACAACACGCTGCTGCATGACAAGACCAAACCGCTCATGAACCGCGCTACGCAGGCGATGTATCCGCCGGGATCGACCTTCAAGACCGTTCAATCGCTGGTATGTCTGGAGCAAGGAGCTATCACGCCGAACACGCTTTATCCTTGTTCGGGTCCGGGTAGTACGCCTATCAAATGTACCCACCATCACGGTTCACCCGTAGCGCTGGATCGGGCGATTGAGCAGAGTTGCAACCCCTATTTCTGGTGTGCCTTCCGCGACCTGCTGCAGATGGACGGATACGGCAAAGACAATGAGGATTTCCGTCATCGCTATGAGTTATGGCGCGAGGCGGTGATGTCCTTCGGATTGGGTCAGCGCTTCACGGATTCCGACTTGAACGAACAAGCGGCGGGTAGTATCCCCAGCACGCGTCTCTTCGATAAATTCTACGGTAAAACCGGATGGAAAGCCATCACGATTCGTTCGCTCAGTATCGGTCAGGGAGAGATTCTGGTCACGCCTTTGCAGTTGGCCAACCAAGCAGCTACGATAGCCAACGAAGGCTATTATATCTCTCCGCACCTCAATAAGAACGACTCCATGCTCACACACCGCCATGACTTATCCATAAAAAAGAAACATTTCGAGGTGGTCAAAGAAGGCATGCATCGCGTGATGATATACGGTACAGGACGCCATTATGCAATCGATAGCCTGCATATGGCCGGTAAGACCGGAACGGTACAAAACCCACATGGACGCGACCACGCCATCTTCATCGGTTTTGCGCCGGTGGAGGATCCGCAGATAGCGGTAGCGGTAGTGGTAGAAAACGCCGGCTTCGGTGCTACATGGGCATGCCCGGTAGCGACGATGATGATTGAGCAGTATCTCACCGGAGAAGTGAAACGCAAAGATTTACGCAAACGCATAGGAGAAGCAGTACTCAATGAGAGCGTCAAGAAGTGGTAACATATGGCAGCATGTGGATTGGACCACCATCGGTCTTTTCTTGCTTCTGGTCTTTTTCGGCTGGCTGAATATCTATGGAGCCAGCTATACCTTTGACCAAACCAGTATCTTCGATTTCTCCAACCGCGCCGGCAAGCAGTTTGCTTGGATCATGGGATCGCTCGTGATGGGCATTGTCCTATTACTTATCGACTATAAGACCTATGATGTGTTGGCATATATCGCGTACGGGGCGATGCTTTTACTGCTGTTGGCGACACCTTTCTTAGCGCACGACATCAAGGGTTCTATGAGCTGGATATCCTTGGGTCCGGTGAGTCTGCAACCCGCGGAATTTGCCAAGTGTATAGTAGCGCTCGCCGTAGCCAAATATATGGGACGGTATGAATACAAACTGCGTACTTGGCGCGATTTGATCGTACCTTTTGCGCTCATCGGTGTTCCGGCGCTGATCATCATGGTATTACAAAAAGAGACGGGTTCAGCACTCGTCTTTGCCGCTTTCCTGTTGGTTTTCTATCGCCAGGGCATGAGCGGTTATGTGTTATGGACCGGTGTAGCAGCGGTAGCACTTTTCATCATCAGTATCCGTTGGGGTGAAGCTGCACTGCCTTTAGGCAGTGGTAGCGTCGGCATGCTCACTTGTATGCTATTGCTGACGGTAGTAGAGATCTTCTTTATCTGTAAGGAACATCAGATGCGATGGCAAGCGCTTATTCTCGTAGGAAGCGTTATCGTCATCTATGGTATCTGTCTGCTAATCAACATCTGGATAACCGTTCCGTTTAACTGGGTTTCGATAGGCGTCGTGGTAGCACTCATGCTATACACCGTCTTCGTCAGTCTCTATTGGCGCAAGTACATGTTACTCTTAGTGGCGGCCTTCAGTCTGTTCTGCATTGGTTATACACAGGCCTGCGACTTCGTCTTCCAGAAAGTGCTGCAACCCCACCAGCGCATCCGTATCGAAGTGCTGTTGGGTATGAAGGAAGACCCGGCGGGAGCGGGGTATAATGTCAACCAAGCCCGTATTGCGATTGGTTCCGGACGGTTCTTCGGGAAAGGCTATCTGAAAGGTACCCAAACGAAGTTACAGTTTGTGCCGGAGCAGGACACGGATTTCATCTTCTGTACGGTCGGTGAAGAGTGGGGTTTTGTCGGTTCCATCGGGGTTTTATTGGTCTATTTATGGTTCATCCTACGCCTGATAGAGATCGCTGAACGGCAACGCAGCCTGTTCACACAGATATACGCATACGCGGTAGCCAGTATCTTCCTCTTCCATCTCATGATTAATGTGGGTATGGTATTGGGATTGTTGCCGGTTATCGGTATTCCACTACCGTTCTTCAGTTACGGCGGTAGTTCATTATGGGGATTCACCTTGCTGCTGTTTATCCTTCTAAGGTTGGATGCAGCGCGTATGGAGCAATTGCGATAAGATGCCATTTGTAACCGATCCCATAGGAATCATCGGCGAGGCGGAGGCCGCAAAGATGTTGGAGCAGAAAGGATTTAAGATCCTCGAGCATAACTGGCGTATGGGTCACCTGGAAGTGGACTTGATCGCAGAGAACAAGAAAGAGATTGTGTTTGCTGAAGTGAAAGCGCGTACTACCACTTTTGGTGGTAAGTCTCCTGAGGAATATGTAGATGAAGACAAAAAGCGCAGGATGGTAGCGGCAGCAAACGCCTATATCAAATATCGAAGGATAGAAAAGGAACCCCGCTTTGATATCATCGGCATATTGGTTGATCCGAACACAAACGAGGTGACCTACAGAAGACATTTAGAGAACGCGTTTGTGCCGCGTCTGAAAACCATTCACACCAATAGTTTCAGTGGCCTTTTAGGTTGGCATCATCGCGGACACACCATAGGAAGAAAGAAAAAATAATATGGATTTCAGATACGATGTGATAGTAGTCGGCGCCGGTCATGCCGGTTGTGAAGCGGCGAGTGCAGCTGCCCGCATGGGCAGTAAGACCTTGCTGATCACGATGGACATGAACAAGATCGCGCAGATGAGTTGCAATCCTGCCGTAGGCGGTATCGCAAAGGGACAGATCGTGCGTGAGATTGATGCGCTGGGAGGACAGATGGGTATCGTCACGGACCGCAGCGCTATCCAGTTCCGCTTGCTCAACCAGAGCAAGGGACCGGCTATGTGGAGTCCGCGCAGCCAGAGCGACAGAAAACGGTTTATCGAGGAATGGATCAAAGTACTCAGCAGTACGGAGAACCTCCATATATGGCAAGATACCGCCGTTAGTCTTATTATCAAAGATAATAAGGTATGCGGTGTAAAGACCATCCTGGGCATCGAGATGGAGGCGCAGGCGGTGGTACTCACCAACGGCACTTTCCTCAACGGACTCATGCATTGCGGTAAGACGCAGGTCAAAGGTGGCCGAATCTCCGAACCTGCATCTTATGGTTTGACGGAGCAGTTGGTAGCGCTGGGATTCAAGAGCGACCGGATGAAAACCGGTACACCTGCCCGCGTGGATGCACGGTCTATTCATTTTGACCAAATGATTCGGCAGGATGGCGATAACACCTGGCACCAGTTCAGTTATCTCGATACCGTAAAGCGGGGCTTAAAACAGATGCCTTGCTGGATCACTTATACCAACACGAATACGCATGAAGCGCTACGCGCAGGGCTTAAAGATTCCCCCCTTTTCAACGGACAAATCCAGAGCATAGGTCCGCGTTATTGCCCGAGCATAGAGACGAAAATCGTTACTTTTGCGGACAAAGAAGCGCATCAGTTATTCTTGGAGCCGGAAGGAGTGGATAGCAATGAATACTATGTGAACGGTTTCTCCAGCAGCCTGCCTTGGCAAGTGCAGTTAGCGGGACTAAAGACCGTGAAAGGACTCGAAGACATCGTGCTGTACCGACCGGGGTATGCGATTGAGTATGACTTCTTTGATCCGACTCAGTTGCATCACACTCTGGAGACTAAACAGATTAAAAATCTGTTTTTTGCCGGTCAAATCAACGGTACAACGGGTTATGAAGAGGCAGCAGGCCAAGGTTTGGTAGCCGGCGTGAATGCCCATATCAATGTGCATGGCGGTGCGCCGTTCACGATGGGTAGAGACGAGAGTTATATCGGTGTGCTGATAGACGACCTGGTGAATAAAGGCGTGGATGAACCGTATCGTATGTTCACCTCGAGAGCCGAGTACCGCATCCTGTTGCGTCAGGACAATGCAGATGAGCGACTTACCAAACGAAGTTATGAGATGGGGCTGGCAGATAAGTACCGATATGATTTATGGTGTAAGAAAGAATCAGCTTGCGCCGATTTCATCGAGTTTATGCAGACCTTCACCGTGCGCAAAGGAAGTATCGACGGATGGTTGGAGTCCATCGGCAGTACACCGCTACATGAGGGATGCAAGATCAGCGAACTCATCTTACGCCCGCAAGTGGGTATTAAAGAACTGGCAGAAGTAGTGCCGGAACTGAAAGCCAAGACAGCGAATCTATCCGATGAGATCGTGGAGAGTTGCGAGATTCAGATTAAGTACGCGGGGTATATAAAGCGCGAGCAGATGGAGGCAGCCAAGTTGCAACGCCTCGATCAAATACGCATTCCGGATGGCTTCAATTACGAGGAGGTGCAGAGTCTGAGTACAGAGGCGCGCCAGAAGTTAAGTCGTATCCGTCCGAAGTCCATCGGCGAGGCCCAACGCATACCCGGCGTAAGCCCGAATGACGTGAGTGTATTGCTCGTTTTGATGGGTAGATAAGCGATTTTAGTTTGCAAAGCAAACTACCTAAAATGTTTCACGTGGAACACAGAGCATAAAAACAACAACTATATGACAGCAGAAGACGTAAAGAAAGCGATTCGTAATGTGCCTGATTTTCCGATTAAAGGCATACAGTTCAAGGACATCACCACAGCTTTGGCCAAACCGGAGTGCCTGAAGTGGATGCGCGATGAGATTGTGAGTCGGTATAAAAATCTCGGTATTACCAAGATAGTGGGTATCGAGTCGCGTGGTTTTATTGTTGCCCCGGCGGTAGCTATCGAACTCGGTATAGGATTTGTGCCTATCCGCAAGCCGAACAAGTTGCCAGCTGAGACGGTTTCGGTAACCTATGCTAAGGAATATGGAGAAGATACTATCCAGATGCACAAAGACGCGCTTAGCCCGGATGATGTCGTGCTGATACATGATGATATACTGGCTACGGGCGGTTCGATGGAAGCGGCTATTAACCTGGTGAAGAAACTGGGCGTCAAGAAAATCTACGTCAATTGTATCATTGAGTTGGAAGGTCTGCACGGGCGCGAGTATCTGGAAGGCAAAGCAGAGAACGTCGATTGTCTCTTCGGAATAGAAGTGAATGAATAAGAAGGATGATCATATTGCCCTCTTACTGAAGCGTATACCGGAGAGTCCGGGCGTGTACCAGTACTTCGACAAGGACGGGCAGATCATCTATGTAGGTAAAGCCAAGAACCTTCACCGGCGGGTGAACAGTTATTTCAACAAGGACCATCAATCTTCGAAAACGCGGCAGTTGGTCAGTCATATAGCGGATATACGATATGTAGTTGTAGCAAGCGAGCAGGATGCGTTTCTCTTGGAGAACAACCTCATTAAGCAATACCAACCGCGGTATAACATCTTACTGAAGGACGGAAAGAGTTACCCGAGCATTTGTATCACCAAAGAGGCGTATCCGCGGATCTTTAAGACAAGGACAATCAACAAGAAAGCAGGGGAGTACTACGGGCCGTACAGTTTCGGCAATACGGTAGAGATGGTGTTGGAGTTGATCCATAAACTATATCCGATACGAACCTGTAACATGCCGCTAACAGCCGATTCCATCGAGAAAAAGAAGGTGCGGGTGTGCCTCAAATACCATCTTAAGAACTGCTGCGGTATCTGCGAGGGAAAAGGAAAAGAAGAATACGGCGAGTGGATAGACCAGGCACGGAAGTTGATTAAGGGAGACGCGCACGAGATCGGGCATCAGTTAGAGGAGCAGATGCTGGCGCTGGCGGCGGAGATGAAATACGAAGAAGCAGCGGATCTGAAGCGCAAGATCGAGTTGCTCGAGCAGTTCAAGAGCAAGACAATTATCACGAATTCATCGGCAAAAGATACGGATGTCTTCGGTTACGACGAACAGGATGACAAGGTCTATATCGCGATGCTGCATGTCCATAACGGATCGATCGTGCAAGGTCAGACGATTGAGTACCGGCGAAAGATGGAGGAAGAGAAAGAGGAGTTGTTGGCGATGGGAATGATGGAGTTACGAGAGCGGTTAGAGAGCGAGACGAAAGATGTGATTGTTCCGTTCATTCCGGAGGTTTTTGATGATTCGCTGCATATCCATATTGCCGTGAGTGGAGACAAGAAGAAACTGTTGGACCTGGCGATGCAGAATGTACGACAGTATAAATTAGACCGATTGAAACAGGACGATAAACTCAATCCGGAGCAAAGGGGTGTACGAATCCTGACGGAGTTACAGCAGATGATGGGGTTGGAGAAGATGCCGAAGTGGATTGATTGCTTCGATAACTCGAATATACAAGGCGAGAGCGCCGTAGCCGGGTGCGTGGTTTATCGGATGGCGAAACCGAGTAAGAGCGACTATAAGAAATTTGATATCAAGACCGTGGAGGGTCCGGATGACTATGCGAGTATGCGCGAGGTCGTACGAAGACGATACCAACATTTGCTCGATGAAAACGGACAAATGCCGGACTTGATTATCGCCGATGGAGGTCTTGGTCAGATGCATGCCATCCGCGAGGCGGTGGAAGATCAGTTGGGCTTACGCATTCCGATAGCGGGATTGAAGAAGAACGACAAACACCGGACGCAGACTTTGTTGTTTGGTTTTCCGCCGAAGGAGATCTCGATGCCCGTGACGAGTGAAGTGTTCCGATTGTTGACGAATATACAGGATGAAGTGCACCGATTTGCCATTTCGTTCCACAAAGCGAAGCGCAGCAAGGCCCAGATACATAGCCAACTTGATGATTTACAGGGAGTTGGAGAGGTTACGAAGCAAAAAATACTGACACATTTCGGTTCTGTGAAACGCGCTAGAGCAGCGAGCAAGGACGAATGGATCAAATTGCTCGGAAAACGCAGAGGATCAGACATTTACGAGCAAATTCAGGCCAAAATAAGTCTCTGAGAATTGAATGAAAGGCAAGAATATGACTACTTATACGCTGAAATTAGACGACAATTCCAACATTTTGATATTGAATGAGAAAAATGAGACAGTGAGTGCGTTGGAACTTTTGAAGGCAAACGAACCGCATCGGGTGTTTGCGTTCGACGGAGCGATGGGTGCGGGTAAGACGACTTTCATCAAAAAGTTAGTCGAGCAGATGGGTTCGGTCGATATCGTCAACAGTCCGACCTTTGCGATCGTGAATGTGTATGATGTGGAACACCCGTACAAGGGCGAGGTGTACCATTTCGATTGTTACCGGTTGAAGGATATCCGCGAGGCGATGGATTTCGGCGCGGAAGAATATCTGTATTCGGGCAACTATTGTTTCATCGAATGGCCGGAGAAGATTGAGGCTTTGTTGCCGGAAGACACGGTATGGGTGAAGATCGAGCCGCAAGAAAACGGAGAGAGACGATTGATAATTGATAATTGATGATTGGAATATGATAGAAGTTAAGAACATCTATAAGTCCTTCGGAGACTTGGAAGTGCTGAAGGGCGTGAACCTGAGCGTGAAGAAAGGTGAGATCGTCGCCATCATCGGTAAGTCCGGTGCGGGAAAGACGACCTTGCTGCAAATTATCGGCACACTGGACAGGCCGACGAAAGGCGAAGTGGTTATCGAAGGGACGAAGGTCTTTGCGATGAAAGACCGCGAGTTGGCGGCGTTCCGCAACAAGCATATCGGTTTTATCTTCCAGTTCCACCAACTCTTGCCGGAGTTCACGGCGCTGGAGAATGTCTGCATCCCGGCGATGATCGCGCGTCAGAAAGAGAGCGAGTACAAACCGCGGGCCGAGAAGTTACTGCGTGAGTTAGGGCTCGGTGACCGAATGGACCATAAGCCGAATGAGTTGTCCGGCGGTGAGAAACAGCGTGTGGCGGCCGCACGGGCGTTGATGATGAGTCCCGACATCATCCTGGCCGACGAACCGACGGGCAGTCTGGACGAAAAAAACAAGAAAGAGTTGAGCGATTTGTTGCTGCAGTTACGCAAAGAGTACGGTCAGACGATTCTGCTCGTGACGCACGACAAGGAGTTGGCGCAGATTGCCGACCGCATCATCGAAATCAAAGACGGAGTGATCGAATGAAAAAATATCTTTTTATAGCGTGTCTGTTTGCCCTTTGCGCGTGTAACAAAGGTCGGACCTATTTCCCGAAGGATTTGGAGCCGGAGACGGTGGAGTTTGTGCGCTTCGACAAGGCCTTGCTGAATGTGCACGAGGCGACCGTGGCGCAGGATGTGAAAGTGCTGTATGACGAGTACCCGGAGTTTATGCCCTTGTGGGTAGAAGATATCTTGGGCATCCCGTCGGCAGATACTTTGTATCTGGAGCAGCAGTTACCGCTGTTTCTGAACGATACGATGTACGGCTTCAAGCAGACGAACGCGAAGGAGCAAGAGGTGTTTGCGGACGTAAAGGATTTGGAGCAAGCGCTTGGAAAGGCTTTTGCGCGAATCGGTTACCTCTATCCGGAGACGGAACTGCCGACGTTCTATCTGTTCGTATCGGGTTTTCAGACGCCTATCTACTTCAACGACGAGCTCATCGGTGTCGGCGCGGACATGTATCTGGGGAGCCATTATGAGTATTACAACCGCGTAGTATATGAGTACCAGAAACAGACGATGCGCAAGGAGTGTATCCCGGTGGATGTAGTGAGTGCGTACCTGTTCCGAACGATCCCTTATACGAGTACCAAAAGCCGGCTGTTAGACCAGATGATGTACAGAGGGAAGGTGATGTACCTGACGGCGCAGATCTTTGATGAACTGCCGGGGTATGAAATCATGGGATGGACGAAAGAGCAATGGAACTGGTGTGTGAAGAACGAAGAAGCGATCTGGCACCTCGTGATGGACAAACGCGATCTTTTCAAGACCGAGAGTCTGGTATTGACGAGTTATCTGAACGATGGGCCATTCACGTCAGAGGTGTCACAAGATGCCCCGGGGCGCTTGGGCATATGGCTCGGTTGGCGTATTGCAGAGAGTTATATGGCGCATAATGAAGCCGTGAGCCTGCAGGAACTGATGGCAGAACCGGACGCACAAAAAATCTTAGAAGAAAGTTACTACAAACCATAAGAAAACATTGGATCGATAATTTACGTTGGGTGACCGTACTGCTGGTACTCTTTTACCACGTTATTTACTACTACAACGGCAAAGGGGTAGTAGGCGGAATAGGTGGCTTCGGAGGTCCTCAGTACCAAGATTTTGTGATGTATCTGCTCTATCCTTGGTTCATGCCTCTTTTGTTCTTGCTGGCAGGTATCAGTGCCCGGTACGCATTGGATGCACATTCGGAGAAAGAGTGGTTTCAAAGCCGCACCCGCAAGTTATTAGTGCCTGCTACAATAGGATTATTTGTTTTTCAATGGATCGCCGGTTATTTCAACACGCATACACTTAGTTATACGAATGGAATAGACATGCTTGCCGACACTCCGGGCATCATTAAGTATGTGGCGTGGTCGCTGAGCGGAACAGGTCCGTTATGGTTTATACAGGATCTATGGTTGTTCAGTCTGGTTTTGCTGCTCGTTCGGAAGGTGGATGCACAAGATCGGTTCTACGGGTTCTGCGGGAAGATGGGTTTGGCAGGAATTATCCTGTTGGGCGTATTGTATTGGTTAGGTACCCGAACGCTGATCATGAACCCTCGTCCCGAAAGTTTGGATGGTCTTTATAACGGATACAAACCATTCTTTTATCTTCTTTTCTTTTTGAGCGGATACTTCGTCTTCTCGCATGAAAATGTATTAACGTCATTACGAAAAGGATGGATACCACTGATGGTGTGCGCCGTAGCAAGCGGTATAACATTATTAATCACTACCTTCGGTGAAGATAACACGACTCCTGTGTACCTAAGCAGTCCACTCAATTGTGTATATGGATGGCTGATGTGTCTTGCCATGATCGGATGGTTCGCTGCCTGCTTTGATGACCGGAAATCCAAGTTTGCAGATTACATGTGCCGCAATAGTTTTGCTATCTATGTAGTTCACTATATAATCATCTCCGGTTTGGGGTATAGCATGAAGGTTTATACAACGCTTCCTCCGGTTGCGATGTACGTGTTGCTTACGGTTGCCGTATTTACGTTGTCGCCGCTGTTAGTAGAACTAATACGCCGAATTCCTGTTATCAGATGGTGCGTACTGGGAGAGAAAACAAAACAAATCAAGAATTGAAAAATAAC